>JBJKQT010000113.1:0-32343 GCA_046705065.1 Desulfocapsaceae bacterium
ATTTTCTTCGCCAATCCGAGGATGTCCAACGTGAGCCGATCAGGGACGCCTTTATAGTACTTCCGCAGGGCATCCAGGAAGATTCCGTTGTCCTCGGTTGTGAGAGCAAACAGAGTCATGGAAGAGCGAAATTTCAGATCATCAGGAGATCCGAGTATCTGCCTGATCGAGCGGCCTTGCACGGCATTGACCAGTTCGGTGCACTCCCTCAATCTTGCACCAAGCACCGGATGCAACAGGTAGCTTTCAGCCTCCTCAAGTGTTGCAATAGCGTAAAAGCGGGCTGTGGAACTGAACCCCAGCCCGGCAACTTGCGGAAATATATACCACATCCAGTGGCTCATCTTGCAGCCAGCCTTCAACTCGCCGACAACGGTGGGGTAAACCGACTCCTGAGCATCTAAAAACCGGTCGAGATTGTAAGGGGCGCCGTTCATAATGCTTCCTCCCCGACTTAATCTGTTCAGTGTCTCTCCTGGAAGAGACACCTTGGACAAAAGCTATTTAACTGAAGTCACAGGACATTCAGCTTTTAAAATGACAAATTGAGCGGTGGAACCGAAAAGGATTTTGCCGACCTTCGACCTGCTTTTAACACCGATTACAATCTCGTCTATTTCGTTTTCAATGGCGCATTGTACAATATCCTCACCGGGACTATTCCCCCGAACCAACAGATGCGTGTGGCACTTGATACCCTGTTCGTCCAGAAAGCTTTTGGCGTTGGCAAGATGCTGTTCCGCATCCTTGACCTGTTGCGTATCCGTTTGATCGCTGCCGAACAAGGATGTAATGAGATAAACTTCCCCAGAATATGCTTTTATACGATGCGCCGCCAGCTTCAACAGATCTCTACCGACATTTGTTCCTTTATATCCGACCAAAATTTTCATTCCTATGACCTCATATAAATTTGTTAGATACATTTTCCGAGTGGGCAACCCGCAATTTGCCCCATAAAACAAGAATGCCACTTCATGAAATTATGCATTCAATGCCCAGGATTGCAAGACAGAACATAATTTTACGGCATTTTAATACCAGAAACAGATGGTTCTTTTTTCAAAATCCCGACAAAACAGCAACCTTCCACTGATCTCATATCCACCTGCAGCAGGGGACGGAATCAGTTTTTTGTGGGTCATGTCTATTTCATTGTGCACAAAAATCATTTTTATGTTATGATCCCTGCATCTCATTCAGGATCCAACCGAAGTTATTTCATAAAAGAGATACCGTTTCAGTTATACTTTGAATCAGTTTGGTTGCATTTTTGCACTGATTCTCCCACCTGTCCGATAAATGCCCCTTTGGCATTCAAGCGCAGAAAATGACGTACGATTACGTTTAATAAAATTAACGACAGAAATGGAGGACCAAAATGAAACAACAGAATAGAATTATAACAGGCTTTTTGGTGGCTTCAACGTTGGTCGGCTTTGCTGCCGTCGGCAGCGCAGCAGCCCAAAACAACATGAGTAGATCGAACTATGTCCAGGTAAAAGCGGGGGCAATGATTCCCACCGACACCTTCGACGATGCCGGGTATGATACGGGTTTTACAGGTGGCGTTTCCTATGGCCGTTATTTCGGCCCCCATCTGATTTTGGAAGGAACCGTAGAGGGTGCAGGGTCCAAGAGTGAGAGAAACGGATCTGCAACGATTGTGGGACCGTACCACCAGAAGGATGAACTCAGCATAACAGACTTTCTTCTGACACTCAAAGGAGAGTATGGTTTCAACAGAGTCAACGTGTATGGAGGCGGCGGTGTCGGCGCCTATTATGTCTATCTCAACAGCAAGGTCGACTCAAATCTCTATGGGACTTTCAAAAATGATGACTCAGATTTCGTTTTCGGAGCCCATCTTGTTGTAGGAGCCAATTACGATATCACCGATCAATTCTTCCTTGGTGTTGAAGGAACGTATCGCTGGACGGAAGACGTGGACATTAACAAAACGGCGGTAACCGTCCCCGTCGCCTATAACGATAACCTCGACGGTTGCACCATATCCGCAACATTCGGTATGAGGTTCTAAGCCGCTTGGTCGGGGCGCAGGCCCCGGCCAAGATTTAAGCTTGCTTATCCTGCAGGCGATGAGCTACTACACCGCCGATCATGGCGAGGCACTCCATATCCAAATAGGAAGAAGCGTTTTTCTGCAAAAGCAGCATCGCCTGAGCCGGAAATTCTTCATCGGCATCGTTGAACAATAAAAAAACCGGTACCTTCGGCAAAGCTTGAAATTTCATGGCAAGCTGACAGGAGACTTCCGTGTCGAAGGTTTCTCCGCCGAGATAGCGGCTTCGCCTCTCAAGTTCCTGGAGATTGTTTTCAAAGTTCCGGGCAATGGGCACCTCCACGGTATTGCGAAAACCACCGATGTACGGCGCCGCGTCCTTGAAATCCTTGTACGTTACCAGACTGCAGTCGTTCGACGGTTGTCTGGGGCAAAGAAGAAGATATTTGCACAATATGACCGCCACGGTATGGTTGAGGGTCTTCCCATTCTCATCGACAATTCTATCGGGGCCCACCGTATGGATTCGTTGAAAAAAAGGAATCCGGAAGCCATCGTCTCCTGCTGCAATTCCCAACGCAGAGCAGACATTCTCAAGGTCATTTATGCGTGCGACCTGGGCAAGATAATCGTTTATGATCTTGGCAAAAACCGGTGATCTTTGGCTCATGTGCCAGTCTCCTTCATTTCGTTTAGGCTGATACGCCTCCATGCTTGAGGGCCAATTTTTCGAACATCCGGGCAATGCCGGTACCAAGGGAATAAATTTCCTCGATTCCCAGATTGTCCTCAGCCGAGGCATCGAAAAAGAGGTTAAATTCCGAATCCAGCCCTTCTTCCGGATGCCAGTAACAAATCAAAATCGGCACCAGCGGCAACGGACGGAGTACCAGGGCAACATCCGACTGATAATGATCCGTGACCGGTTCGCCGTTGAAAATCTCCACAAGATCGGCGAAGAGATCAGAGTAGGCATCGGCCACTTTTTTCATGGATTTTTCGCATGTCTGCCCGAACAACCGGTACCAGTCTTTGCCGCTCGGCAACTCCCGCAACGGCACCCATCGCCCCTCGACCGGTCTCCCCTTGCAATTAAGAATATAGTTAAAAAGCGGTGCCATTACCCACGGAGTGGTATGAATTTCGGTTGTCACCCTGCCGGAAGAATCAATCTCAACATTTTTGCCCATGACTTTTACTATCAAACGACTCCCATCATGGACCGCCCCGATCCGGGAGGCCGCCTGTGCCAGGTCCGATTCCATCACGCGGGATTTGAGTTCCGCCATATATTTTTCACGGTCGTCTTCCATCGCTGCCTGCCTCTCTTGCGGTGCGGCGTATTCAGCGGCAATCTCGGAGGGAACCAGCGGGCACTCGGCCAAAGACCGTTTTCCGCCAAAGACGGCGGCGGCAAAGGCCAGACACGTTTTTTCACCGCATTTTCTGCAGTTACTCTTCTCGAGCAGTTTGAAGACATCCATCAGGGTTTTGAATTGAGGCATTGTCGTCTCCTTTCTTGTTGCCGAACTCTGTGCACACAATGTATTCTGCATATGAACGTAAGAATTGTGTAAGATTATACCGGAAATGCTCTCTTTGAGAATCGCCCAAATGGGTGATGCATTCTCTTTTTTTTGCTTTCAAGCAGCCAAGCTGAGGAAAAAACGGATAGGATCTTCCTGATGGACGAAGTTGAGGGACACAGCTATGAACAAAATCGATTGCCTGGAAAAAACGGATTTCACAAAGTCATACGATTCTCTGACGCTCTTTCCTTCCGGTCCCCTTGCCGATACTTCAAACGAATTAGCGTGCGGAGCATACGGCGCAAAATTCAGGGTGGAGCGCGACCTTTCTCCGCTGTTCCCCTATATAAATGCTGTTGCCGATCACGCCCATTACTATGAAAAGCCTGTTTACATTAAGTTTGTTTTCGCTGAAAGGCTCTGCGCTTTTTATTCCATGGATGGCGCGTTTGCACCAGTGAGCGACATGGCGGAAGCCATGGAGTTTTTACCAAAACTCCTTGAGTTCCTTGTGGATATATCAGCAAGAACTTCGGAAATAGTTCCCAACCACAAGAAATTCAAACCGTCCTCAGCATTGGATATCTACCGGCTTTTGCCGGGCTCAAACTGCCGCAAGTGCGGCTATACAACCTGTATGGCCTATGCAGCGGCGCTTTCCCGACAAAGAGCATTGATCTCAGGTTGCCCGCATATGGCCAGACCCATTGAAGAAAAGGCCATCTTTCCGGTTTACGACAGGACCGGAAACGTTGTGAAAACGATTTCTTTTGATATTGACTCCGGGCGGCTCTTTCAAACAATCACCCAGAAGGAAGCGCGAATCCAAGATCTGCAAACACGTTTGGCCTTCTTCGAGCAGGACCGGAATGCGGGTTTCGATGCCGCCAACGCCTCCCTGGCCGCTCCGTTAACCAAACGTGAAATCGAGGTCTTACGTCACGTTTCACAAGGTGCCACCAACAGGGAAATCTCAAACGAGTTGAGGATTTCCCAACATACGGTAAAAAGCCATATTATCCATATTTTCAACAAAATAGGGGTAAATGACCGCGCCAGCGCCTCTGCATGGGGTGCCATGCATGGCCTTGTCGGTTCCAGTGAAAAATGCAGCCCAAAGGAAACACACCGGAGTTGCTAAACCACCCATCACCGTGTAGAACGATGCGAGATGTGGAATTTACTCAAAAACGGTAAACGTCTACCGGTGTTCGAGAGTGCAGGATCAGGCCGAAGCGATAAAAGGCTCTTCACAAGGCGACCTGATCATGTGCGATGAAGTGCCGGTAATCGTCTACCAAGAGACCGTGAATTTCAGCAGAGCCTACTCACGATAGGTAATTTTATAAACAAAATGTTCGGGCTGATACCAGTCAAGCGTATCCTTGCCGATCTGGGCGAAAGGATATCCGAAATTGTTCAACGGAGGGCCGTCTTGAGCAGGATTTAACTCAACATCTCTGCCCACAGCCAGTTGTACACGGTACTGGTCCCATGCTCCCCAGAAATATTTTCTGGCTTCTATGATCTTCGGATCGGATCGTTTAAGGTTTTCCACCAGCATTTTTTTCAGCACATCCGCAGGATCCACAGGGACCCAGCCATAGCCGGGAAGATAAAATTCTGCCCAGCAATGTTGCCATGTGGTGATATCGACCACCGGCTTCTTCCCTTGACGAATACCGAAGATTTCCCGCGCCGGAACGCCGGCAGCACGGCATAAGGCCACGAAAACAGAATGGATGTCTGTACATTTTCCACCCGGTGCGGCAAGCAACGAGCAGACATCCCCTTTTCCGCATCCAATGGTTTTCGGATCGCGATGCATATTGTCTATTACCCAGTCGTAGATGGCTCTGGCCTTGCCAACCGTAGTTGTTTTTCCCTTCGTGATTTTGTCGGCCAGTTCTTTTACCACTCCGTTGATGGGACCCAGACTTGTGGGCATCAGGTATTGTTTAAAATCCTCCGGATTCCAGGCTGCTTCTTTTGTTGGGAGATCTCGACGAACGACTTCCTGGCGTACAACATGGAAAGAAAAGGTCAACTTTCTTGACGGAGCCCCCTTGTTCCACCTTGCATACAGTATCGGTGTCTCGAATTTCTTGTCGGTATAAACCGCCGAATCTGCATAATCTCCTTTGATCCTGACATCGGTAATCGATTGGTTTTCATCCGAAACAGGATACGGTATCCAGAGTTGCGTATCGCTCGTGTTAGGCTGTGCTGTAAGATCGAACTCCATCGTAATAGTTCCTGACTGCGATTTGGCCAAAAGCACGCCAGGCGCAAATAACACAAGGAACGAAAGCAGTACTGCTGCACAGGTTTTCATATCAATCTCCTTAATATTGTTATAAAGAAATACCACAGAGGCGTAGTTTTACAGTAGGCTGTTTTTCTGATCAGGTCAAATAACATTTAACGATATTTCTTATAAAGATCATCGTTTTAATCTATATTTAAAACCCTTTTGTGTATCGTATCGCTCAAAAATCGACGATGAACTTCACCTTTTTTTATAGAGACACCAAAGTTGAAACAAGAAGTCCTCTTCGCAAAGGGGTTCGCCCATGGACTTTGGAACGTGGGAAAATCCTGCGCTACCGGCATAGTGCCGGTTAGATAAGCAAAGCCACAGACAGAGAAACAAACGAGAGGCAGGTTGAAATGACGATTGCGGCAGAAGCCAGTACGGTATCGCTGTTCATCTGGGACGAAAGCACGTAGATGGCTGTGGAAGTCGGCAGGCAGAGAAAAATCATACCAACCTTGAACGGAATTCCGGTGACATGGAAAAGATGAAAGACCAACCAGCCCATCATCGGCAAGGCAACCAGCTTCAAAACTGATCCGAGCATCGACGGAAACAGGTTTCCCTTAACTCCGGAAAAGGTAAGAGACCCGCCCACCGATATCAGAGCCATGGGCAGGGCGACCATGGATATCAGGCTCAGAGAATTATTGACAAAAACGGGAAACCTCCCGAACATTCTGGAATAAAAAATGCCGGCCAGACACCCGAGGATCAATGGATTCGAGACAAGGGATCTGCTCAGTATGAGCACACGCCTCTTCAAGCCCACATCTTCTCCTGAAAACCAAATAAGGGTGGAAACGGCAAAAAAATTGATCAGCGGAATCGCAAATCCTATCATAATACCGAAGTATTTCACTCCTTCGGTTCCCAGACTGTTGAGGATTACAGCCACTCCGATATAGGTATTGAACCGGTAGCAACTCTGGGAAAAGGAGCCTGCCTGGAAATCTCCTATGCGAAAGAATTTGATGACCAAGGTACTCAACACGAACATGGCAACAAGGGTTGTCAAAGATGCCATACAGAAATTCCAGTCAATCCCTTTATCCAAGGAGGCGCCGCCGATTTTCCAAAAGAGCATGACAGGAAAGAAAAAATAATAGATAAGCCTGTCCGACGTATTGAGAAAAACGGTATCGGTCAAGCCCATTTTTTTTAAAATGCCGCCGATAAGAAGCAACGTAACAATGGGGAACAGAGAATTAAGGACAATCAAGACAAGCTCCGAATCTACTCAAGGATGATTTAGAATTCCCTTCTCTTATACTGTTTAAATTGATTTCACAAGAAGTTATCGTATCTTCCCGCCTGCCGAAGAAAAAAAATCCGATATATGGATGTATAAGGGTGCAGCTCCACCTTATCCCAGAGCTTCACTCTACCAGAGGAGAAATCAGCAAAGATGAAATCGAAACGATAGAAAATGTACTGAAATGATTAGACAAAAACTTCGATACAGAGTCTCCTTCAGCAAATCTCATAGGACTTTTTAATTGCAATTCTGTTCGAGAAATTTTGCCTCATCCTTACTGAGAATCTTGCCAAGTGATATTTTAATATAGAGGGCCCCGCAATTGTTCGCCGTGTCATCAGCCCGTCTTTCCCGTTGGGTATGTTTTTCGGCCACGACAGTGGAAGAAACGCTCTGATTGGTCGAAAAAACGGGAGAGGCACTGTCCCCCTGAATTGTAGAATCATTTTTTTCAACAGGAAATTGACCGGAATCATGCCCTGATCTTTCTTGCATCTCCTTATTTTTATCGGTAGTTAGGGGCAATTTCTCACTCATATTGTCCTTATTTGTATCAAGCACCTTGTCCCGGCTTTCGGCTGAAGGCTCTATGGCAACAGAAGTGACCGGAGGAGAGTCGACCTTCTCATGGAGAACAGAGCCGGTGGTCTGAATCGAATTGGGTTCATCTGGAGGAAGAGAAGAGATAAAAGATGCAGATCCCGAAACTTGCTGAGGGTTCGCTTGCGGCTCTTTTAATGTCGGATCCGTCGCCCGTGCGTTTTCCTCTATAGGCGAAATAGTCATGACCGGCCTTTTATGCAAAACCGTTTTGGTTGTGATTATCGGTCTCACTGGACTGCTGCTCATGATAAAGTACGCTATTGCTGCAACCAGACAAAATATTCCGAAAACCACCAAACCGAATGCAGGGTGGGCTTTGAACTGTGGTGTTTTCCCGAAATGTGCATATTGATTTTCCAAGCGGGATTCATCATTGCTTTCTTCATACTTCTTTGGAATCCAATTATTTACCGGAGCCTTCCCGCTTTCGTAGTTTTCAAAAACCCCATCGCCGTCCGGGACATGAGCGCCGTAAATAGCTAAAATACCTCTAATATCTTCAAGTTTTACGATCAGCTCTTCGAAATTTTCGTGGAACGGATCGCCAAACCGTGTCCCCTTTGCTAATTTTTCTTCTATTATTATGATATTATGTAATTTTTTATCATTGTCAGGTTCTAGAAGAAGACTGTCGATATTTTCGTTGATCCAGGTATGCAGAAGAGTGAGATATTCCGATTTTCCTCGATCCTCCATATCGATATCACAGTCCTGCAACGTTGCCTCACCGGCAATCTCGAACGACTTTTCATACATTCCCAAGCATCGTAAAAATTCATCATTGCCTCCCTTCCCTCTGTTATCCGTTGAAGAAAGTTTACGTTTCAATACCTCAGCCAGCATCGCATATGCATACCATTCATCCCGTACGCTTTTATTTTCCGATTCAAGAAATCGCAACAGTTCTTCTTCGATGGAACAGAGTTCCTTAAGAGACATCTGTTCCGTTTTTTGCGACAACTGAGCGACCATCTCCTGTGGAAACTCAGAATATTGTGTCAAATCGCCGGCCGCTGCGCTTTCCCCGGCACAATCGCAAGGTTCATAGTCTGATGAGCCGGTTGTGATCGTTTCATTGTTTCCGGGTGCCGTGGATTCATCAAGATTATCCTGCGCCCTTATCACCCCCGCGAATTCCCATGAGCCTTTCCAAATATCAAATGAATTCGGAGTCCGTTTGTCTTCCGGCGAATCACCGACGGTAATTTCTTTTTCAGACATGCCCGTCTCCTTGTCTTGAATTTTCAACCGGTTGAATTGTGAACTGGCCTCGCCTGCATTGGCAGGCAACTTGTTACCGGAAATTTTTTATTTCACTACCGAAACCGTTCAGTTGCATTGCTGTGACAGACCTGACACCTCATTATATCATCCGGAGCGCAAATACTGAATACTCCAAATACGCAATGCTGCGGCGGTCTGTGAAGCTTGCATGAAGGCTCTCTCACTTCTTTTTTTTTGGTTCATAAGGATTGAACGTACTTTTGTAAATCCGAAAAGAGCATACCGACGGAGGTCATCGCTTCCGGCCGCTGCTCTGATGTGATTCCCGGACGGGCCTCCGCGATGCGACCGTAAACGACGACCTCCGCCTGCCTGGATTAATAAATAAGTACGTATGAGTCGGATGAACCTTTTTTTTTGGTCTTCATCGATGATAAAATGGTAAACAATGAGTGCTTTCTGTTCCGCCAATGGGCTCAGTCGGCAGCTTCGCCTTAACGCCATCTCCCAGGAGGATGAAATGTCATTTCCCAACAGAGACAATCCCTATAATTTTGATGCATTTGTAAGTAGAAGAAACAGCATCGACTACTATGCCGACGATCCTTTTATCCAAAAGGTAGTCAAGTATTTCGCAGGAGAAGATTGGCAGGCAGTCGACCGGGCAGCACGAAATCTCTCACGCAAGGCTTCTTTCCGTTGGCGCGATCTGGCCGATACTGCAGCCCGGCCCGAGAACAGGCCATCCCTTCTCCACTACGACGGCCACCATAATAGAATCGACAGGATTGTCCGTCCCATGGAAACACGAGTCATGGAGAAAGAGGTCTTTGCAGAAGCCCTCTTTTCAGCAAAAACCTCGCCATGGGAAAGGTTGATTAAGATGTTTCTTATCTATCAAAATGGGGAAGCCTGCATAGCCTGTCCCGTTACCTGCACCGAGGGCTTGGTTGCCGTCTTGGATGCCTTTGCAGACTCTCCTGAGACAAGACAAATACTTGCTCACTGCAAGGAAGGGGAAAACGGTGATTTTGCCGTTGGAGCCCAGTATCTCTCGGAGATCCAGGGTGGTTCCGATGTACCGGCAAATCTTCTCGAAGCCGTCCGGGAGGAAGGCACCTGGAAGCTTTATGGGACCAAGTTCTTTTGTTCCGCAACCCATGCCGATTATGCCGTAGTCACTGCAAAACCCAAGGGATCGGAGAAAATCGCCATCTTTGTCGTACCATCCTGGCTGCCCGGCAATAAGAAAAAGGAAAACCGCAACGGATGCACCATCGACCGTATAAAATGGAAAATGGGAACATCCGAGCTTACCACAGGAGAAATGACGTTTAACGGTGCAATCGCATATCCCGTGGGTCCTATCGATCGTGGTCTGGCAAATGTTGTCGGAATCGTTCTGACATATTCTCGTCTGACGGTGGGCCTTTCCGGTGCGGCAAGCATGACGAGGGCTGCACGGGAAGCCAAACTTTACAGTGAATTCAGGACGGCATTCGGACAAAACCTTCAAGCTTTTCCAATGGTGGCTGCCCAGATAGCCGATCTTGAAAAAATCGCCGGAAGATCCACGGCCGGAGCTTTCAAAGTCTACAAGGCTTTCCTGGAATTGGAAGGAGGGGTGAAAACCCGTATCGACCCGGCCGAATCTCCGAAGTTGCAACAAAAACGTTTCAATGTTAGGGAGCTGATCATGCTGCAGAAAATCACCGCTTCCTGGGATTGCGTGGATCAGGTGCGCATGGCCATGTCGATCTTCGGCGGACACGGAGTGATGGAAGATTTTTCAAGTCTTCCGCGACTGTATCGGGATGCAGCAGTCAATGAACTCTGGGAAGGGCCTCGAAATGTCCTGCTCAACCAGATTCATAGAGACCTGCAACAGGTAAAATCGGTATACAAACCGAAAGTCTTTGTGCGCAGCCTCCTGGCAGGGGCTGAAAGTTCACTCATTGCAGGATTTGAAGATGAAATAGAAAATCTGTTGGCCCATCCCGATCTCACCGATGATACTGAAGTGACAAGAGCGATTTGCAGGGAGTGGGACGGATTCTGTCATCGTTTGTTCCACGCCTATCAGGATTTGGCTCTAGAAGAAGTCATTTCATCAAATTAAGATGTTGTTTTTATGAGCGATGATCTCTCAATGAAGTTATTCCTTTGATGGGAAGAGCGGTTTCGGTTATGGTTCTGTTCATACCATGCGATCAGCACACGTATCACCAGTTATGCGCAGGCCATGAAGGTTAAAGCAGATATCAAAAAAAATAGGTTGTATTTTAAAATTTCCGGTAAAATATCGAAAAAAGAAATGGACAACCTCTATACCGATGTCCGGTTTAGCGTTGCCGATCTCCAACCGGGTTTCGATGTCATAACTGATCTTTCCGAATGCACTCTTGCCCACTTGAGCGGTATTCCTACATTTAGAAAGATAATGACGTATCTGATCGCAAACGGAGTTGGACAGGTCGTTCGGGTGATGAATGGAAGTAGTTTGATTTACAAACAGATCGTAAATTTGTCGTCAAGAATCTCCGGATACAAGCCGTCTTACGTTTATTCCCTTGAAGAAGCGGAAGAAAAGCTCAACGCCTTCATGAAACGGCGTTCTCTCCGGTTTCAATTCAACACCCCACATCCCGTCGATTTTTTTGCAGACGACCAAAAAGGGACGGGGTGTATTCTCGACATTTCAACGGGAGGGTGTGCCGTCTGCTCTGCTTCGATATGCCCTTCAGCGGATACTGAAATTCTTCTAACCTTCGCATTTAAGACCCACGACGACTCCCTAAATGCCTTTGAACTCAAGGCTCGGGTCGTAAGATCAAAGACCGACAAGTTCGCAGTCGAATTCAAAGACCTTGAAGATGAGGAAAAAGCCCGGTTGTGGCAGTGTCTCGTAGGCGAATCAAAGCGTGAAGCTTAGTTTTGTAATCATAATCAATAGCTGAAGATATTCACCACATTGAATGTGGAGTCGGGCACGTACACCCGGCGATCCTGAGCGTAAATGAAAAAGGGCATCCATATGCCGCCGTTTTGCGGGTACTCTTTAAAGGCTTTGGCTCCTCCGAGAAAGCTCAGCTTATCGTCTTCAATTTTAAAGATTTTCAGAGCCCGATTCACCAGATCGTTCACAATCAGTTCATCGCGATCTATTGTCACACTTGTCGGCAGCATGAACATCTCGAAATCCTCTTCGAGGTCGTCGCAATATCCCGATTTCCCGTAGCTCCACAGCCCCTTGCCGGTCCTGTCGAAAACCCTGATACGGTCATTGAACTGATCGGTGACGAAAAGTCTTTGCTGACTGTCGACGGCAATATCCGTGGGAGTAAAACGATACGTTTTGTCTTCGGGTTCCTGCCAGCTGAAATTTTTGTCGAAAAAGACCTGTCCCGTGTTCAGCAGTTGCCATTTTGAGATGCGATTATTGAGGGAATCGGCAATGAAGATTTCTCCGCTGTCATTGATGGCGATACCCTGAGGACCGAGAAGACAGGCCGGCATCGAGCCGGGAAACCCAAAGGGCAATCCGTAGTTGGTCAGTTTCCCGTCGATATTGACTTGATAAATCGTAACGGTCGAGAAATTAAAATTAGTGACGAAAATAAGGGGGCTTCCCGGACAAATCTGACCGAAAAGCGGTCGTTCGGGATAGTGAATGGCCATGGCAAGGTCGCCTGGGAAGTAAAAACCTTCCATTGTATGGCTTGATTCGAGAAATTCCCGATGCCTTTCCGAATAGGACTTGATTGTCCAATTGCCCGCATCCAGGGTAAGTTTCTGTTTGCTGAGTTCGCCAAGGGTTGCAATCTGATCGAGTGTCAGATCATACCAGTAACGATATTGAGAAGTTACCATTTCACTAACCCCTGAATACCACATTTGGTAAGGATTACACCTTGCATAAAAGGGAAGTTCAGGATTGTCAGCGCCCTGCCCACCTGACTCATTCTTATCGTTGAATCCAATCACCGCGGTAACGCAATTCAACTGGGAGATATGCTCTTTCTTGTTCGATATATTACGACGATCGCCCACCGCCTTGATCAAACGAGCCTCCGTCTTTTTTCCGTCCAGAGTGGGAATTTGGACCTTGATGATACGTGAGGTGAAAGGTTCCGAAATGAAATAGAGTCCCTCTTTCTCTCCTTGGCAAATGGTATAGGGATTGAGAAGAACCTGGTCCTCAAGGTCGTAATAGGCGAAATCGGACAAAGAACGGGCGGCCAGTTCATCATGGTTCCAGCTCGGGCGAATCCCGGAAATCAGGGTTTTTAACTTCCCGCTGGTTTCGTAGACGGAAATAGTGTTGAGTATCTGGTCCGCGACAAAGACCTTGTCTCGAATCACATTGACGCTTCGCATGATATTAAAGGAACCGATCCCCCTCGGATCACCGAAGCTGTGCAGCAGGACGCTGCCGTGATGCGTCTTGTCGTGGTCTTTATCGCATTTGCCCTCCGAATGGCACTGTATAATCTCATAATTTCCTGTGTTGGCAATAAACAACCTCCCCTCATCATCCGAACCTATCCCCTGAGGCCAGAGCAGATCGTGACGTTTGCCTTCGGGATCGACAATAGTTTTGAATTGCTCGACAAATTTACCTTTTTCAGTAAACTTGACGCATCGGTTTCGCTGATCGTCCTTGGTATGAAAAAATTCATCGCAGACATAGATCGAATATTCACCGTTTTTTTCTTTGACCAAGGTGACACCATTGGGATCCTGCAAAGGCATGAACGTTTCGTCATTGATGCCGTCTCCCTCGTAACCGAAGGAGTAAGCGAATTTAGCCTTTTTCCCGTCGTAGGCAAGGGCAACCACCCGTGCGTTGCCCATGTCGGTAACAAACATCACATCTTTTTCAGGGTGAGGACAAAGATGGAACGGCATGAGGAACGGTATTTTCTGGGCCTTTGTCCGACCCGTTCCCGGAAATCTGAGAATCTGGAGGATCTTTTCCAGGTCTCGGTCGAAGATAACGATCCTGTTGTTGCCGGTGTCGCAAACCCAAACATTGTCGTGCCGATCTTGAGCGATTCCCACCGGAGTGTTGAATGTAAAGTTTTCGGGAACTTTTCCGGATATTTTTTGATCATTTATTTCAATGACCCCGTAATAGCCCTCATGTTGCAATGTAAGTCCTGACTTTTTACTGATCATCACACTCTTTTCTCCTCATAGATTTTGGCTCCCCCAATCTTTGCTCAACAGAGAACCTTACCCAAAATAAAGAAACTTCAGGCTAATTCTGCAGATTTTTGCTGGCAACCTGATTGCGGCCGTTTTTCTTGGACTGATACAAGGCGCTATCGGCCGCTTTCAACAGCTCCTCCGATGAATCAACATCGAAGGCGGAAAAAACCGTAGCTACCCCCAAACTGATGGTCACGACCCCCGACACATCGGAACTGCTATGAGGAATTTTTAGCATTTCCACCTCCTTACGCAATTTTGTCGCCATGGCCTCAGCCCCTTCTGCATCGGTGTTCGGCAAAAGCACGGCAAATTCCTCACCTCCGTAACGGGCAATGATATCTCCAGGGCGTCTCAGACAATCTTTTAGGGTCCAGGCAACGTCTCTCAGGCATTGGTCCCCCATGGCATGCCCGTATGTATCGTTAAATAGTTTAAAGTAATCGATGTCGATCATGACCAGAGAGAGCGGTTCTTGGCTGCGCTTACACCGATTCCATTCTCCCTTGAGCAGCTCATCCAATCTGCGCCGGTTATAGAGATTGGTCAGACCATCGATGGAAGCAAGCTGTTCGAGCATATCGCTTTTGATCTTCAACTCCATATGCGCCTTGACCCTTGCCTTAACCACCGGCGGATGGAACGGTTTGGTGATATAATCCACGGCACCGAGCTTGAACCCCCTTGTTTCATCCATAACCTCGGAGACCGCCGTTACAAAAATGACAGGCAGATTTTTTGTGGCATCATTCTCCTTCAGATGCCGACAGACTTCATATCCGTCCATTTTCGGCATCAGAATATCGAGGAGGATGAGATCCGGAGGCGAACCGGACTCCGCCATGGCCAGCGCCTTTTCCCCGTTCAATGCGGCCACAACCTTATAATCTTCCTTCAAGAGATCCATAAGAATATCGAGATTCGACGGTTCATCGTCAACAATCAGGATTTTCCTGGTCTTTCTGTTTTTTTTCATTTTTTTTTAACCACAGCTTAATTTTGTTAATTCATATGCTTGATCATTCTGGAAAAATTTTCCATAGCCATATCGGAATCATAGCTTTTCAGATTTTCTTCGATCAAGTCCAAAAATTTCAAAAGTTCGGCATCTTCGACACCTTTTTCCAAATCATCTATGAGACTCAAAGCCTGTGCCATATCATCCTCGATCGCCTGACCGAGTTCGTCCACCAGTTCCCGAAGCCGATCATCGTCCATGCCCGAAAGATGCAAGAGGTTCTTGTCAATGTCGGTTTGTTCACTCAAAATATTTTCCTGCAAAATGGTCCGAATTGATTCGATGACTTGATGCAATACGACAAAGAATTCTTTCACTTGGTCACCGCTCAGTTCCGGCAGACCCTTGAGCACGGCGACTTCAAGATCCCCGGCCAAAGAGAAAAGGCGCATGGCGCCGAGATTACCTGCGACTCCTTTGATTGTATGCACCAGTCCTCTGGCTGCCTCCGCGTCTTTTTCTTCTATGAGCTTCTCCAGCTCTTCTTTGGCAGAACTGTATCTGTCGGCGAATTTGTCGAGCAATTCTCGATAGAGCTTTTTATTTCCCGAAACTCTGGCCAGCCCTGCCGTTAAATCAACATCTTCGAATACCGGCAGCTCTTCTGTTTTAGGGATAAACTCAGCAGAATCCATGTGTTCTCCCGGCTTGAGAGCCCTTAGCAGAGCGGAAAAAAATACAGGAGGATCTATGGGTTTGGTAACATGATCGTTCATTCCCGCCTTCATGCTTTTTTGCCGGTCCTCAACCATTGCATGGGCCGTCATGGCAAGAATCGGCAGATCTTTAAATTGATCCTGTTTGCGTATTTCCCGGCAGGCTGAAAATCCGTCCATAACCGGCATCTGCAAATCCATCAGGACGAGATCGAACGCATTCTTCTGAAGCTTTTCCACCGCTTCGCGGCCATTGCCCGCAATGGTTACGACAACCCCGGCTTGACTGAGAATGTCTTTGACCACAAGCTGGTTGATCTCATTATCTTCTGCAACCAGTATTCTGGTGCCCTTCAATCTGCCAAGCTGTTCGATGTCCGCCGTTTTTTCCCTTTTTTCCGGCATCTTTGATGTGACGGTCTTGCCGAAGATGGTCATGATGGTGTCAAAAAGCACCGATTGATTCACTGGCTTTATAAGGAATCCGTCCATACCGAGATTCTCGGCTTGCTTCATGACCTCTTCCCGGCCGTAGGCTGTAACCATCAATACCGCCGGCATATCGGACAACATGCCGTTTTCCTTAATCCGCTTAAATGTCTGAATGCCGTCCATACCCGGCATTTTCCAATCCATCAACACCAGCTGAAAGGGTGCATCGTCTGCAGCCTTGCGCAGCTGATCAAGGGCTTGTTCGCCGGAATCAGCGGTTTTGACGTTAAAGTTGAAGGCCGTCAGCATCTCCCTGAGAATAATTCTGGAAGTCGAATTGTCGTCGACCACCAAAACCCGCATTCCTCTGAGATCCACGGGGGGGATCAGTTCCATGCTCGTCTTCTTTTTCACGAACACTGCCGAAAAAGAAAAGGTGCTGCCATTGCCTTCCCGGCTTTCCACCGATATCTCACCGCCCATTCTGGCAACAAGTTGCTTGCAGATTGTGAGGCCGAGACCGGTGCCGCCGTATTTCCTGGTAGTGGTCGAATCCGCCTGAGTGAAGGCTTGAAAGATTTTATCCTTCTGGTCCGGGGTCAGGCCAATTCCGGTGTCCGTAACTGAAAACTGCAGCATGACCTGATCGTTTTCCTCGTGGACGACCTCCGTTTTAACGACAATCTCTCCTAATTCGGTAAACTTAATCGCATTGTTGACCAGGTTTAGAAGGATCTGCCCCAGCCGCGTCGGATCACCTTTCAGCTGGAGCGGAACATTGGAGGCTATACTGAAGATCAGCTCGATCCCTTTTTCTTCCGCCCTGATAGTGGTCAGATCGGCGAGACTGTCGAAAACCTGCTCCAGATAGAAGTCAATGAACTCGAGCTCGACACGGTTCGCTTCAATCTTTGATAAATCAAGGATATCGTTAATGATACCCAAAAGGGTCCGGGAAGCCGACCGGACCTTGACCAGATAATCGCGCTGTTTGAAGGTGAGATCGGTCTTCAGAACGAGTTCCACCAATCCCATGATGGCGTTCATCGGCGTTCTGATTTCGTGGCTCATGCTGGCCAGGAACTGACTTTTGGCCTGACTCGCGGCTTCTGCCGCCCTGCGTTCGCTTTGTGCCTGCTCTTTTTCTTTCCGTGCATTGACATCCAACAGAGAACCTTCGATATAACGAATTTCTCCCGCGGCAGTATATATTGCCCTGGCCGATATCAACACCCAGAATTCACTGCCGTCTTTTCTGAAAAACCGGGTTTCAAAATCGGTAACATGACCTTTCTCCTGAATGGTTTTCAGCAATCGATGCCTTTCTTCCGGGTCGACGTACATTTGGACGACCGATTTCCCGTCGGATCCCTTCAGTTCCTCGGGTGAATCATATCCCAGGATTCTGGCCAGAGCCGGATTTGCATGATAAAATTCGCCGTCGATGGTTGTCCGGAAAATGCCCTCCACAGCATTCTCGAACAACGAGCGGTACTGGCTTTCCGATGCTTCCAATGATTTGTAAATCCTGGCATTCTCAAGAGAAATCGCTGCCTGGGCGGCAATAGTTTTAACGAGCTCCACCCTTCGGGATGTAAACACACCGGCAACTTTATTGTTTTCCAGATAGAGAATTGCCACAAGATTGCCGTGCAACGCGATGGGAATACAGAGAACGGATTTGGGTTTCTTGTTTCGAATGTAGGAATCATTCAGAAAAAGCTTCTCGGTGGCAGCATGATCCAAGACGATATCCTTGCCGGTTCTGGCGACATAATGAATGATCGCAGAGGAAAGATCAAAGTCAGGCCCAAGGACAACGCCCGGATACTGCCACTGATTTCCCGTTGTCGCCTGCACCTCGACGTAAAGTTTTCCTTCCTTTTTCTCGATGAAAGCTCCCCGTTCGGCCCCGGCGTTTTCCATGACGATTTCCATCAGCTTGGTCAACAATCTATCGAGCTTTATCTCCCTGGAAATCGCTTGCGAGGCCTTTACCATCGTTGAAAAATCGAGAAAAATCGAGTCGTTGCCTGTGGAAACGGATGATGACAGGGTATGTGTAAGTTCTTTGCCCGGAACATCGGATAAATGTCCCAGCAGCACGTCGCCATACGTCTCTTGCATGAAAGTGCATTTATTTTTTGCTCCCCAGGCACGGTAGGCTTTGTAGGCTTTGGACAAATACATTCCTGCGAACGCTTCCTTTCCCTTTTTCAACCAGAATTTTGCCGCAAGCTCGCTGCACAGCGCCTCGTCCTGGATAAAATTGTTGCGCCTTGCCGACGTGATCGCCCGGTCGTAAAAATCCATTGCCGCCTCGACATTGCCGTCCAGTCCAGCAAGTTCGGCTTCAACCACCAAATGCTTGTGAAGGAAATTTTCAGGGCAACTTTCGGCCCATCTTTTCATCTGCCTCTGGTTGGTTGTTATCTCCCTTCGGTATGCCTTTCGATCTCTGGCCGAGGCCTGACCGTAGACGGCGGCCAATGTCAGAGAGAGGTAAAAATTATATTCTGCCGTTGTAAAGACGCCTCGTATATAATCGATGACTTTGCGTGCTTTTTTAAGACATGCCAACGCCCGGACCGGCTTGTTCCAGAGGAACAGCACCTGGGCTTTAACCGTCTGGTAGTAGGCGATGGCGGCAAAACTTTTGTTTTTTTCACAGGCCTTGAGATAGTTCTTGTCCCCCTCTTCAAACCACCTGATATCGTCGATATCCCCGATGAGGCAAAGGACCAGTTGGCGTGCTCCATAGATGATGTCGGTGGCAAGATTATGACTCGCTTTGCGTGTATAAAGCAGATATTTCTCAAGATCTGCCTTTAATTCCAAAAGACGCACGCCCCTGTGATAGCGATTGACCGTTTTGCCATAGGAGAGAATATACCCCACGAACTGCAACTCTCCGGACTCTATTCCGGCGGCATATCCCTGATCATCGAACACCTCGCCCTCTCTGACATGCTTGACCCAGTGATTAAGGAACATGCTCAAAATTAGGGCTGTTTTGCAAACCAGACTCTGATTGTTGTATTTTTCACTAAGCTTAAGCCCCAACAGGCCGTATTCAAAGCCTGTCCGGTATTCCTCCAGGCCGGCTGCCAACGTGTTGCCGAAACTGGCATACCCTTTGGCTGCCTCAGGAATATGCCCGTGCTCCAGGGACAGATTGACCATTCTCGCCAACGTCCAACCATACAATTCATGCTGGTTGTCGAAATAAATGGCGGTATGTACGGTCATCAACACCTTCATTGCAGCGATTATTTCAGGATCTGTTGTCTCCGGCAAATCGATAAGGGTGGCGATCTGTCTCTCCCCCAAAGCTTTTTTCACTTTGGCGCGCTCTCTTTCCAGATCGACATCCAGAGTCTCTTTTGGAAAGGCCATTTTGAAAAGAGGCAACGCCTGACCTGCGGCCCGAATGGCTTCCTTATTCTTCCCCAACACCGTAAATTGCGTTATGAGAAGGGCGTAGGCCTCTGCCTGATCCAGCGGTCTTCCCATCTTCAGAATGGTTTTTATGATCGACTGGGATTTTCGGAAATCACCCTGCAGATAGAGAATTTCGGCCTGTTCTCTCTGCAGTGCGGAAACCAGCTCGTACCATTTGGTCCAATCGGAGCCGACAAGTTCAAGACCCGTCCTGATGTACTCGAGCGCGGAGGCATTGGCGGTTGAGAGTTTGGCCTTCCGGCCGGCTTCGAGGTCCAATCGGGCAAGCTCCAGCTTTTCTTTGTCGGCACCGATCAATTCCCTGCCCTGATTGAGATGATCCACTATTTCAAACAATCGTTTTGCCCGCTCCTTTTCCGGCGTGCTTTTCAAAAGGAGTCTTCCTATCTTCAGATGGATGTGGCGTTTGAAACGCGTCTCGATCATCGTATAGGCGGCTTGCTGAACACGATCATGCAAAAAACGGTAGGCACTGAAGAAGAACTGCTCTTCAGCCATCTCCCTGGCTGAAATCGGAACCACTAAACCCTGTTTGATTGCCGGCATCAGATGTTTATGGATCTCGATAGTGGGTTGCTCCAAAATGATGGCCAAGGTGGCCAAATCGAAATGGTTTCCGACACAGGCGGCAAGCCGGAGGACCTCGATGGTGGACCCTGGAAGTTCCCGCAGCTTTTCGATCATGAGCTGAACGACATTATCGGTTATATCGGTCTGCTCAATTTCACCCATATCCCAGTCCCAGCAAGAAGTGCTGGACTTCTCAGTACCGCCAGCGCCACGGAAGCGGATCAGTTTTTTGCTATACAGAGTGGAAAGGAATTGATTGACGAAGAACGGATTGCCCCCGGTTTTTGTGAGGACAAGCCGGGTAAGCGGCAACACCGTTTCCGGCTCGGAGCGCAACGTGTCGGTTATCAGGGCATTGACATGTTCCTCTTTGAGCGGAGAGAGTGAAAGGGTATTCACGGGCAACCCTTTCTTAATCAGGAGGTCGAGGGTCATCATCAACGGATGTTCAGGGCTGACCTCGTTGTCCCGATACGCTCCGATCAAGAGAAGATAGTTGGTTTCATCGTTGGTCAGCAGGCGTTCGATAAGTCCCAGCGTTGCCGGATCGGCCCATTGCAGATCGTCAAGGAAGATGACAAGGGGATGTTCGGGTTGATAAAAGACACTGATAAAATTTTGAAAAACCCGGTTGAAGCGGTTGCGGGAATCGACCTGTGACAATTCGTATGGAATCGGTTGTTTGCCTATGATCAGTTCAACTTCGGGAATAATATCGATAATGATCTGCCCATTGACGCCCAGGGCCTTCCGGAGTTTGTCCCGCCAGCCCTCCAATTTATCCTCGCTCTCGGTAAGCAACTGACGCACCAGTTCCTGAAAGGCCCCGACAAGAGCGCTAAACGGTATATTCCTCTGAAACTGGTCGAATTTTCCGGATATGAAATACCCTTTGTGCTTGGTTATGGGTTTGTAAATCTCCCGAACAAGCATGGTTTTGCCGATACCTGAATATCCGGCAACCAGCATCAGTTCCGGTCTGCCCTGACTGATTCTTTGGAATGTTTCCAACAGGGCATTTATCTCCTTATCCCTGCCGTAAAGTTTCTGAGGAATGCTAAATCTGTCTGCCAGATCAAATCCTCCCAACTGGAAAGGGGTATCACCGTCGCCTTGTTGCATCCTGCGGCGGCACTCTTCCAGGTCTGCTTGGACGCCACTTGCACTTTGATATCGCTCTTCCGCTGTTTTGGTCATCAGCTTCATCACCACGCCTGAGAGTGATTGGCCGATCTTGCGGTTGAGTTCATGCGGCGGCACCGGAGTTTTGGTCATATGACAATGGATGATTTCCAAGGGGTCTTTGGTGTCAAAGGGATGGCGTCCGGTGAACAGTTCGTACAAAGTTACGCCCAAGGAATAGAAATCGGTCCGGTAATCCACGGATCTGTTCATGCGTCCAGTCTGCTCGGGGGAAATATACGGAAGAGTCCCTTCAAGAGCCTCGGGATTTTTTATTTCCGGGTTTTCCCGGCTGAGAACGGTGGCGATTCCGAAATCGATGATTTTGACTTGTTTGGTTGAAGGATTGTAAATGATATTGGAGGGGTTTATGTCTTTGTGGATGACGGCGGCCGAATGAATTCCCTGGAGGCCTTTGGCAAGAGATATGGCGATTTCCATGAGTTCATCAATGGAGAGCCGGTTTTCACGAATCAATCGGTTGAGAGATTTGCCTCCCACATCCTCGAAAACAAGAATCGGTCTGTTGTTTTTTATTTCTTTTTTAAGCGGCCGTATGACCTCCTCGATATCGAGGGATTTGGTAATATCATATTCCTGCTGATAGCGGGCCAATTCTTCACGGGATGGATAATCTTCTTTGAGGGTTTTGAGAATCACCGGAAAAACAGTACCGTCAAAAACGTTTTCTCCCCGATAAATAACAGTGTTCTCGCTCTCATAGAGTTTTTCAAAAGGAGTATGCTCACCTGCGGAATTATTCATGCTAGATTGTCAACCTTACTTCTGTATGTGAGTTTTTACCGCCGTTTCCGGCGGCAGTAATACTGCAAGGTCCATTTATTGCCTTTAAAAAGGTCATCCATAAAAACCAATGAACGGGCAAACACTAAGGGAAAACATTTTCATAGTTGACAGAGTTTATCCTAGAGAACAAGGGATTGCAAACACCATGTGCCCTCAAAATAGAAACATTACAAAAAAGCTTTTTAAGAAAAATATCTATTCCCACCTATCATTCATTCACCATCTTGACGGGCAGACGTTCACACCTATTGTTTAGGTAACGGACCGGGTCGCTGCCGATCAGGGGAGGCTCGTAAACTAATTACGCGGCACAAATTGCCCGGACCGCATATCGCTCCGCAATGCCTCTATCCGCTAACACTTCCTTGCCATGGCAACGCGTTGCGGAATATTTTTTACCACTGAAAACGAGGTTCTTCCATGGCGACACTTTCAAGTCAATTACCTGAAAAATTTCTCACCTTGGCCGAGTTGATGGGAATTACCGATGCCGAGCTTGAACACCGAAAGAAGTTCCTGCAATTCGGACCGGACGATGAACAACTTTTAAAGCAGATCGCCCCGCTTTCTGAAAGCAAGGCCGATGAAGTCATAGAGGCCTTCTACGAACATCTGTTATCATTTGAAGAGCTGAAGGTTTTTTTCCCCGACGCACAAACCCTGGCCCGGGTTAAGGCAAAACAGAAGGCATATTTCCTCCGCCTGACGAAAGGTGATTATAACCTTGACTATGTCGAGAACCGTCTGAGAGTCGGAGCGGTCCACGAACAGATCGACCTTCCAATAGAGGCTTATCTGGGCATGTACTGTCTCTACCTGCGGGCAGCCGGCAGCCATATTCTGGCCGCTGACTTTGATAACGCTGATACGGCGGCCGCAACCTTTTTTTCCCTGATAAAACTTACTTTTCTCGATATTTCCTTGTCCATTAAGACTTATATCGACTCCAGGGAACGCACCATTAAATCACTGCAGCAAGAGGCTATCAAAGAACTGTCCACACCGGTGCTGCCCTTCCGCGAAGGGATGCTGCTCCTGCCCATAATTGGACAGATCGACTCACAACGGGCAAGACAGTTGACCGAACATCTGCTCGTCTCCATCCGCGCCAATCGGGCGAAAGTCATCGTGATAGATATTACCGGAGTTGCAACTGTCGATTCCCGAGTGGCTAATCATTTGGTGCAAACGGTCGATGCCGCCCGGCTGATGGGCGCAAAAGTCGTCATTTCCGGCATCTCTCCCGAGATCGCGCTGACCATGGTGACCCTGGGTATCGATTTAGGACCAATCCATACCGTCGGCGACTTGCAGAACGGAATTGAACACGCGGAACGCCTGCTCGGCTATCAAGTTAAAAAAATAGCCGTAAGCGGCGGCAAAAACGAGGATGTAGAATAATGGAAGTTCCGATCTTGAAACAGGGAGACTATCTGATCGCTTCGATTCAAGGGGCGCTCACCGATACCGATCTTACCTGTTTACAGGAAAATCTCGTCCACTCGGTAAGAAAATATCGTTCTCGAGGTGTGGTGATCGATGTGACCGTTCTCGATGTCATGGACTCTTTTGCAGCCAGAACACTACGCTCTATTTCGTTGATGATCCGCCTTCTCGGAGCCAAACTGGTGATTGTCGGAATCCAGCCGGAGATTGCGTTTTCCATGGTCCAGTTGGGCCTCACCCTGGAGGGGACCATGACGAGTCTCGATCTTGAAGACGGAATCTCAATGCTTAAGGAAGCGGACAAACGAGAAGCAAGATACGGCAATGAACGCTGACATCATCACCATAGCAGCCGACGCCGACGTGATGTCCGCCCGACTCAAAGGAAGAGAGCTGGCGGCCGCGCTGGGCATTTCGGGCAGTGACCTTACCCTGCTTGCAACCGCCATCTCCGAGATCGCACGCAATATCGTTCAGTATGCCGGCAGTGGAGAAATAGAATTCCGTAATGTTGTACGGGGTGGCAAACGGGGGTTGAAAATCATCGCCCGCGACAAGGGCCCAGGCATACCGAATATCGGTCAAGCCATGCAGGATGGTTTCTCCACCTCCAGGGGGATGGGACTGGGGCTGCCGGGGGCAAGGAGATTAATGGACGATTTCGAGATCGTTTCCGAATCCGGTAAAGGAACCATTGTCTCGATGATCAAATGGGAGCTGTAGTCATGGAAAGCTCAGGCAACACAAATCTGGAATGGAGTGTGGCTGAGCGTGCACTGCCCGGCGAAAAGCTGTCGGGAGACGCCCATCTGGTTGTCGAAACACCCACGGGCTGGCTGCTTGCGGTGGTCGACGGATTGGGACACGGCCCCGATGCGGCAACAGCCGCCAAAATATTTATCGAGACTCTCGAACGTAATGCCGGCAGGCCCCCGGTGGATCTTATCAACCTCTGCCACAAGGCGCTGAAAACCACACGGGGCAGCGTCGGAGCCCTGGTTACGGTCAATCGGCACCGCAATTTACTCAGCTGGCTGGGTGTCGGCAATGTCGAAGGAGTACTCGTCCATACAGCCTCGGAAAAAAAGGCCGCCGACTACATTACAACCCGTGGCGGCATTGTCGGATATCGTCTTCCTGAATTGCAACCGTCCTTCCTGCAGCTTTTGGACGGCGACACCCTGATCCTGGCAACAGACGGCATAGACGCCGGCTTCTCCAAGGCGGTATTACCCGGACATCTGCCGGGTCTGCTCGCCCAGTCCCTGCTCGACCGCTATGCCCTGCCCAACGACGACGCCCTTGTCCTGGTGGCCCGTTGGCGCCTCTCAACGGAACAACAGGGGGGATGAGCCGTGAGCAGTGCAGTTCTTACAGCTACGTCATCAGCGTTTACCCTCGCCTATAAGCAGGCGTTGGAAAATTATGTCCTGGCCGACAGCGGAGAAAAGGAATTGATGCAGGCCTACGAGCTGGGTCGGCGCGCCGTTACGGAACACTGTAATATCCTTGACCTGGTGGCAACCCACCAGAATGTCATACTGCGAATCGTTCTTGAAGGCGGGGAAGAAGACCGGGTTGAGGAATTTATCCATCGCGGCCATGATTTTCTGGCCGAAGTGATGGCGCCATTCGAAATGATGCATCGCGGTTTTGCCGACACCATACACCAGTTGCAGGAGGTCAACGCAACGTTGGAGCAACGTGTCGACGAGCGGACGAAGGCTTTGCAGGAAAGCAAACGCAAAACGGCAGATCTCGCCCGACTCTACCAGATTCTCAGCAGCATAAATTCAGCCATTGTCCGCCTGCGCGACAGATTTCACCTATTTAAAGAAGCTTGCCGGATCGCAGTCGATCAAGGTGACTATCGGGCAGCTTGGGTCAGTTCTGTGGAAAGCGCAAACCAAACGATCGGTGAAACGTGGTGTTGTCGCACTGCCGATGGGGCGATCAGCGAAATGCCGCTGTTCTCCAGGCTACCTCACGAGATAAGCGCCTTAATGAGCAGGGTATACAGCACAGAAAAACCGGTTATCCATCATGGAGGGAAAAACACAGGTGATGAAAGCGACTGCTCCTACGCTCTGTTTCCGCTTCTGGTGGACGGCAGAGTTACCGGAATCTTCACCCTGTTTTCCGATCAGACGGAAGCGTTCAACAACAACGAAATGAGACTCTTGCTCGAGCTGGCAGGAGACCTTTCCTTCGCCCTTGACCATATCCAGAAAGATGAGCAGCTCAATTATCTTGCCAACCACGATTCCCTAACCGGACTTCCAAACCGCAATCTGCTGTTGGAGAGGCTTTCCCTGCAGCTCCAGACCGCCGCCAGAAGCAATGGCCTAGTGGCGCTGTTGATGTTGGACCTGCTGCATTTCTCCGGCGTCAACGATACGTATGGCCGTCATGTTGGCGACAATTTGTTAAAACAGGTCGGCGACCGCCTCCATGCGGCAACCGGTCATAGGGAGACCGTGGCAAGACTGACCGCCGACCGCTTTGCCGTCACCTTCACCAATATCGCCGACGCCCGCCAGGTTGCCCACAGGCTGGAGCAGGAAGTGTTGGATAGCTTTATCGAACCGTTTAAAATCAACACCACCGAAATCCATATTGCAGTACGAGTCGGGCTTGCTCTCTTCCCATCTGATGCCACCGTGGCGGATACCCTGTATAAAAACAGCGAAATCGCCCTTAAGCGGGCTCAAAAGAAGCAGGAGCCGTATCTATTGTACGACTCGGCCATGAACGAGCGCATTATCCACTCCGTCACCTTGGAGGCCAAGCTGAGAAAAGCCATCGAACGGGAGGAACTGCAGTTGCACTACCAACCGAAAGTCTCGACCTCCAATGAGCAGATCATCGGTCTGGAAGCCCTGGTGCGCTACGCCGATCCGGACGACGGTTTGGTCCTTCCCGGACGCTTCATCCCTCTTATGGAAGAGACCGGAATGATCACTGAAATAGGCAAGTGGGTGATAAAAAGGGCTTCCGACGATCTCAAGCGCTGGCGCCGAATGAACCTTACGGCGCCTCGGGTCGCCTTCAATGTTTCACCCATCCAGCTGCGCCAGAAAAATTTCCTCGAAACCCTGAGGGACACGGTGCCGCAAAGTCCGGCTGATCACGGCCTTGACATTGAAATTACCGAAAGTGCCGTCATGAAAGACATAGGAGAAAGCATTCCAAAACTTGCGGCCATTCGGGAAATGGGTTTCGGCATTGCAATCGATGACTTCGGCACCGGTTACTCTTCTCTCAGTTACCTCAGCCGGCTTCCGGTCGACGCCTTGAAAATCGACCGATCGTTTATTATCGATATGGCCAAACGCCCCAACAGTCTGTCCATCGTCAGCACAATCATCACCCTGGCCCATGCCCTCGAATTAAAGGTAGTGGCGGAAGGTGTGGACTTGGAGGAACAGGCCAAGCTGCTGCGTCTGTTGCGCTGCGATTTGATCCAGGGGAATCTGTACGGTCCGCCCCTTCCATGGGACCAGATGACGGAACTCCTCGGTCAATAACCCTTCACTCCCGCAGTGTATTTTCCTCTCTACACAGACTGGCTGATATCTGATGCTGTAACCGATCCATTTGTTGGAGGCGACGGAACATATCAATGGAGGAGAAACATCCGAATAGCTGAAGACTCCCTTGAAAAATCCGATTTTTCGTTCAAATTCAAGGCAGGTGAGAGAATTTTTCCGAAGGCATATGGCTAATATTCCGAGGATAAACTTTTCTCGCGCAATACCGAAGCCGGACGAAAGGGAAATTTTTCAAGGTGACCCAAGACCTCAGTATAGCAGACAAAATACGTTGGATTTTCATCACCCGGCAACATCACGGAACTCATCAATTTTCAAGGTGATATCTTTAGTTATCGATGTTGACGACGACAACCGGTTTGTCAAACCATTTTTTTTAACCGTCATTTTCTTGTAAAAATATAATTAGGAAATAATATATGGATTCAGGTTACGTTCACAAACTCTGCTTATTTGTTGGGTGGTTTCATTCAATAAAAGGGCGTGTCGTACCCTATTCGTCCGGCTTTATCCGTTTACCACGATAAGGCCTGTGGACAATGACTGAACTATTAGTTTTGACAACCAGGATTTTCTTGACTATTTTGGAATGTAGTACCACAAGATTCCGGAAATCAATGTCATGATTTCTCAAGGTACGAGTTCCGACAGGTCCGATATACGTTTGATCTAACCATAGAGTAAAAAAAATCGTTTTGTGATATAGGGCCGACCGGTGAAGCGACGGTTTGACCTAACGGCTAACACGTGTTGGCTGCGTTCGCTCGGAACAACGAGGTCTTCCCGGTGGTGACGAAAATAAGCTCGAATAAATTCCATTTATAAAAGTGAGGCATATGAAGATTAACCAAAACGAAAAAAAGACCATGGAAAACGAAGGAAAACAAAAAATCCTTTTCGAAAAGCACAAAGACATCGCCAGAATTGACCAGGAAGCCAAACATAATCATGGGTGGTATGTCAGAGTAAGGTTTTTAGGGAAGACCCATGCAAAATTCTTTTCCGACAAAAAATGCGGCGGAAGATACTCCAGCCTGTTGCAAGCTATCGCCTGGAGAAACAAAACGGAAAAGAAACTAGGAAAAGTCCGAACTGACAAACACATGGTCACGGTCAGCAACTCCGGAACCGGCGTCGTTGGAGTCAGGCTGAATTCCAGACTGAATCGTTATGAAGTCAGTTGGGTTACCGAAGAGGGTAAACAGGGAAAAACGACCGTTTCGATCAATAAGCATGGAAAGAAGAAAGCTTTTTCAAAAGCTTGCTCCATTCGCCGAGAAAAGGAAAGCGCCCGTTTGGGAGTTATGTCCGGAGCATTATTGGCCCGATCAAGGCAAAAGAAATTATAATTGATGGTTGTTCGACTCTGTCCATTAATGAGATAATTCGGAGTCCACCATCACCTGTACCAAGTCCTTGGGGTATCAGTTCAGGCGGCGCCAGGTTCGAAGTTTTTGGCAAGGGACCATAATAATCCATGTCCACTACCAAAAGACTGAAGAAGATGGCGCCGCATGGAGTGATGAGGAATGCTGGTTAGGAGCGAAGGACTGTTTTCTGATGAAAACCAGTTCGTGGATGCACCTCCGCCAAACCGCCTCCTTGCCCCCAAAAGACCCAACAGTCTCAATCAATTCCCGCTCGTTTGACCATATCAAATTGCAAACGTCCAAAATAATAAATCACATCGCAATTGGCTAACAACTCGTATTTTTAGCAAAAAAGACGAGAGGAACCCCTTTGCCACTTGAAATCCGGTTGCGCAAGGCTTAAAAAGCACTGTATATATCCGCTGACCTTTTTAAGAGCGGGAGTGATCTTACGGATCCTTGTTCTCATTTGCTCGGTTTAGGAATGCTCAGATCTCAGCCGGTTCGGGCAAATAGGGCAAGTAAAGAAATCTAGAAAACTATGAGTAAAATCAGACAGTTTTTCAGTACAACATTTCTTGGCGGCTTTGTAATTGTCTTGCCGCTGGTTATACTCTTTCTGGTTTTTCGGTCTCTATTCTTCTTTATCCTCGAAAACATCGACCCCATCACGCGGCTGGTGAATGAAACGGCAAAGGTGAACGGTACGCTCGCCTCTGTAATTACAATCTGTATTATCCTGGCGACTTGTTTTTTTCTCGGCCTTTTCGTCAGAACCACCGTGGGCCGCTTTCTCTATTCGTTTTTTGAAAAAAATGTTTTGCTTCGAATTCCCGGATTCAGAGTTGTCAAAGAAACGGTCAGCCAACTGCTCGGCTCACAGAAGAACCTTTTCAGCGGCGTGGCTCTCGTTGATCTTTACGGAAGCGGGACGCTGGTGACAGCATTCATAACGGACAGACAAAAAGACGGCGGCGCAACGGTATTCATTCCGTCTGCACCGGCGCCAACCGCCGGGTTCATCTACCATGTCAAAAGGGAAAATATATTTGAAATAGACTGTCCCATCGACCTTGCGATGAAAACCATACTGAGCTTCGGGTCAGGATCGCAGCATCTCTACGACAACTACATGGAACGATATAAAAAACTACCTAAAGAAGCGAAAGCCGCCTTGCTTGACGATCCCAATGCCGCTCCTAGGCAAGATACACTTCAACAAGAAATATTTGACAGGTAATGATACTTCAATGATATATCTCCGGAATCTTCTCATCATCGTCATCGGTCTTTTTCTCACAGCTATCTCCGCACCAAACGTCTTTGCCTCGGAGACCATGCCCGCTGCGGTCCATGATCTGCCAATGTCGAAAGTCCCGACGGAGGCAATCATTGAAAATCAGGCATATACAACCAATCACCTTTTCCTGATAAAACTGTTGTCCATCGCCAACCCCATCCCCTTTGAACAGTACTTCGACCTCCAATTTGCCGTCTTGGATGGAAAGAATCCGACACAGCGGATCTCGGATGCCAAAGTCAAAATATTCGCCGGGATGCGCCACGGGTTGAAACATGGGTTCGCTCACGGCATGCAATCTTCACCGCAGGTTCTTGCCAATGGTGGTGTCTACAGTGTATCAGGAATGTATTTTCATATGTTGGGTGAATGGACACTGGAGATTACCGTTACCAAAAACGGCCAAGAAGGGAGTGCATATTTTCAGCTTCCATGCTGCAAACAATAATCAGCTCTTTTAGCAATCGGGAAAGCCGTGACCGACCTGGTGTCCAGGCAAAAAACGGAAAACAATTTTAAGATAAACTGGAAGTTGGGAAACCGGCTGTCACACATTTCAGCTGCGTTTTTAGGCCGGAGGAGAAAGAGACAATGGCAGACATCAGGGCAGGGCTTTTTTACATATTGATTCTTTGCATTACAACGCTACTCGTCTCGCCCCCTCCAAGCAATGCACAGACACGAAAGGCAAAAAAACCCGTACACCATCCCCAAGTTGTAAAAAACGAACGCTCTCTTTATACATCCCATGAATTAGCCGTAATCCTTCATCATTCCGCAAAGCAGGCCTTACCGCCCGATCCGACAAACAAGGTCGCCGACAATCCGGATGCAGCTTCTTTTGGTCAACTTCTTTTCTTTGAAAGCCGTTTTTCCGCCAATGGCAAGATCTCCTGTGCCACCTGTCACCAACCGGAGCATGCATATACCGACAGAAGAGCGCTCTCCAAGGGGCTGGCCGTGGGTTCCCGGAATACTCCAACTGTGATCAACGCAGCATTCAATCATTGGTTTTTCTGGGACGGCCGAAGCGACTCGCTCTGGTCGCAAGCACTTCAACCACTTGAAAAACAATCCGAATGCGGCGGCGATCGCCTGCATATAATCCACGTTGTTAAGAATGATCCAGTCTTGAGCAAAGCCTACAAAGAGGTATTTGGAAAATTTCCGCCGCTTGAAGACAGCAGGCGTTTTCCAGAACATGCCCGCCCGGACTTCAACCCGAAGTCACCACTTTCACGGGCTTGGACAGCCATGACGGTAACGGACCAAACCACCGCCAACCGCATCTTCAGCAACCTCGGCAAGGCAATCGAAGCTTATGAGAGAAAGCTCATCAGGTTCGACTCACCGTTCGATCGCTATGTGGAGGGACTCCGGACAAAAAGTAAGACAGCGCGGCATGCAATTTCTCCCGCAGCCAAGCGTGGTCTAAAGCTCTTTATCGGCAAGGCAAAATGTGAATTATGTCATTCCGGTCCCAATTTTACGGATGGTCAATTTCACAATCTCGGACTTCCCGTCCGCCCCGGGAAAAAGGAAGATGAGGGCCGTGCCGCCGGTCTTCGGGCAGTGATCCGCGATCCATTCAATGGCATGGGCCGGTTCAGCGACGATAAAAACAGGGAGTCGGGAGATCGTTTTAACTTTCTACCAACACCTGAATCACAACTCGGAGCTTTCAAAACGCCAAGCCTGCGCAACGTCGCGGTGACACCGCCGTATATGCATGACGGCCGATTCCCGACATTGAGACACGTACTCAATTTCTACGCCCTGGGAGAGGAGGCAGAGCATGGCCGACTGGTCGGCGAACGTGAGAAAACCGTTGACCTTATCCCACATCTCACCTTCCGCCAACGACAGGATCTTATTTCATTTCTGCTGACATTGACAAGCAAGCCTTTGCCCACCAGACTAACAGAGGCTCCTGCAATTCAGCACTAGGAAGCTTTCCCAGGTCGCAGGCCACCCATCTCATAAGAGCTCAGAAACATACTGATTTCCCATGAGATGGGTAATCGATCTGCACGCTGAATGGGCCGCTCACGACAAGCGGCAGGTAGGATTCCGCCCGTTCTTATTTGTGGTTCTTCCGGATTATGCGTACTTTGGTAAAGTTGAAAGCAACAATCCGGCAAAGTTCATCGCTTCCGGACGCTGTTCTCCGGCCTTATCGCCCCTCCACCACGGCTGACAGACAGGCCGTCCATGGCCTGCTGTCAGTTGCGGACGTCCTGTCCGCAACCCTTCGGGCCTAATGTTTATGTGGTGCCCCGGCGGGCCTCCGCGATGCGTCCTCCATCGATAAACTTTGCCTCCTGTGTTGTATATATGTACGCTTAAGCCTGATGAGCCGGAATTGCCCTTTCGTCCAACTTCGGCGT
>JBJKQT010000114.1:0-6762 GCA_046705065.1 Desulfocapsaceae bacterium
GCAGACGGGAAATAGTTGTTTGATATATGGCAACTTTCATTAAAATAAATTATTAAGATATAAACAAACCGATGCAAGTAAAAGATTAACCGAAATGCTTCCATATCACTTTGGAATTGTCAATTTACTTAGCGCGGCATATGGGCATATGACGAGATTTTACAATCCTTGTAATGGAAAAAGGCAAAACCGGGTTCCGGACTCCGGCGGATGGCACAGAACGCCCAATAAAAGGGTATTTAGTGAGCTTACCGCTCCTATACCAACCTGCTCTTCCGGCCTCATGCCATTAAAAACATTCCGGAGAGCTTAGGACAACAGAATGTTTTGGTTATATAATGAGCCTCTTGTGAAATGGCCTTTTGGCAAGAGGTTCTAATTACAAATGCCTACTACGTCAGGTATTCACTATGTTCATAGCGAATACCGCGTTTATTATCATGTATTAGCGAGGAAACGGAAGAGTGAAGATACAACAGACCACGCGGTTCAGGAAATGCGATTTCACCTCATATGATGAAACCGTCTTTGATTCAAACATGCTGAAACTCCTTTTAGCGATCGATGAAAACAAGTCAATCCTCCAGATTGCCAAAGAGATCAATATGGATCCGGTTGTCTTTAAAGAGAGTTTTCTAAAGTTATACAAACTTAAACTCATCGAGGAAGTCAAACCTGATGTTGCGTATGTTGAAGAATCTTTCTTAACACGCCTGAGTGATGCCTTAAGCGCTCATATAGGTCCTTTGGGAGAGATAGTACTTGAAGAAACAGCCGAAAAAATGAACTTCAAGATGCCCAAAATTCCCAAAGCCAGTATTGCGGATTTCGTCTATCAGGTTGCCCTGGAAATTCCTGGCGATAAAGAACAGGTAGAATTCAAAAAGGTAATGTTGCAGGAAATCAAAAATTTGAAATAACACTCACTGCAACTATGATTTCATCCGTCAAAACAGTAAAGCTAGGAGATAACCGTCCTCTACGATTGCATAGGTTTCTGGAAACACTTGCCTTACCCAAGGCGAGAGTAACAACCGTGAGCCCCTCTCCCGATAACCATGTCGCCGGCATCTGCATCGGTTGCCGGGGGGAACCCCACTTATTCCGTTAATGCTTAATGGCGATCTTACCGAAATGCTTTCCACTTGAAAGATGTCCTAGAGCCCCGCGAATCTCATCGAAGGCGAACACTCTATCAATTACGGGGTGAAATCCGTGTTGCATGATAGCCCCGGTCATATCGGAGAAATCATCACGGCTTCCAACGGTGATTCCCTGCATTCGAACATGTCGAGTCACAATCGGTCCTAGCGGTAGTTCCATATTGCCGCCGGTGAGTACACCGATCAAACTTATCGTCCCTCCGGTTCGGACGGCCCGAAGGGATTCACGCAACGTAGACTGCCCTCCGACCTCAACAATGAGGTCAACTCCATTTCCACCTGCAATGTCGCGCGCTCGTCTGCCCCATTCCGGAATGTTTTTATAGTTGATGGTTTCATCGGCCCCCATGGCGCGCACCTTTGACAATTTGCCGTCGCTGGACGAGGTGACGATCACAAAAGCTCCGAGCATTTTGGCGAACTGCAAGGCAAACAGTGAGACACCACCAGTACCTTGGACTAGTATCCTGTCACCAGGCTTTGTTTTCCCCTCGGTAACCAACGCTCTCCAAGCGGTCACTGCTGCAGTGGGCAGAGAAGCGGCCTCCGCGTCGTCCAAGTGTTCCGGAGCACGCGCTACACCAGCTTCGGGAAGCACCATAAATTCGGCCATCGTTCCATCCAGCTCACATCCTAAACTTAAAGAAAGCTTCTTTTTGTCCGGTTTTCCGCCGCCCAGCCAACTCTGAAAGAAAAGTGGGCAAACCCGGTCGCCGACCTGTATCTGCCTCACGTCCTTACCCAAGGATTCGACGATGCCGACACCATCACTGAGCATGATCAGAGGCAGTGATTTCATTCTCGATCCATAGCCGCGTTCAGGAACAATGAGATCCCGGTAATTCAATGCGGATGCCTTCATTTTTATCCGGACTTCACCTGGACCGGGTACAGGATCAGGACGCGAACTTATTCGGGCATTCTTCATGGACCAGTTATCTTCAACTTGAAAGACTTTCACCGCATACTCCTTTTTCAACAGATGTCATCTCAAACAAAAGTTTTGAATCCCAATCAGTTGCATCGATCCTGGAGATACTTGGACGAAAATACATTTTTTCAAAGTGACCCTACAATGCCTTGACTAAACCACCGTCTACAAGAATCGACTGGCCGGTGATGTACGTGTCGGCCTCGGAACTCAGGAACGCCGCCATTTTCCCGTACTCCTCCCCACTATATTATGCATGATTACCTTCGGTCGCTTCGGAAGATTTTTCCGGCAAGGCTTTGATCTTGAATTCCTTTAAAGGTATCTGACTCTCCCATTGAGGCAACCTGCTTGCAGGCCCTTCAATCGTTACAAGGGGAGGCACACGGTCCGCAAGCCCGTTGATCTTGGCCCAAAGGGTCGTATCGCCCCAAAATTGCGGTGGCGTATCAGCGGCAGCCGTCATAGAAAAAATCCTGCCCGGATTCTCGCAGCCGGCACGAATCGCCGCGAGAGCAAGGCTCTCGAGCCGCCCCAAGCCGGTCGTCGGGTCGGGGCGCTCCTGCAGCCAACGCGTTACCGCAGCCGGAACCCAGATCAAAGGCGCCTTAGCAGCCTTGGAAAGTTCGGTGAACAAGGCGACATCCTGGGTTGCGAAGGCTCTGTCCACGACGGCAGCAAACATGAATTGCTCTTCCATCACAGGACAACGGCCTGGATAGAGGGAAGCAAGCTGTTCAGGCTGTAGTTGCCCAAGCCCTTTGAATTGTTCGATTTCCGGAAAGGCATCAATACAAAGGAGATGTACATTCCTGATGCCTTTATGGTGAAGGCATGCTCTCTAATTTTATCCAGACTATAAACATTAAAAGAAGAAAGGATATCCTGGAAACAAACCATGCCAAAACACGCGACAAAGTTCAATACCGTGCCTGTCCTCTTGACATTTTAGAGCAATAACTCTAAAATGTATCTTATATAAAGTTTAAACCGGCATGACAGAATAACACTTTTTCGAGGGAGACCGATATGCGTACCCTGCTCATCCAACCGCCCAGCAATTTGGGATTTATAGACCGTGTTCATATGCATGAACCTCTTGCGCTCGAATATCTTGGAGCGGGGCTTAAAGCGGACGGTCACAGAGTGAAAGTGCTCGACACCAGAATCGAAAACGACCTGAGCGAAACCTTAAGACGGTATCGCCCTGAATTGGTTGGGCTTACTGCCTACACCAATCAAGTGAACCTTGTGATACGGGCAGCCGAAATGATCAAAAAACAAAAAAACGCTCCCTTTATCGTTGTCGGCGGTCACCACGCAACAGTTCAACCAGACGATTTTAACAACGAGAACATAGACCTCATCGTCATCGGCGAGGGAAGCACAACACTGCGGGAAATAGCCGGAGAATTCGCAGGAAAACAAAAATTTGACAAAATCAATGGGCTTGCCATTCCAGGAAGACCGATGAGATTCACGGAAAAGCGGATACATCCGCCATTGGACGATTTGATTCCGCCGGACAGGACCCTGACCGCACCCTACCGTAAATTCTATTTTAGTGAGTGGCTCCGCCCCTTGGCATCAATACGGACATCGCTCGGATGTGTGGGACGATGCAATTTCTGTGCGTTGTGGGGAATTACCGAAGGAAGATACCTCAAACGAAAACCGGACAAGGTAGTGAAAGAGCTGCTCACCCTTGAGGAAAAAAATGTCTTCTTCTGCGATGATGAGTCGATGTGTGATGTTGAACGCATGAAGGCTCTGGCCACCCTTATTAAAAAAGCCGGTATCGAAAAAAACTATTTCCTCTATGCCAGGGTGGATACGGTCGTTCGCTTTCCTGAACTTTTCGAACAGTGGCGACGCGTTGGTTTGCGGCAGGTTTTCATCGGACTGGAAAGCTTTTCCGATCAGAGGCTGCAATCACTGAACAAAGGAGTGACAACCACCGAACAGAATCAGGCAGTAGCCATTCTGAAAAAAACCGATATCCTGCCCTATGCTTCCTTTGTCGTTCACCCTGATTTCACGCGTGATGATTTTCAGGCTATGAAGGATTATGTACGACGTCTCAAGCTGAATTATAGTTCCTTTTCCATTCTCACCCCCCTCCCGGGAACAGAGCTGCTTAAAAGACACAGGGAAGATTTGATCTCGACGGATACGGATCTCTATGATTTCCTGCATACCCTGCTGCCCACCCATCTTCCCCTTGAAGATTTTTATAAGGAATTTGCAGGACTGTGGCAAAATGCGATACCGGCCCACCGGGCTGTTCGCACATTCTCCCGTTACGGATTGAGACGACTCCCTCACCTTGTGAATCTGCTGCGTGAAGCACGAGCGGCCATGCAAAATGCATATCTGGACCACCACAGGTAACTGCGTTACAATGGGTTGCATGAAAACCGCAAAATCATCCATTACAAAACGCAGAATACTTGAAACCGCGATCGGTCTTTTCAACGAAAAAGGAACGACCGCAGTCACAACTAATCATATAGCCGCCACACTCGGAATAAGTCCAGGAAACCTCTACTATCATTTCCGGAACAAAGAGGAAATCATACGGGAAATATTCACCTTGATGGAAATGGAAAGCAGAGAAGGGCTGAGCGCAATTGCCACGAATTCCGAGGAAATGGGCATGGACGTATTCGAAGGGACTTTCGGACTGATCCAGCGGTTCAACAAACGCTTTGGCTTTTTCAAAAAAGAACTACCCATTCTAGTTGCCAAGGACCCGGAACTGCAGAGACGCTTTCTTATCGTCCACAAAGAAACCCTTGAACTTATCACTAAGCTTATTGAAGGGGCTGTCAAGGCCGGCTTTCTCTGTGCCCTGAAACCTGAGGAGAAGTCCCATCTGGCTGAAATGGCTTGGATGTTATCGCTTTTCTGGCCGAACTACCTGGCTGTAACGGGTGAAACCAGCGAGGAAGGATTTGAACGCGGCATGGCCATAATCCGTCTGTTGATTGACAAATTTCGGGCTGATATGGGGTAATTCAGCAACTAAAGGCTTTTTTCAATGTATCATAAATCATTGAATATATCCTATACTGAGAGTATACCGAAGACAACACAGGTATTAAGGAAGAGAAATATGGCAAGTCCCTTATTTATGGAGTTACAAGGTAGCCTATTTAAGTGAGATTCAATCGACGCAAAGGATCAATTGTATGTTTGAATCTGCAGAGTTGGGACATAAGATACCAAAATCCGAATATAAAAAAGAATTGCCAGCCCTGCGTGAGGAACTTCTCAATGTGCAGATGGATTTGAACGAATCGTCCTCTTTTCAGGTGATTATCTTGGTCGGCGGGTTGGACGGTGCAGGGCGCGGGGCGACGGTGAATCTGCTGAACGAGTGGATGGACCCCCGCTTCATTGAAACCCATGGTATGGGCGAACCCACGGACGAGGAGCTGGATCGCCCCATGATGTGGCGATTCTGGCGAGCCTTGCCGCCAAAAGGTAAAATTGGCGTTTTCCTGGGGTCGTGGTACACGTGGCCGATACTGAACAGGGTCTACGACAAAACAAACGATGCGGATTTGGTACAGAGCCTGGACCGGGCAAAAAAATTAGAAAAAATGTTGGTGGATGAGGGCGCACTGGTCATTAAATTCTGGTTCCATCTTTCCAGGGAAAAGCAGAAAAACAGGCTGAAATCGCTCGAAAAAGACCCATTGACCCATTGGAAGGTCACCAAACGTGACTGGGAGCATTTCAAGATGTACGACAAGTTTCGTGAAGTGCACGAAAAGGTCATTCGTCAGACCTCAACCGCCGAAGCTCCCTGGTTGATCATTGAAGGAGCGGACGCTCGCTACCGGAACTTGACTGTCGGCAAGCTGATCCTCGATGCAATTCGGGAACGGTTGAGAAGGGATGTCCAGCCTTCTCCAAAAATTCTTGCCCCTCCTTTTATGCCGTCTATTGATAATGTCAACGTGCTGAGGACGTTGGATATGACGCAATCACTGACCAAGGAGCAGTACTCGGAAAAGCTGAAAAAATACCAAAGAAAGCTCAACCTGCTGACCAGGGATCCAAAATTTAAATACACCTCTGTCATAGCCGTGTTCGAGGGCAATGACGCCGCAGGAAAGGGAGGGGCCATACGCCGCATCACCGGGGCACTTGATGCACGCTGGTATAAAGTTATCCCCATTGCCGCACCGACAGAGGAGGAGCGAAGTCAGCCATATCTCTGGAGGTTCTGGCGGCATCTGCCCCGTAAAGGCCGTGTAGCCATTTTTGACCGTTCCTGGTATGGCCGCGTACTTGTGGAACGGGTAGAGCAATTCTGCTCGGAGGCCGATTGGATGAGAGCCTACAGTGAAATCAACGAGTTTGAAGCACAGATTACCCGTCATCGCATGGTGGTGGTCAAGTTCTGGTTGACAATCACCAAAGAAGAACAGCTGGAAAGATTTCACGCCAGGGAACAAACCGGATTTAAGCGGTTCAAAATCACAGAGGAAGACTGGCGTAATCGGGAAAAATGGGAGCAGTACGAACTGGCGGTTACAGATATGGTGGATCGGACCAGTACACATTATGCCCCATGGACTCTGATAGAGGCGAACAATAAATATTTTGCCCGCATCAAAGTACTCAAGACTGTGTGTGCAACAATTGAGTCCAAGCTCA
>JBJKQT010000115.1:0-3792 GCA_046705065.1 Desulfocapsaceae bacterium
GCTTCAGGGCAAAAGCCAAAAGACAATTGATGCCTATTCACGGGCGGTCCGTCGGATCACCGAGCATTTCGATTGCTGTCCTGACCAGTTGAGCCTGGAACAATTGGAAAACTATTTTGCCGAACTCGTTGATTCTCACTCGTGGAGCACGGTAAAAATCGATAGGCTTGGCTTGATGTTCTTCTGGAAGCATGTCCTGCAACTCGATTGGCAATGGGTCAATATTATCAAGCCGCCAAAAATCAAATCACTCCCCGACATTCTCACCCCTGCTGAGATAGAACGGCTCATCAATGCGACAAAGAAGTTGCGCTATCGTGTTTTCTTTTTGACCACCTATTCAATGGGGCTTCGTTTAGAAGAGGCATTGTCACTCCAGGTTGGCGATATCGATGCAGGGCTGAAACGTGTTCATGTTCGCCGGGGGAAGGGTCATAAAGACCGCTTTGTTCCTTTGCCGGATCGCACCTTGCATGCTTTGCGTGTACTCTGGAAAGAACATTGTCACCCGGAATTGCTCTTTCCCAATGCCAATGGTTCTTCTAAGTCTGTCCAACAGGCCACAACTCATATGGATAGAGGCGGAACGCAAAATGCCATGAAAACGGTTCTTGCGGCATGCAACATTAAAAAAAAGTCTCCCCACACTCCCTTCGCCACAGTTTTGCAACCCATTTGCTTGAACGCGGCTTAAGCCTCCGTCATATCCAGGCCCTGCTCGGTCATGCCAGCCCGAGCACCACCGCCCGCTACACACAGTTAACCAAGATTACGGAAAAGGACAGTTTCGCCACCATTAATGAGCTGATCAACACGCTTCAGATCGGGCTTATGGAGGTGTGATCATGGAACTGGCGCCAATTGTCCTGCAATATTACGATGCATTTATGACCAAATACACAGACACGGTACTTCCCGGTCACAAAAAAGCTCTTAATGCCATTCTTCGCTGCCGGACTCCGGAATCCGGGGAGCTTTATGTCCAGTGCCCCGACTGTGAGCATTCGGAATGGCGGCCACTCTCCTGCGGCAACCGGCATTGCCCACGATGCCAGAATCATCTGGCCAGCCTCTGGATTGACAAACAACAGAAAAAACTCCTGCCGGTGCCCTACTTCATGGCGACTTTTACTTTGCCGGTTGAGCTGCGGCACTGGGCATGGTCCCATCAAAAGACAGCGTATTCGTTTCTCTGCAAATGCGTGGCCGGCACCTTGAAGGATTTCGGCCTGAATCCGAAAAACCTTGGCGCAGAGATCGGCATGACCATGGTGCTGCATACCAACACCCGGAGGCTTGACTATCACCCACATGCGCATGTGGTCATTCCCGGTGGCGGCATAGACAGACGCCGCCGCTGCTGGAAGAGGGTGAAGGACAAATTCTTGTTTAACGAATTTGCCTTGGCAAAAGTGTTTCGAGCCCGTTTCCTTGCTCAAATACGTGAAGCCGGACTTGCACTCCCGGAAGGGCTTCCTCAAAAATGGGTGGTGGATTGCGAGTATGTGGGGAAAGGAATAACTGCCCTTAAATATTTGTCACGCTATCTCTACCGAGGCGTGATCAGTGAAAAAAATATCGTGTCAAACCACAATGGCAAAATCACATTCCAATACATTGAAAGCAAGAGCGGAGAAACCAAATCCCGGACACTGAAGGGAGAGGATTTTTTGCATCTCATCTTGCTGCATGTCCTGCCCAAGGGGTTCAGACGAGTGAGGGATTATGGGATTCTCCACAGCAATGCCAAGAAACTCCGCTCTCTGGTTCAGCTGATTTTGCACGTTATGACCAAACAGTTCAATCCGCGTCCGAGGCCGGCGTTCAAGTGCCCTTGCTGTCAGGCATCCATGGTAGTTATACGCTTTCGCAGAAATCTCAGATGCCCTGGATAACGTCTCTATTCGGCGACGCTTAACTGCTCATTTTAAGAGGAGGCATGTTGTTTCTATGAAATAGTTGTCTTTTTTTTCAAGCCTGTTACAGGTTATGGGACAACTGCGTCCTCATGAAAGTGCATATCATTCGATTGCACTCCTCGGGAATTTACCGCAAAAAGATATTTCCTTTTTCTTTACCGGGCTCGTCCAACCACGGATAAGATCGTGGATCGCTACGCTCTCACGATCAATCCTTGTTCGTTATATTTTATTAAATCCCAATAAGTTATCCATACCACGTACGAGACCTTTCAATGAGCCAACTTTCCTTACGGCAAGGAGCGTGCCCTCGACATAAGGAGCATAACTTATTGAATCATGCCTGATTGATAATCTTTCCCCAGGCAGGCCAAAAATCGCCTCTGATGATGAATAAAACCCAGGAACACGAACGGAGTGAACTTGCGTTCCATTTAAAGTTGCTCCCCGACTTTTCGAATCACCATGAACATTTTCAGGTAAAATGGCATACTTTGAATTTCCAATTTTTCCAAGCAAGTATGCCAACTCACGTGTAGTACCACTTGGAGCGTCTTGCTTTGTATCGGGAGCATAATCGAATAACTCCCAGTGCGGAACAAACTCTGCTGCTATCTGTGCAAAATGCATCATTAAAGCTGACGTTAACGAGAAATTACCAGCTGCGAAAACACCAACGTTATTGTTTTGCGATAGCCTTGCTAACTCATCATATTCTTCGTCAGATAGTCCAGATGTTCCTATCACACAGTTTGCGCCCTTGTTAATGCCAGAAATGATTGTTTTAAAAACTGATGCTGGTGTTGTATAATCAATTAAAATATCAAATTGTTGTTGTTTACGAGCTTCATCTACTGAATTATAAATAAGCAGGTCTGGGCAGGGAAAACTCACTACTTCAGATAAACGTTTACCTGCTGTTGTGAATCCCAAACACGAAACAAGTTCTATATCAGATGTTTTAAGAATCCCTTTAATCAATTCTTGGCCAACATGTCCAGTGGCCCCGGACAAGCAAACTCTCAGTTTCAATTTAATTTATCCTTTGGGAATATAACGTGCTGCTGTGGGGCGCGCGCGCTTTTTGCGCGTCCCTACCAGCAGATGGTTCGGCGCTTCCCAATTAATTGCGCTTAATTTATAAAATTTCTACTATTTCAATCATCTCAATCGATTCTACAAAACTTAAATACAAGTATATTGGTCAGTGCAAAGACACCAGCTAAATCGAGATGAAAATATGCTCTGTCATCTATTCCTATTACTGATCTGGCAGGAATTTCCAAGTCTCCTCGCCAATGTAGAATGTATAATGGAACAAATGGTAACCCTGGTAATCGAATGCCTATATCCGCACCCTCAATTAGTTCACCGCCGATTTCAAAGGCACGGTTGAGCAATTGATCCGAAGCTTTCTCGAAACGTATAGCCAATTGTTCAGTAGCAACAGTATGGGCTCCAGTAAAAAACATGCGTCCACCCGGTAATTCCTGTGGCACAGCCATCCGTCCACTGGGTGGGACTCCTTTAGAAATAGATAAAGTGGTTAGCAGTATAATACCGGTCTGATAGCTGACCGGATGATCGGGTTTTTTTTCTTCTTTTATTCGCTGGTTAGAAGGATCAATTGTATATTGGACACCTAACAGAGGAATTTTGAAGATTTCACCATTCCATACCGCTCCGACAGCATCCGCTGCTTGTTGAGGCATACGATTACGCAAATTGTCCCATGATGTCGTTGGTATTTGGTCTGCCCACCTGAACAATTCTTTTTGAGATGATACCATTTAATTTGCTCCCTATACACTTTATATTGTAGCCGAACAAGTAATTCTACAGTTTTCAGTATATCACAAAAAAATAGAAAGAC
>JBJKQT010000116.1:0-35464 GCA_046705065.1 Desulfocapsaceae bacterium
GGATTTCATCACGGCTGAACACATTGCGCGGCAGGCCGGTGAAGCGATGGATATTCTTGTTGCGCCCACACTCTGCTATGGTGTGAGTCCACATCACATGGCCTTTTCCGGCACCATTTCGCAATAACACAACTATGCTGCTCGAATGTCAACGAGGCAGAAACTCCCAATTATTTTTTTATCATCCCGGAAAGAGGTTGGCAGGGAAAATCTCCCATGATTAAATGGAAAAGATATCTGTTAACCTATCCGTATTTTTCAAGGCACCCTATAAAAGAGGACTCAACGATGATCAGTCGTGTGATTTTTAATAAAAAAGGTGGCGTTGGAAAAACTACCATTGCCTGCAACCTTGCTGCCGTCAGTGCGTCATCCGGCAAAAAAACCCTCGTGATAGACCTCGACCCTCAGGCCAACGCCAGTCAGTACTTGTTGAGTGACAGATACAATGAGATTAAGGAAAAGGGTCTGACAATTTTCGAGTATTTTAAAGCATCGTTGGACGGCGGCAGTATTTTCGTATTCAACCCATTTTTCTCCAATTTAAACAACTCAAAGCCTGAACCGGAGTCCTTTATCCACGAAACAAAGTTCGACAATCTTTATATCATACCGTCTCACTCGTGCTTGGCAGACATTGAGGCTCAGCTAGTCAATAAACACAAAATCTATAAACTCAAGGAAATGATAGAACAATTTTCCGCTTTTGAAGCCCTGTATATCGATACTCCGCCTGCGATGAACTTTTTTAGCCAGTCAGCCTTAATCGCAGCTTCCCGGTGTTTGATCCCTTTCGACTGCGATGCATTTTCAAAAGACGCAATATTTGATGTCGGAAAACACATCGGTGATATCCAGAGTGACCATAACCACTCCCTTATGGTCGAAGGAATTATCGTTAATCAGTACATCTCCCGGGCAAATTATCCGAAAAAGGTCGTCGACGAACTGAAAGCACAAGGTTTGCCGATTCTTTCAACGAAAATTTCTTCTTCGGTTAAGATTCGAGAATCTCACAATGAATCCACCCCCATGGTTTTTCTGAGTCCAGGGCATAAACTGACACACGAGTACCAAGCCCTGTATGATGAAATCAGTGGAAAAGGGCAGTAAACAAAAAACAATAATTACTAATACAACAACTGAAGGATTCTAAGGCATCAATCAGGAATCATAATAAAAATATCCCTTTCACCGCAGTAATGGTTTTTTCAGGCAGCAGTAAAGCACTTTCACCTATACGCAAGCCGGGCAGACGGTCGCCAATCAAGGCCAGAAAGGTTTTTTGGGCATCCAGGGAGAAGTCATGATATCCGGGACTGAAACGCCGCGTAACCCGCTCACCGCAAGCAAGAGAGTGCGTCGCCAGGTGTCCGTCGAGACTTTTCATCGCGTCCTCTGCCATAAAACTGCCCATACGGTCCAACAAATAGCCTTTGAGAGGCTTATTCCCGTTGAGGTAAGAATGGGTTTTTTGTCCAATCTTTTCTCCCAGGCTGACGGCCAATAAATAGACATGTTCGCATGAGCCAAGCACGGTCTGCAGGGCGGTACTGGAACGGCTGTGGGGTTTAAAACGATCTTCAAAATCCTGACGTGTCATCCGGCACTGCCATGTACGGACGCAAGCCAATTCTTGCGCCTCCTGCCATAATTCCTTGGCTTTTGAAAGGAGCTGAGGCTGATCTCCCAATTTGAGATAGTGCCGTAGGGAGTGGCTGAGTTCAGGTGTCGGATTCATGATTTATGATTGTCGAGAGTGCTCCCAAATTACGGACGAGTCTGACGGCGGCAACGGCTTCCCTGGCATATCCGTCAGCTCCGACCTGAGAAGCGATGGCGTTATTGACGGCCGCACCTCCCAGCACTATGCTAAGAGGTGCCTCGGCGGCACTGCGTATTGTTTCGATGAAGCTGGGCAGCTGTTCACGGGCAGATGTGATAAATGCCGAGAGACCTACTATTTTAGGCTGATATTTTCCCACAGCATCGCCGAATTGCTCAGCACTGACATCAACCCCCAGATCAAGAACGTCGAACCCGTTGGCCTCAAGCATGATCCGAACCAGATCCTTGCCGATCGCATGCAGGTCTCCGCGCACGGTTCCGAGTATCACCTGGGGCCCTGCGGATGTTTGTCTTTTGATCCCGGGCCCTAATCGTTCTATTCCAGAATAAAAGGCTTCAACCGCCGAAAGGATCTCGGGCAGGTAGCAGCGTTTGGCTTCATAGAGCGCACTGGCCCGCCGGATGGATCGCATAAGGCCGGCATTGATCACAAGGAAAGCGTCATAACCACGTTCGATGCATTGGTCGACCAATTGCACGGTTTTCTCCTCGTCGCCCCGGGAAACGGATTCGGAAAGAGGTGTGAGGAGCTCGCATCGACTTTGGATAGCCTGTAAAACGGTACGTCCGGTCTCAATAAATGTGCGGATATTTTCCAGAGGGGTTTTGGGCGGTAAGGCACACCCTGTGCTGAGGATGAAATTGGATCGAACTCCCATCATCATTGTCAACTCACGGGTTGCCGCCGAAACACTTTCAATCGTCCCCATGGTGACTTCTGCCATAGGATCCAAATTTCCGATCAAGGCAACCGAGGGGCGCACCCGGTCTTCTACAGCGGGCATTGCCATGCACTGGTCGATACTTATCCCGCCGGCACCGGTTGCCAGCATACCGGGAAGAAGATCTGCAATGTCACCACAGATATGCAGGATGCTGGCTCTGTCCGGTTTCAGCCTGAAAAGCTGTTGCAGATAACAGCCCGCAAAGGCCTCGAAGCAATCCGGCGGCAAAAGCGCGGCCAACGGATCGGATATCCAGAGTACATCGGCACCGGCTTCGAGTAAGAGGCAAGCGTAATCTTCGGCAACGTGCGTTGCCTTGTTGAGCAGTTCCTGTATCTGATCATGGGGTTTTCGAACATTGCGAAGCAATTTCTGCTCCCCTATCAGCTGGCCGGCAACCGTAAAAGGACCATACACCAGTGCCGCCAAACGGCGATGGGCAAACGTCCGACGCATCGAGGCAACAACCCCTGCGTTGAGTGTCATACGCGCGACCTGGGTTGCCCGTGGGGTTGCAACCATGCATGCCGGTGCCGATACGGCCGGCATGGCTGCAGGATCGAAACGAACGGTGGCGCCCATTGCTTCGGCCTGAATCGCAATGTCGCTGAAAAAAAAGAGTAAATCAGAGGAGAGCTGTTCATAGTAGCGACGAACTGCTTCCCATTTGATTGGTTGGCGGTGACTGATTTCATCGATTCCGGCAGCCACCAGCTGACTGGCTGGTAGCGCATTGATCGGAAAGACGTCAATACCGGCAAGTGGATGAGATGGCAACGTGTTCACATTCATGTATTCAACTCCAACGAACTCAGCAAAGCATGGAACCCACTGCACGTCCGACAAGAAGTCCACCCATGATCAGGAGTAGAGCGGAGGTGATTTTCCGGAAAGTTTTGTCGGGCATACTGCGGCACAAGCGGCTCCCGGCATATATTCCAGCCAGCATAACCGGTGCGAAGCAGAGGTTGAGGCGCAAGATCGGCCATGTGAAAAGATCCAGCAGGCCGTATGCAAGAAGGAGAGAGAGATTTGAAACCAGAAAGAAGACCTGGAGATCGGCTTTAAAGGCCAATCGGCTCTCACTGGTCAAAGCATTCATGATGATAATCGGAGGGCCTGCCATATAAACGGCTCCGCCCAACACGCCGGCAATGGCGCCTGCCACCGTATGCCATCCCCAGTTGAGCGATTCTTTTGCTTGCAGCGTGAAGATAGAGGACCACAGGGCAAAAACCATCAGGACCAGGCCGATAATCAGTTTGAGGGCAGTATCCGGAAGACGGTATAAACCGTAAAGGCCAGCCAGGGCTCCTGGGAGAAATCCGATGATTTGAGGAGTAACCCGATGAAAATGCACATGCCTCCGAAGTTGTAGGAGAAGGATTAAATTGATTGCCAGATTATAGAAAAACAGAAAGGGGATGATTTGTTTTACCGGCCAGACAAATGACATCAGTGAAACCGCCACTATGGCAAAACCAAAACCGGTCAGTCCCATGAGCAGGCTGGCCAGGGCCAGGGAAATCCCCACTGCGGCGAACACGGTCAATTGATTCCCTCGAGCAATGTGCGTACGAACTCGCATTGTTTTATAAAAGATGCCGATCCCTTGTCCCTTGGCCGCGGCAGATTGCAGTCGATCATGGCCTGGATGCGGCCCGGCGGCCCCTGCATAACCACGATGCGATCAGAGAGCTGAACCGCCTCCGGTATATCGTGGGTTACAAAAACGATGGTCTTGCGTTCAGTTTCCCAGATGCGGGTCAATTCGTTCTGAAGTGTGGTGCGGGTCTGGGCATCCAAGGCCCCGAAGGGCTCATCCATAAGCAATACTTCGGGATTAACGGCCAGGGCGCGAGCGACGGCTACCCGCTGCTGCATACCTCCCGACATCTCCGAAGGGAAAGCATCGGCATAGTCGGCCAGGCCGACAACAGACAGATAGTGACGGGCAACCTCTTCCCGTTTGACTTTGGGTATCCGTTGCGTCTCCAATCCAAAGGTCACATTGTCCAGAATGCTGCGCCAGGGAAAGAGCGTATAGCGCTGAAATACGACACATCGCTGGGCCGAGGGCCCGTCAATAGGGGTTCCGTTGAGCCGTATCTGGCCGCGGGTTGCTCTTTCCAGGCCGGCGATCATCCGTAAGGTGGTCGTTTTGCCGCAGCCCGACCGGCCGACCAGGCAGACAAATTCATTGCGGGCGATGGTCATTGAAAGATCCTCGACCGCCTCTGTCGTCTGACCATTAGCTGAGATGTATGTTTTATGGATTTCTTTAAGTTCCAACATAGGTCTACATGCTGTTTTTCCATACAAGACGGTTTTCAAGATAACGAAACGCGCGGTCCATGCAAAAGCCGACGAAACCAATCATGATCATGCCGGCAACGATGATATCGGCACGCAGCAACTCGTACGCATACCAGATCAGGTAGCCCAGGCCCGAACTGCTGCCCGGCATCATTTCAGCGGCAACGAGGCACATCCAACCGATGCCCAGACCTATGCGAAGACCTGTGAGGATCAGGGGCACGCTTGCGGGGATGAGTACCCTGCTCCACAGGTGCAGACCGTGAGAGCCCAAAGTTCTCGCCGATTCAACATACTCGCACGGAATACGGCGTACACCTTGGATGGTGTTGAGCAGAATGGGGAAAAAGGCACCGATAAAAATAATTGCCAAGGTTGAAAACTGGATACTGGACCAGATCATGCTGGATTCTAAAAATGGAAACCAGTCCGCCAGTCCCCGAATGCCCATCCACGCCAGTATCAAGGGTACCCACGCCAACGGGGGGATCGGCCGCAACATCTCAACCGCAGCGTCGAAAACGCGGTATATCCCCTGTACGTGCCCCATGGCCAATCCCAAGGGTACGGCCAACGTAACGGCTGCCAGAAAACCGAGCATGACACGCAGCAGGCTGATGGCCGTATTCTCCCACAGGCTGCCGGTAATCAATATCTTGGCTGTAGGATGCAACAGTACTGCAGCAACATCATCCAGCCGCGGCAGTACTGTTGCTTTGTTCAGCCAGAGTGCCAGAACCTGCCATGTGACGGCGAGAAGAACCGGCAACACCAGGCGGTGGAGCCAACGGCGGAGGTGCGCGGCCATGGTTCTCAGCCGATTTTCTTCTGGGCCAGCAACTGCTGCCGTACAGCCTCGATTGTCTTTAAATCAAAGGCATTGTCCGCTATATCCTTATCCTTTTTCCCGTGAAGGGTTCCGGTAAAAAGACCCATGTGGTCCATCGTCCGAGCGAAGACCTGGACACTGTTGCGCCACTTATTGGATGCCATGGTCGTGTAGGAAAGGCTTTCCATGGCTATCTGTTCTACCGAAACCGTATCCCCCAGCCAGGCAGAACACGCCTGGGCCGTCAGGTCCTTGTGAGTATTGCTAACCTCAACCCCCAGGGCCATGAGCTCGAGCATCCTGCCGGCCAATTCCGGCTGCTGCTTAAAAAACGGTACGGTGGCTTCCAGTGAACAGCAGGCATGTCCATGCCAGTCCTGAGCCGCCGGAACATCCTGTAGGTTGAGAATCATCCGCCCAACACCCCGGTCGATGGTTATAGCCGGGAAAGGCTGAGCACCAATTATACCTTGGGTGATTCCGTTGCCCAGGGCGGCTACCAGGTTGCCGTGCCCTTTCATATTGATGAAAAGCACATCGGCTTTTCTGTTCGTCGCATCTTCGGTATATGAGATCTTTTCGAGCTCCAGAGCGGAACGGAATATAATCGCGGCTACAGTTTGTGGCCCGGGGATTCCGATCTTAAACTGGCGCCCCTGGCCTTTAACTTCGGTCGTGAACGATTTCCACGAGTCCATCGGCAGACTTTTCTGAACGACAAAAACATTGCCGGCGGTCTGCAGAGGAGACACGATACGTGTTGCAACGCCCCGATCGATGGAAAGCAGAACGGCCTGAGTGCCGCTGATAGCCATATCAACACTGCCCTGGGCGACGAGTTTTTCAACATCCGGCCCTTTTTTTGTCGGAATGAGCTCCACTTCGGCAACTCGCCCCCCTTCTGCGTACAGTTCGTAGCGTTTCCTGTCGATCACGGGTTTCAAGTAGGTGTTGTACGATTGCTGAAAGAATTCACCGTGCTTGGCAGCCACCATCAGCGGCGCGTGATGATCGGACAGGATATAGGCAAAACGGATGGTGGGTACGGCTGCAAACGCTCGGCGAGGCATTATCAAGCCGGATGCCATATTGCCCACGGCGACGCCGAGGGCCGCTTGCCCGGTGGTTTTGAGAAAGGTGCGGCGGTCAATGGTTTTCATAATCTTCTCCGTTGTTTCATCCAGTGTTGTTTTTGAGATTCAAATCAATTCCAGAAACGCTTCGATACGGGTTCTCAGCGATTCCTTATCACTTTCTCCGTAATCGGTGCTGAGATGCAACACCGGCAACTGATGGCGATCCTCAATGTAACGACGGACTGTCGTGGCTTCGATCATATAGGTGTGACAGGCATGCCAGGTCAGATCGACAATGCCGTTCACATGGTATAGTTTTATCATGTCGTCGAGAAGAGCCAGACGGTCGCTGTTGGGGGTCATGCAAGCGCAGGGTAATGAAAGGTAATGTCGGGTTATGGCATTTAGAGGGTCGCCATCGGTTTCATCCACCTCCGACCATGCAGGCTTGAGGTCGGTGCAATTCTCCATTCCCACCACCACTGCACCCGAGTCCTCGATGAGGTTCAAGACCTTGTCGGATCCTTTGCCTAAAGGGGTTCCTGTAAGCAGGATGCGGGCTCGGGTGTCGTATGTTTTTGGAGAAGGGGAGGAGAGGGTTTCGATGGCTTCGATGAGGCGTTCCAAGCGCTGGGCATAATCGTTCAGGTCAGGCCAATAGCTTTTCGCCTCCACGACCGGAAGCAAGGCGGCACCCGACACAGCCGGCGGAATTTTTGCCGCATTGGCAGCGTGAAGACTGCGCATCAACCTGCGTACTCGATTATGAATGCGAATCTGCTCACGAAGCGCATCGTCCGTAATCCGGAGGCCTGTGAAATCCTGTAAGAAATCCATCAGCGAGTCGATTTCCGAGCGCCAAAAGTTTTGGGCCTGCGCTCGATCGGCTCCGTGGGGGAGGTGCATCACATGCAAGGGCTTGAGCCGACCAAGGGCCTCGTACATCTTCTTCTTGCCGTCGCAGGTGGTTTCACCCACCACGGCATCTGCAGCTAGAAAATAAGGACAGGTACCGGTGATCGCATAACCGTAACTGGCTTTGATCAACGGGCACAGATTGGCTGGAAGTTCCACTTCAGCCGCAGCGATCGGCTCGTTTTTTTTCCCGCACAGCCCTACAGGAAGGGCACCTGCTGCCCGGATGATCTCCGTTGGTGCAAAAATGCAATAAATGCCCACAACTTTTTGTCCGGCCGATTTCGCTGCATCGATGGCAAGAAGACTTTTTTCGGCCAATGTGGCAAAGTCATCCAACATCTGGTCCAATGAGAGAGAAGCTGTCATGACATGTACTTTTTGATAAAGGCACCAATGTTAGCTATTATTTTTTTGTGTATATCTAAAACCTAAGTGAAGTGTATCCATCTGCAACTCGTGGTTTTTCAGAGAGGTTTCAGAACAATTATTTCAGTATTGAACCACTGTCTTCTACATTTATTTTTTCTATGTGTCAAATCGGAATAATTAATGGTTTGACCTATCCGAATTGACAAACTTATTTGATGAGCGGCTTTTGAGAAATCCAACTAGTTGATCTTGACAATTTCTCTTTGTGGAAGTGGCCACAGTAAGGCAAAAAAATCAGGAATTTTGATTGGGCGAACAGTGGAACGATCAAGACTTCGCGCAGATATATAATCGATGGTTAGGGGCAGTTTTGCTTTGCCACTAATAAAAGAAGGAAAAAAGTTCTTCGGGATTAAGCGTACTTTGGTAAAATTGAAAGTAACAATCAGGTAAAGTTCATCGCTTCCGGACGCTGCTCTCCGGCCTTATCGCCTGTCCAGCACGGCTGACAGACAGGCCGTCCATGGCCTGCTGTCAGGTGCGGACGTCCTGTCCGCAACCGCTTCGGGCCTTATGTGGTTCCCCGGCGGGCCTCCGCGATGCGTTCTCCATCGACAAACCTTGCCTCCTGTGTTGAATACAAGTACGCTTAAGCCTGATGAACCGGAATGTTACCTGAGGGCTTCCCTGACTTTCTTTGCCAGACCATTCAATGTGAAGGGTTTTTGGATAAATTGCACACCGGAATCCAGTACTCCATGATGTGAAATTACGTTGGCAGTGTAACCAGACGTGAACAAGCATCTCATGTTTGGGTTGCTTTTGACCATTTCCTGCAGGAGTTCCCTACCATTCATATCAGGCATTACAACGTCGGTAAGCAGGAGATCAATGGCTCCGGCATTCTCTTGACCCAAACGGACCGCCTCGGATGGTGACCCGGCCGTTATTACATTGTAGCCAAGACCCGACAACATGGTTGAGTTCACTTGCAATAAAGCAACCTCGTCTTCAACAATCAAAACCGTTTCGCCCCGGCTGAACAATACAACTTCAGTCTCTTTGTCTTCCACTTCTAGATCAAGACAGCTCGGCAAATAGACCTTAAATGTCGTTCCTCGTCCTAATTCACTGTAGACATTTATAAAACCATTATTTTGTTTAACAATTCCGTACACAGTCGCCAATCCTAGTCCCGTTCCTTTGCCAATGCCTTTCGTAGTAAAGAACGGCTCAAATATCTTGGATTGAGTTTCCTCATCCATGCCGGATCCATTGTCGCTGACAATAATCACGGCATAGTCTCCGGGATTGAAATACGGCTTTGTGAGACACGACGCCTCGTCCAATACGGCACTTTGCGTTTCGATGGTTATCCTGCCGACGCCATTGATTGCATCTCGCGCATTCACTGAAAGATTGACAAGAAGCTGATCAAATTGGCTAGGATCAATTTTCGTCTGATATATTTCTTTGCCGGGTATCCAGTTCAGTTCAATGTCTTCACCAAGTAATACCTTTAACATTTTAAGAGTTGCGTTCACTGCGTCATTCAGATTAAGAACCTTGGGGGCAACAGTCTGACGACGAGCGAAAGCTAGAATCTGCTGCGTCAGTTCGCCGGAGCGTTTTGCGGCATTGTTAATTTCAACAAGATGGTTATGTGCTGCAGATTGTTCATTTTCCTTGAGGAGAGCTAATTCCGTATGCCCTATGATCACTCCAAGCATGTTGTTATAATCATGGGCCAATCCTCCTGCCAATCGACCTACGGCTTCCAATTTCTGCGCCTGCAGCAATTGCGATTGCAGCTTTGTTTTTTCATCTTCTGCTTTTTTCTTATCCGTGAAATCATAAAAAAGTGAAAGCATTGCTTTGGTCCCTGCGAGATTGATTACCTCCGCTGACCATAAAACCTCGCGTATTTCTCCTGATTTATTTATGAATTCAACATGCTCTTCCGCAAAAGACCCCGATTTTTCCAGTATATGCATCATTCGATTTCTGACATCCGGATCCTTCCAGATCTTTAATTCGTAGGATGTGTGCCCAATGGCCTCTTGCTTTGTATATCCCAGCATTTTCATCCACTGATCATTGACGTCGATGTATCTGCCGGTTCCTATATTAGAAATAGTTAACGGCGCAGGTGAAGAGCTGAATGCTTTAGAAAACCTCTCCTCGCTCTCTCTCACTACCTTCTCCACCTGTTTCTGTCTTGTTATATCGCGAAGACTCACCTGAATCAGTTTCTTTTTTTGATGGGAAAAACTCATTAAATGCACCTCAGCATCCCAAATTTTGCCATTGGGTCGTTGAAGTTGCCAATTAAAAATATGAGAGTCTTTGCCGAGGGTCTGGAGCAAACGGTCTTTGTATGCGATTGCAGAAAGCCGGCCGTCATATTGCCTAAGCGAAGATACATCCGGTGGAGTTTTCCATAGAAGCTGTTCTCGAGCGGTAAACCCCAGAATTTTGAGTGCCGCCTTATTACAGTCAATGAACCTGCCGGTCTCAGGTTCCAAAACCAATAAGGGGATAAAAGAATCATAGAACAACACCTTATTGTATGACTCGCTTTCCCGCAGGGCTGCCTCTGCGTCTTTTCGTTCAGTTATGTCCATATAGGCGGCCGATAGAACCTGTTGCCCGGTCTTTCCAATAAAACAGCCAAAGATTTCGCATATCCTGATTTCCCCGTCACGATGTCGTAAAAGGGCTTCAAATCCTTCGATACGATTCTGAGTTCTGACCTTTTCGACAAACAGTTTGCGATCTTCCGGGTTAACCCACAGTCCAAATGAGTTTCCACTTTTTCCTCTTGCTTCTTCAGGACCATACCCAAATGTTCGATACCAGGCTTCATTCCATGTGGTTGCTGAAAATCCATCTTTTTCCAAGGCAAAAGCCATGGGAATCGGAGCCGATTCAAAAAGTCTGACGAATCTTCTTTCGCTTTCTTTGAGGGCCTCTTCCGCCTGCTTGCGTTGTGTAATATCAAGGATATGGGCAATTGCCATCCGATGCGTCCCGTCATCATTTTTAATCCACTGAGCCCTGACGAGCCCCCATACGATGTGTCCATCTTTGTGTATGTATCGTTTTTCAAGCTCAGGCTCACAAGGTTCATCATTGTATTTCTTTCGTATCCACTCGTTACTCATTTCGACATCGTCCGGGTGAGTTACCAGGTTCACCGTGTTCCCTAAAAACTCTTCCCTGCTGTAACCGAACATTTCACAAAGTATCGGGTTGACAGCTAAATAGGTACGGCCGTCAGACGCGAGTATACTCATACCTGAGGGGGCATTGTCGAAAGCAATGCTGAACATTTTTTCAGTTTCCAGGAGAGCGGATTCAGCCTTGCGTTGCCGTTTTATCCGCAATCCCAACTCGGCAAGCATTTGAGTAAGATTTTTGATAAATGCCAAATTTTTTTGCAGCCTTTCCGCATCTATCAAAGGGACTTTACGGAGAGCGGTTAGGTATTCTTCTTCGTCAAACCCATACTTGCGAGCCTGGCTGATGAAATTGTTTTCATCAGGTGGTTCCATGAAAAGCTGGCCGACGAATACATTACCAATGTGTTGTTCTTCTATTATTATCGGTGCTGCCGAATCTATAAGCCCCATGGGACAACGATGAATTATAATGGATGAATTCTCAAAAAGTTTGGTATGAATACAACTGTCACTTGCAATGCATTTCCTTGCAGTTTCAGGATTCGCACGATGGAACCCGGTGCAGACATCCTGCCATCCGGAGGAGGTGAGGATATTACCTTCTGTATCAAGAATAGCGCATGGTATTCGGCTAATTTCATCCATTGAGTCCAAAAGATTTCGAAGTCTTGGGATATCAAGGAGGTCTTTTAGCTTATGATTCATATGACGGCCTGTAATTTAAAAAAACATTTTCATTAAAATGCTACCATGTCTGAGCTTTGATGATGGAACTTTGCCTTAAAACGCGGGTAAGCTAAAGGAAAAACGGAGCCTCTCCATATTTTGACTCTTTGTTCGGCTGAATTTCAAAGGGCGGTCCTTCACTGCATCTTAAAAGTTATAGGTGCCTGACAAGCTGTATCGCACAAGTAAAAAATGTAAACAACTTCCAATCTCATTGGCAACGGGTGTTTTCTGACACTAACAATATGTAGTATACATAATCGATAATATTTTACAAAGTAATACCAGACCATCAACAACAAAGTCTGCTATGGTCGTCCTGGGAGAAAAGCAGAACGTTCGCCGGGAATCCAGAGTTCCCATATCTTCATTTGCCGAAAAACCGGTCAATACGGCGCAGGCCCGAGTCCAGTCTGTAATTCACTGATCTCATGGTTGTGAGGCGAGCGTAGACGCAATACTCTCAGCAAGCGGCGTTGTCGGGCGGCCGATCAGACGACTCAGGGTGGGCTTCGTCAAAAAGCGTTCCCCTGGAAGCTGCTGCAGATGAATCAGCCAGGAGCGCAGCGACTGGTTCAGGCAAGCCGGCATCGATCAGGACCTTGCGATATTCCGTCTCGGGCATGTCCTTGTACTCGATGCTTTTTCCGGACTGCCGAGCCACCTCGGCTGCCAGGTCGGTAAGAGTGTAGGCATCATCTGCCCTACCAGTATTCCTTGCGCCTGCTACAATCTGAGACGCAGGGAGGCTCTTTAACAGCGCACTGATTACCATGTGACCGAGTTGGCCGCTTGCTCCAGTGACTAAAATTTTCTGTGACATATTCGACTCCTTCCTCAGATTTTTGCTCTTCCGGTTTCTGTTTGAAACCAAGTATTAAAAGGAAAAAGATAGCAAATTCATAAGGATAAAAATATTCTGGGAACGCCGGAACGCAGGGAAAAGTCAAATATCAAGGTGCTCTCAAGGGATATTCGATTAATTCGAATATCCCTCATACATTAGTACTTTTGAAAGCCGATGGTGCTACGCGGAGGAAATGCCTCCTGCTCTTTTTACTGCTTGAAGACATCGGCAAAAAACTTCTTCATATCCTGCCACGACTCCATGTCGGCCTTTTTATTGTAGGCCAGCGGTAAGTTGAATTTCTTGCCCAACTTGGTCGAACCGGGGTTGGTGAAGCTGTGCATGGCTCCAGGATACACAATGACCTTATAATCCGCATCGGCTGCTGTCATTTCTTTTTTGAAAGCTTCGACGGCGGTGGGAGGAACAAACTTGTCACTCCCGCCTGTGTAGACTCGAATTTTAGCCTTAACCATACCCGGTTCAGCGGGTTTTACCGCTTTTAAATTTCCATGAAATGTCGCAACAGCAGCAAGGTCTGCCCCTTGCCGGGCCATGTTGAGAACCACACCACCCCCGAAACAGTAGCCGATTGCTCCTATCCTGGTCGGATCCACAGTGGGCTCTTTTTTAAGAAACTCTTCGGCGGCAAGGAAGCGTGCTTTGCCCACGTCAAAGTTATTCATAATTTGGTTTGAAAACTTGCCTGCATCGTCGGGATGCATTGCCTGTTTCCCATTCCCGTACATATCCACGGCCAGGGCGGTGTATCCCAGTTCGGCCAGCATTCTGGCGCGTTTTCTGGCATAATCGTTCAGTCCCCACCATTCATGGACAACCAAAATGCCTGGCCGTTTTGTTTGAATTTTATCGTCATAGGCAAGGTACCCCTTGAGCGTGACGCCCTGAGCGGAGTACTCAACATTTTTTACGACTACTTTCGCCTCCGCCTGACTAAATCCTGTTGAGAATGTCGTTACTGCTATAACCAACGCTACGATAAAGAGAGATGTTTTTCGCATACAAACCTCCTTGGGTGTTCTGAAAGTTCAAACACATCATTATGGACCTGTAGTGAGTGCGTGTCGATTCCTGAAGAATTGTGAATCTGATATTCTCTTAATTTTCGGAATCAATCAGATTGTTCACCCAAGATGCCTTGAAAGAAGAACTCTTGGAGTGAACCATCAACCGATTTTGCCGGGACTGCTGTGTTGCTGAAAGAAAAATCGGGTTCTTCCGGATTAAGGGTACTTTGGTAAATTCGAAAGTAACAATCCGGCAAAAGTTCATCGCTTCCGGACGTTGCTCTCCGGCCTTATCGCCTGTCCACCACGGCTGACAGATAGGCCGTCCATGGCCTGCTGCCAGTTGCGGACGTCCTGTCCGAAACCGCTTCGGGCCTTATGTTGTTCCCCGGCAGACCTCCGCGATGCGCCCTCCATCGACAAACCTTGCCTCCTGTGTTGAATATAAGTACGCTTAGGCCTGCTGAGCCAAAAATCGGAAGGGTAACGAGGATTTTTTGCCGCGAGTGTCAACTGACCCTTGCGTATCTTTTCTTCTCGGCGTAACTTCAAGCCAAGGTTTGGTTTTACAATGACAAGCGACTTTACAGGGCCTTAAAAAAAGAGGGTTTTCCATGAATGTTTCTGAAAATGCCTGGGAATATAAGAAAATCAAACTGTTCAACGATCTGACGATCAATGTTGCAGATTTCGGCTTCAATGGTCAGGAAACTGTTGTTTTTCTGCATGGGTACGCAGATTCCTGGCGATCTTTCGAACGGATAATTCAAGCATTTCCACCTAAGTATCGATGTATCGCAGTGGATCTTAGAGGACATGGCGATTCTTCAAAACCGGAGTGTGACTATGCTTTGAAAGATTTTGTCGAAGATATGCGATTGGTTATGGAATCCTTGGGTGTTAATTCATTTACCCTGGCCGGTCATTCCATGGGAAGCTTTATTGCGCAGCTTTTTGCCGCAACGTACCCTGAGAAGATTGAACGTCTGGTTTTGATCAGTTCCGCCTGCAAAGCTGCCGGCAATCAGATCCTTGCTGAACTACGCGATGACATCATGAAATTGCAGGATCCTGTCGATGAATCGTTTATTGCGGAATTTCAAGCCCCGAGTCTTCCCGTTCCTTCCGGGTTTATGCAATCCATCATTGCCGAGAGCAAGAAAATTCCCGCAAGGATATGGAAAACGGTATTTGAGGAGTTATATGCCGTGAACAATAGCGATATCCTCGGGCGTATCCAGGCGAAGACTCTTGTCCTCTGGGGGGAAAAAGACGCAATATTTACAAGAGACGACCAGGAGCTTTTAATCTCGAAAATCGCAAAATCCCGATTCATTGCCTATGAGGCCGGCCATGCGCTTCATTGGGAGATCCCTGAACGTGCAGCAAAAGACGTATCACTATTCCTCGACCATCAAAAATAGAAAAAGGGAACGATAAAACCTGGAATAAAGATCGTTATCCGGACCCGCCGGTCATGTGGTTCGAGTTTACCCATGGTGATCGCCCTGAGTCGGGGCCTGTTCAAGGCACGAAGCTGGACCGGTTGTCAATATATCAAGAGGACATATCCTTCGGGACCGTTTTCATCTTGATATGCCGGTGGCGGTAGTGAGGTATTAAGGGCTCGCAAGGTTTTGATATTAACGATGATCGCCATTTTCCCTCTATTGTGCTCAATCGATTGAATTATCTCGGATCCGCCCAGAACGTGAACTTTCGCGTCTTTGTATTTTGATCCGTAGGCCAACTCCCCTGGGTGCAGCATCAAATTGATGGTGTTCTTTTTGGTAAACCAGCAGACCGCACCCACAGCATCTTCATCGGTAATGAAAACAGTATCTTCATGGAACATACTTTTGTGCTTTTCCAAGAGCCGGCCGGGTGCGCTTTGTTGGATAACAATGTCCGGAATCGTAAAATGGATGAGGAACAGAAGCACGAGAGGAGCCAGTCCCACAAGCGTAATCTTGAGATCTTTATTTTTGCTGATCAAAGAGCCGAAGCTGAAGAGAAGAAAAGCGACAAGCCCTACAAACAATACCAGCGCTTTCCATTGCTGGTCGAAAAGCAATTCCTTGCGAAAACCGAATATCTGAACATAGGCCAAAGCCGGAACAAGAAGGAAAAAAAGAATAATGATACCAGTAAGGCCTGCCTGAAAACTCCTGCTTTTTCCCGAAGAGAGAGCCTGCTGGAGTCCAAAAGCGGCCAGAAGGGCAAAAGGAGGAAAGCAGGGCAGGATATAGGTGAGCAGTTTGCCGTGAGAGGAGGAGAAAAACAGGAAGGGAAGAAGCAGCCAGCAAAGAGAAAGCTGGAGCAACCTGCGTTTTTCTCCCGGCTCCGCCATCAACCTGCGCAGGCCGATTGCAGCTGTGGGGGTCAAAAAGCTCCATGGAAAAAAGAGAAGTGGGCCTGCTGCAAAAAACAACCAAAAGGTAGCCTTATGTTGGGCATTATTGGCTAGAAACCGGCGAACATGCTCATTCCAGAAAAAAAAGTGCCAGAAATCGGGTTCCCGCAGCTGAATGGCGATCGCCCATGGCAAGCTTACCAAAACGGCAATGAAAAGAGGCAGCCAGCTTAGACGGAATAAGTCGCGAAAACGGCGCTGCCAGATAAGATAGGGCGCCAAAGCCAGCACAGGTACGGCAAGAGCGAGAAAGCCTTTGGTCAGAAAGGCGAGCCCGCAGCCGGTTCCGGCGAGAACCAGAAACATCTTTTCCCTCCGCGAGCCGGGCATGCTTTCCGTGGCGAGGTAAAATGCGCTGATTGTGGCGGTCAGAAAGAAAGAAAAGATATTGTCAAGCAGGGCTATATTTCCGACGGCAGCCACTTCAAAGCAGGAAAGAAATATGAGTGGGGCCAGAAAGGCGGGGAAAGTGCCTTGCTGCTCCCTTCCGTTTTTACAGATCCGGCTTGCCAAAAGGTACACCAAAAGTGCAGACAATCCGGCAGCGAGGGCCGAAGGAAAGCGGACTGCAAAATTGTTTTGTCCGAATGCACTGATGGCGGCAGCATGCAGCCAGTACCCAAGCACCGGCTTCTCGAAATATCGCAGGCTGTCGTAGTGCGGGACGATCCAATCCCCGCTGACCAACATTTCCCTGGGAATTTCGGCGTAGCGCGTTTCATCGGGCACAAGCAGATCCCTGGCGCCCAGAGGAATGATGTAAACAAGGAGGAAAAAAGAGAGGAGCAGGAGGATATGGGTTTTATTGCCTAATCTGAGCTGTGATGCTGTCACGTTAGTATGCACTGGTAAAGAGTTGGATTTATTTGATCAGGATTTTTCCTGGCAGGCCAGCCAGCCGTCTCTGCCGGCTACACTGCCTCTGATGATTGCACCTGCTTCGATCGAATCGCCGGGAGGGATCATATCGCCAAGCGGTTGGAACCGTATTTCTCGTTGACCGGCCTTGTCGAGAAAATCACGGAAAAGGCGGGCACAACTGATGCCCTCCACCTCGGCATGGATGGTGAGAACGTTAAGTCGGCCGGGGGTAATCATATCCAGCAGGCAGTCATTATAGGTCTCTTGCGAACACTGTCTGCCCACAACTTCATCGTATGTCGGCAGAGTCGTCGGGACTTGCACATGGTTGAGAAGATGGCCTTTCACAGCAGGCCGAAAGATTGAATGTCCGCGGCAATCCGATTCGAAAAGAAAATGGAATTGTTCGGTTATCTCGATTGCATCCGGTGTGATTTGCCAGGCCGGGGCGGCAAAGCAGCTTGGGGGTGCGCCGAGGATCTCGGCGAGCATGCGGTAGCCCTTGTCGATTAGTTCGGTCACCATTTGTCTGTCCAACCGGGTCAGCTTGCTTTGCCAGAGATGATGGTCCCATGCATGCAGCCCGATTTCATGGCCGGCCTTGGCGGCGGCTCTGATTTGGTCCCGGCATCGTTCGCCAATAACCGGGCCGGGCCAAAGGAAGCCACGCAGCAAAATGTCCCAGCCGTAAAGACGTGCTCCGCCGGTTCGCAACATTTTAAAAAGAAACGCAGGTCGCAGCAGCCGCCAGATATGGCGCCCCATGTTGTCCGGTCCCACGGAAAAAAAGAAACTGGCCCGGATGCCGTAGCTCTCCAGAATCTTAAGCAGGCGGGGCACTCCGGTTTGGGTGCCTCGCAGAGTATCGACATCGACTCGCAGGCCGACCGGGATCATTTCCCTTTCTCCGATCTTTTCACCAGATCGGTCAGAAAATAATCCAGGGTTTCTTCCACTGATTGGGCAAAAGGTACCTGCGGATTCCAACCTAAGAACGACCGGGCTTGGCGGATGGAGGGCCGGCGGTGTTGTACATCCTGATAACCGGGGCCGTAGAAGGCCAAAGCCTCAATATTTTCGAGCCCGCTGACTGGCGGAAAGTGTTCGCGCAGCGGATGAGCGGAGAACTTTTCAAGCAGGATTTCAGCAAGCTCCCGCATGCTGAATTCGTTGTCCGGGTTTCCGATATTGAAGATCCGGCCGTTGCACCGGTCATCCTTGTTTTCAATGATTTTGACCAGGCAGTCGATGCCGTCCTTGACGTCGGTAAAGCACCGTTTCTGGCTTCCGCCGTCCACAAGCCGGATCGGGGTGCCCTCGACCAGATTGAGGATAAACTGGGTGATAACCCGAGAACTGCCGATCCTGGCCGATTGCAGGGAGTCGAGCTTCGGGCCGACCCAGTTGAACGGGCGAAAAAGGGTGAACTGCAGGCCCCGGTCGGCTCCGTAGGCCCATATCACCCGGTCGAGCATCTGTTTACTGCAGGAGTAGATCCAGCGCTGTTTGTGGATCGGTCCAAGGACGAAATTAGAGTTCTTCTCATCGAATTCTGGGTCCCGGCACATTCCGTAAACCTCCGATGTTGATGGAAAAATTAGCCTCTTTCCATACTTCGCGCAATAACGAACGATACGCAGGTTCTCTTCGAAATCGAGTTCGAAAACCTTTAACGGGTTGCGCACATATTCGATGGGCGTGGCGATGGCCACCAAGGGTAGGATAATATCGCATTTGCGGACATGATATTCGATCCATTCGCGCATAATCGAGATATCGCCTTCTGTGAAATAAAAATCGGGATGATCCAGCAGGTGGCCTATGGTATCTGAATTGAGATCCATGCCGTGAACCTGATAGTTGCCGATCTGCAGGAGCCGTTCGCTCAGATGGTTGCCTATAAATCCGTTGACGCCGAGGATGAGCACATGCTTTTTCCTTTTTCGCTCGACGATCTTGTCGGCCTGACCGTTAAAACGCATTCCCGACGCCACCTTAAGTTCGGCGGCCAGTTGCTCCCCGTTTATGTAGACTCCGTTCTCTGCCTGGCCGAATTGCACTTCAATCGCCCCGGTGCCGCAGGCGATTGTTAAAGGTGACGTGGAAAGGACCGTGCCGGGCCGGCTGTCTATTGAGTGGGCAACATCCTTAACCTGCCAGAAGAAGACCTTGCGGTTTCCCAGATATGAGAAGGCTCCGGGATAGGGCCGCGTCACGGCGCGTACCAGATTTCGGACCTGTCTGCTGCCTTGCTCCCATTTGATTTCGCCGTCCTCCGGCCTGCGGCCGCCGAAATAGCTGGCAACCGACGAGTCTTGGCGGCGTCGTTCCGCCGTGTTTTCACGAATCTGCGGCAGCAGGGTATCCAGAAGTTCCGCTGAGGCCGTTGCCAGCTTGGTATGCAGACTGAATGCGGTGTCTTCGTCGTCTATGGACACTCGGAGCTGACCGACGATATCGCCATTGTCCGGTTTCGGGGTCATGTGATGAAGGGTGACGCCGGTTTCCTCTTCCCCATGCACGAGCACCCAGTTTACCGGGCAGCGCCCTCGATAGCGCGGCAGCAGGGAACCATGGAGGTTCAGGCATTCAGACGGTATACCGAGGATCTCTTTGCCGACCATGTTTCGGTAGTAAAAGGAAAAGAGGACATCCGGCTCCATTTCCCTGATCCTCTCGATCCAGAGGGGATGATTGATGTCCTTTGGTGCGTAAACGGGAATACCGTTGGCCGCGGCAAGTTCGGCCACGGACTCGAACCAGGTGTTCTCCTGCGGGTCGTCCGCATGGGTGAAGACCGCCGCGATCTCAAAACCGTGACGGAGCAACGACCGTATACCGATACAGCCGATGGTATGGTAGGCAAGTACTACAGCTTTCATGAAATTTCCTTATTTGTATTTCCTACTTTCAGATTTACAGGTTGTGTTGCGGGCGGCCTACGACTTGTCGTCCGGGGTGTCGACGCCGTGTACTTCCTGGACAAAATAACGAGGTCTGCCGCGAACGTCCTGATAGATGCGGCCTATATATTCGCCGATCAGTCCGAGACCGAGGAACTGAGCCCCGATAAACACGAAGAGGACGGCGAAAAGTGTAAACACTCCTTGGGCGGCCCATACGGCGCCGTAAACAAAACGGAGCACCATGAGCAGGATGCCGAAACCGATGCCGCAAATCGAGATTATCGCCCCCAGAAGGGAAAGCAATCTCAAGGGGAAGGTCGACATTGACGTGAGCAGGTCAAATTGGAGTGAAATGAGCTTGAGGATGCTGTATTTCGATTCACCTTTTTCTCTGGAGGCATGGGCAACCGGGATTTCGGCTGTACTTCCGGCAAACGAGTTGGCCAGGATAGGAATGAAGGTGGAGTGCTCCCGGCACTGGAGCATGGCGCTGACAACGGACCGGCTATAGGCTCTGAGCATGCAGCCGTAGTCTTGCATATTCACTCCCGTGGCCTGGCGGACCATTCGGTTGACCATGGACGAAGAAATCCGCCGGAAAAAGGTGTCTTGCCGGTTTTGGCGGATGGTGCCCACAACGTCTACTCCCCGGTCCATTTCCCGGACCAGTTTGGGAATTTCTTCTGGTGGGTTCTGCAGGTCGGCGTCAAGGGTGATGACGATGTCGCCCCGGCTCCGTTCAAGCCCGGCGAAAACCGCCGCATGCTGCCCGTAATTGCGATTAAGTAAAACACCTACGACTTCAGGCTGCTGATTTGCAAACTGAGTGATGATATCTCTGGAACCGTCTTTGCTGCCGTCATCCACCAGGATGAGTTCGAAGCTGCGTCCCATGGGGCGGCACGCGCCAAGGCAGCGGTCGATTAATTCCGGGAGGTTGTCCTTCTCATTGAAAACAGGGATAACCACAGAGATATTCGGCTCTGTCACGCCAACACCTCCTTGATTGCAGCCACAACGGAATCCACATCCTCAAAAGTCATATCCGGGAACAGAGGCAAGGAGCAAATTCGTTCTGAATTCCATTCGGTCGCAGGCAGCGCTCCGTTCGGCAGCCGCAATGTTTCCCTATAGTATTTTTGGCTGTGTACCGCCTTAAAGTGAAGCCCGGTGCCGATATTTTGTTGTTTGAGTTTTTCCATAAACTCATCACGGCCCATTCGGGCCCGTTCGATATCAAGACGGACAATAAAGAGGTGCCAGGCGTGACGAACCGGGTAGGACGGCATCTCCAGGGTAAGAATTTCTTCGACATCGGCGAGCAGTTCCAGATAGCGGAGGGCCAATCGGGTGCGTTTTTCGATGAAGGACTCAAGCTTCTCCAACTGGGTAAGACCTAAAACAGCGGCAATATCGGTCAGGTTGTATTTAAAGCCGGGTTCCATCACCTCCGCCTGAGGGGCGCGGCCTTGCGTGTTTCGATCAAAGGCATCTACGCCGAGACCATGAAATTTCAAACGCCGAATCCGCTCCATGAGAAGGGTGTCGTCCGAACAGAACATGCCGCCTTCGCCGCAGGTTATGTTTTTGATGGGGTGGAAGGAGAAAATCGACGTGCCGCGGCACCCGATCATCTCTCCTCTATAAATGGTGCCGACTGCATGGGCGGCGTCTTCAATCAAAGAGATGCCTTTTTGGGAGGCAAGTTTGCGAAGAGGTTCCATGTCTACTGCTGAACCTGCAAAATGAACCGGAATGATCAGTCGAGTACGATCGTTGATGAGTGGTTCGATCGTGGCTTTGGAGACCATCAGCGTATTGGGCTCGATATCGGCAAAAACCGGTGTGGCGCCGCACAACGTGATGAGATTGATAGTGGAGACCCAGGTCATAGATGGAGTGATGACTTCATCTCCTGGTCCGATGCCAAGCGCCTTGAGGGCCAGGTGCATGCCGGCTGTAGCGGAGCAAAGGGCCACCGCCTCCGGGGTGTTGCAGTATGTACAAAAGGCCTTTTCAAAGGCGGCGGCGTTGGCACCGGTGGTAATCCATCCGGAACGCAGCACTTCAGAGACCGCCTGGATCTCTTTTTCACTGATGGACGGTCTTGAAAACGGCAGGAATGCGGATCTCATATGTTTTTCTTAAGCGTTGTTTTATATCACCGGTGCCTGACAATGCACGCAAGACGAGTATTTATTTCATTGCCTGTTGGATTGCAAAAAAACATCGGTTTCTTATTGCTTCCAATGCGGTTTTACCACGAATATGGAGAATTCGGCAAGAGCAGTTGAATAGACGTCGATGATTAAGATTATGCTTTGCTGCCTTTTGTGAAACAGAGGAACGTTTTAAATTACCCATGGCTCCATGTAAAGTATTAGTTTATGAAAATTTCAGATTAGTGGATTCATCCATTTAATCCGGCAACCAACCGCTCGCTTCAAATTGCCTGTAAAACGGCAACCTGTGAAGCTGCGACGCATAAAAACTGGCGGAGAGTTCTTTTTCAGCTGTGATAAAGTCTTTGCTTTGGTAAAATTTCTTCAGGCGCCTTGGTTTTGAACAATAAAATCTAATTTTTAAAGCTAACCGAAAGCCTAGAGCCGGCCGCCGTGTAGGCATGAACAGCAATAGAAAAATCGTACACATCGACATGGATGCGTTTTTTGCCTCCGTCGAGCAACGCGACAACCCGGAACTTCGTGGCAAGCCGGTTATCGTCGGCGGCAGACCGGATAGCCGCGGCGTGGTTGCGGCCTGTTCATACGAGGCCCGCAAGTTCGGAATACATTCCGCCATGCCCTGCGCCCGCGCTGCCAGGCTTTGCCCCCAGGCGGTATTTATCCCGCCGCGCTTTTCGCGGTATAAGGAAGTTTCGAACCAGGTCATGACAATTTTCCATGAATACACCGATCTTGTGGAACCTCTTTCCCTGGATGAAGCCTTTCTTGATCTCACAGATAACCATTTCCACGAACCGTCCGCCTCCCGTTTGGCTCAGCGAATCCGCAAACAGATATTTGCAACCACAGGTCTGACCGCTTCAGCAGGTGTTTCCTGTAATAAATTCCTGGCCAAGGTTGCAACTGATATGAATAAGCCGAATGGTGTCACGGTTATCCGTCCTTCGGAAGTGCTTTCATTTCTTACCACTTTACCCATAGGAAAATTTTTCGGGGTCGGGAAAGCAACAGAGCGTAAAATGGAGAGGATCGGCGTGAAAACGGGAGGAGATTTGCGGCGTTTTTCTCTGGATGAACTCACTTTCCATTTTGGTAAGTTGGGGGAATATTTTTATAATATCTGTCGGGGGATTGATCTCAGGTCGGTGAAAAGCACCAGAATCCGCAAGTCAATCGGGAGTGAGACGACCATGGCTGAAGATATTCTTGACCTGGAGCGTATCCATTTAATACTCAGGCACTTGGCCGAATCGGTGGCAGGAAGTCTCGAAAAGCATAATTTCGGCGGCTATACATTGACACTCAAAGTTCGCTATCAGGATTTTCTAACCATTACCCGGTCGGCGACCTTCAAAACGCCGTTGTTTACCGCTGCGGATATCCTCTCCTGTTTACCCAATCTGCTGCATGATACCCAAGCCGGAAGGCGCAAGGTACGGCTGCTCGGTGTAACCGTTTCCAGCCTGATTCCCAGAAGCGGCACGCCATATCAGCTTCGATTGCCCTTCCGGCAGGATGGAAAAAGCAGGTCGACCAAATCGGGGACGCTTCCGGATTTATAACCGCCGCAAATGGCCTCGTCTTGTTTATCGCTATTGGTTATCCTTTATTTTTCATCTTTAGGGTGTGCCTTCTCATCTGCGAGTGGTTTGCTGTCGTCGATCTCCTGTCTTTCTCTGTCCTGCTGTTGTTTTTTCAGGCTGCGCCACCACTCAAGTCGTTTTTTGATCTCTTTTTCAAAACCGAAGGCTGACGGGGTGTAATAGGTTTTCTCCTCCATCCTGTCCGGAAAGTACTTCTGGTAGCTGTAGCTATCTCGAAAATCATGTGAATACCGATAGTTTTTGCCGTATTCCAGGTCCTTCATGAGTTTTGTCGGGGCATTGCGAATATGAAGAGGCACCTTCAGGTGGCTGGTCGCATGTGCATCCTTTTTGGCTGCGTTATAGGCTGTATAAAGAGCATTGCTTTTGGGGGCGGTTGCCAGGTAGACGGTAAGCTGGGCCAGTGCGTTGTTTGCCTCAGGCATTCCCAGAAGATGCACCGCTTCCTTGGCGGCCATGGCCTGGACGAGGGCGTTGGGATCGGCAAGTCCGATATCTTCACTGGCAAACCTTGTCAGTCTCCGTACAAGATACATGGGGTCCTCCCCCGCCTCGAGCATTCTGGCCAGCCAGTACAAAGCGGCCTGGGGGTCGCTGCCGCGCAGGGATTTATGCAGTGCCGAAATCAGATTGTAGTGCTCTTCGCCCTTTTTGTCGTAGAACATCGAAGTCCGTGAAATTGCTTTCAGGACGTACTCGGCATCCACCGTCTCACCTCGGTGGGCCGTTCGGCAGATCATTTCCAGTTGATTGAGGCCCTTGCGGGCATCCCCGTCGCTTCTCGCCGCCAGTTCCTGCAAAGCTGTATCTTCAAAATGTATCTCTCCGGGCACCATTGCAAGCGCTCCTCTTAGTATCTCGATGAGTTCCGCTTCTCCCAATGGCTCTAAAACAAAGACATGACAGCGTGACAAAAGAGCCGGGATAACCTCGAAGGAGGGGTTCTCCGTCGTCGCTCCGAAAAGCACAATGGCACCCGATTCAACGTAAGGCAGAAAGGCATCCTGCTGAGCTTTGTTGAAACGATGAATCTCGTCCACGAACACGATGGTTTTTTTCCCTTCGGCTCGCAGAAGATAATCTGCTCGTTCCATCAAGTCTTTGACTTCTTGAATTTTCGAGAGTACGGCGCTGAAGAAACAGAAGCCATGGGTGGTGTTTTTTTCAATCAGCCGGGCGATGGTGGTTTTTCCGGTACCGGGCGGCCCCCAGAGAATGAATGAACTGTAATCGTCACGCTCGATCATATGGCGCAGCAAAGTCCCCTCTTTGAGGAGTTTTTCTTGCCCGAGAATGGCGGCGATGGTCTGCGGCCTGGCCTTTTCCGCCAAGGGGGCGTTGGCGGGTTTTTGCATGACGTCGATTATATTTCTTTGCTTCGGCATTTTTGCCACCGAGGGGTCGGATTGTTATGTTGAACGGTTGTCGGAAATATGCACAGCACTCTTCCGATATAACAGAAAAAGTTCATACTGTCATTTTAACGATGAAAATATTGAATTCCTATGGGAATCGATGATAAAGTTTTATCCATTCGGTGTTTTTTACTTTTGTATATGATTATGGATCCGGGAATCGATGGTTTGGAGACCTATCGTAGAATAGTCGAAATGCCTCCGGGGCAAAAGGCTGTCATTACCAGCGGTTTCAGTGAAACCGAACGGGTGAAGGAGGCTCAAATGCTCGGTGCCGGTCAATACCTTAGAAAACCATTTACTTTCAAAGGACTTGGTTTGGCGGTACATTTGGAACTGGAAAAGACGTGTTAAGGAACAGTCCGGAAGCAATGGGGTCGACATCGGATTTACCGATACTGATTGCTGCCTTGCCTTATGATTTATAAGTAGAAGGAGAAAACGTTACATGCAGAAAATGATAGCCTATTGTGGTCTTGTTTGTTCAAGCTGCCCCACCTATCTTGCAACCTTACATGACGATGATGAGGCAAGGGCGGAAACGGCGGCTTTATATTCCGAAAAATTCGGTTTCAGTCTTAAACCGGAAGATATCAATTGCGACGGCTGTCTTTCCACGGGCGGTACACTGATCGGCTATTGCCGGGCCTGTGCTATCAGGAAATGTTGCAGAGCCAAGGGATTGGAAAACTGTTCGGTTTGCAGTAAGAAGCCTTGCGAGCATCTGGAGAAATTTCATGCCTTTTCGCCGGATGCCAAAAAATGTTTCCACCGGCTCTTAAAAGAGCAGCGGGAAACGGTGAAATAAGATTTTTCATGCTTATAGCAATTCTATCCGATATTCACGCAAATTTGGAAGCATTTGAGGCTGTGACCTCCGATCTGGAGAGCAGGAAGCCGGATTCCGTTATCTGTCTCGGCGATCTGATAGGTTATGGCCCGGATCCGGAGGATGTCGTTCGCCGCTTCCGTCTCAAAGGGTATCGCTCGGTCATGGGAAATCACGAAGTGGTTTTGCTTGACGAAGGTCTGCTGCGATGGTTCAATTTTCAGGCTCGTGAGAACGCCCTTAAAACGGAACAGCTGCTCTCGACAAAAAGTCTGGAGTACTGCCGGAACCTGCCAAAATTTCTTCAATACCAGGATGCGGTCTTTGTCCATGGTTTTCCCCCGGATTCGGTATTAATTTACCTAAACCGTAAATCGGACAAGGATCTCGTCTCCTTTTTTAAAAAGGCGGATCATAATCTTTATTTCGTGGGCCATACTCACGATCTTTTTGTTGTCTGCTGGGACGGCGAAAAGATGCACAGACAGCCTTTTGCCCAGGGGATTTGCCAACTGCAGGATGGTTGTAAATATATCGTCAACGCTGGGAGCGTGGGGCAGCCAAGAGACGGAGACAATCGAGCGAAATATCTGCTCTGGAATACGGAAGCAAAACGAATTGAGGCGGTACGCATTTCATATGACTGGAGAACCACTGCCAAAAAGATCGTCGATCGTGGTTTTCCGGAAAGCTATGCTGTTCGTTTGAGATAGATATGAAACAAATCGGAAGATATTTCGTTTTGGGCCGCCTCGGCCGCGGAGGGATGAGTACCGTCTACAAGGCGCAGGCGCCGGTCACCGGCAGGACAGTCGCGTTGAAAATACTGCTGCCGCGCGAAGAGATACTTGTCGATCTGGTGGGCCGCGAGCGGCTTCGGGAAATATTTTTGGAAGAGGCGCGGATCATGGGAGAGATCACCCATGATCATGTGGCAAAAATTCTCGACTGCGATGAGAATGAAGGATCCCCTTTCATCGTCCTTGAATATTTCGCCCACTCTATCGGAGAGCTTATCGGAGAGGCCTATCAGGTGGAAAAGCCTTCCCGGGTTATCAGCATCAATAAAGCCTATTCCTATGTTCGTCAATCCCTGCTGGGGTTGGAGAGGCTGCATTTTGCCGGCATTGTCCACCGTGATGTGAAACCCTATAACCTGATGATCACAAATGACGACAGAGTGAAGATCATCGACTTCGGCCTGTCCAAAGTGCGAGGCGAAGAAAAAATGGCTATCCCCGGGATGCAGGTCGGTTCGCCGTATTATGCCGCCCCTGAGCAAAACGAGGACCCTCGGGCATCGGATGAGCGGGCCGACCTATACAGCGTCGGTGTTATGGCTTATCGCATGGTGACGGGCCGTCTCGCCGGAGGGGAAGAGAGAAGAATTGCCCATCCCAGCACGTTGAACTCTGATCTGAATCAGGAATGGGACGATTTCCTGCTGAAAAGTATTCGACGCAACCCGGAGGAGCGTTATGCCACAGCACACGAGATGCGCCTCAGACTCGAAGAGGTTCATCGGAATTGGGCTCAGTCTTCGAAGACGATCTGCACTTTTTTGGCACAGGACCGGGCCGGGCCATTCGTTGCGTCCTCCAGGCCGCGAAAGGAACCGGCTTTTGTCCGCTATAAGGATCTCGGCAGACAATTCGACCTTGATGAATTAATGCGGTTAAAAAAATATATTCCCCACCGATTCGAAATAAAGGATCGCCATCTCCTCTACTGTCTCGATACTGCTTTATTGTGGCAAAGAGAAGGAGCAGGTTTTACGTTGACTTGGGATAAGGCATGCGAGTACATTGGTTATCTCAATGAAATGAAGTGGCAGAAACGGACTACCTGGCGTTTGCCCACTGTGGAAGAGCTTCGAACCCTGTTGCGCCCGCCTACCATGTTGAGGGACTTCGGTTTTGAATCATATTTTGCCGCAGATATTCATTGGATGTGGAGCTGTGACGCCTGCAGTAAACGAACTGCCTGGACAATTGATATTGTCGAAAGCTATTTTCAGCGGCTCGATAAGGACGGCATGGCCTCCGTTTGCGCCGTATGCTCAACGGAATAACATGGAATATGTTGTTGAGAGGCTCTGATTTTTATCTTTCAAAACAGATAATTTTCTTGCAATAAATTAAGGTGGTTCAACTGGTCGGGAAGATGATGAAACTTTTGCGGTTGGTTTTCGTATTGGCGGCAGTCCTGGCACTTCAAGGATGCTCAAAAAGAGCGCTGTATGACGGCTTTCAGATGGTTCGGGAAAGGCAGTGTTACGACCTTCAGGGGAGTCAAAGGGAAGACTGCCTGAAAAACGCCGATACCAGCTATGGCCAATACCAGATGGATCGACAGGAGACGTCGGGAAAGGAAAGCAAATAAGCCGGCCCCGGATTATTTGCTTTCCGCATTTTGTGTGGAAGAGGGTAACTCTTTAATATAGAGATCGCGCTGGGGAAAGGGAATGGACATATTATGTTTTCTAAACGCCCGGTCGATCTCATAGTTGATTTCGCTCTTGACGATTAACCGCTCATCTATATTGGCTAAATGACAGCGGAGTTCGAAATTGAGCGAGCTGTCCCCAAATTCCAAAAATAGGACCTGAGGCGCCGGAGCCGAACCGTTGGTAACCACCTTATCGTTTGCTTTGGCAATGTCCAGAAGAATCGTACGTACCAGTTCGGTATCACTGCCGTAGGCGACTCCGATGGGCACGATCAGGCGACCGTACCTGTCGTTTAACATCATATTGGTGACCTGGTTGGAAATAAGCTCCGAATTCGGAACGATCACATCGGAACGGTCGAATGTCTGAATCAGCGTGGATCGGACGCTGATTTTCTGCACATACCCCTCTGTATTTCCTACGCTTATCCAATCCCCACGTTTGACTGGCCTTTCAAAAAGTATAATCAAACCCGAAACGAAATTGTTGACGATATTCTGTAGGCCGAAGCCTATGCCGACGGAGAGAGCACCGGCAATGACCGCCAGGTTTGAAAAGCCGACTCCGGCTATGGAGAGGCCGATTACCAGGGTCAACGCAAATCCGGCGTAACCGGTTGCAGTTACAAGGGTTTCTTGAACACTTCTGGAGACTTGCGTATGCCGCAGCCACCTGTTTCCCATCTGCATTTTAACCCAGGCGACAAGGGTCCAGCCGCAGGCAAAGATAAAAATGCCCAATAAAATTCTGGCGGGTGCAATAATGATTCCGCCAAGGTGCAATCCGTTGACGAGATATGACGTGATTTCTTGTCGTTGAGCGGCGGAAAGCCCCCATAGCTGAAGAAAGAGAAAGAAGGCGGTAAACCAGGCCAACAGCTTGAATATAAATCCAAGCCACAGGATGCCGGTGAGATTTTCGTCGGAGGAGATACCGATCGTGAGCCTGGCTCTTTGTTGCCAGTGATATTTGCCGGAGAAAAAGCCGCCGACGATTTCATTAACGGAGAACAGCACCATTTTAAGAAGCGCTGCCAAAAGGAAGGTGCCGAAAAAACCGGAAAGCAGGAAGAGGGAGAAATTACGATAACCTGACAACTCAACAATCAGCACCAGCATGAAGAGCATGGTAGCGCCGAATCGGATAATTTTTTTGAATTGTGTCAGAGAGGCAAGCCCGCTGTAGTACCATAAGACCCACCATCCAATGACACACAATGCACAGATAAGGATCGACTGAAACAGGGCAAGCGGAGCAACCAATGTACTGTAATCTCCTATATTGACGCAGGTCGAGAGAAACAGCAGCGAGCCGATCACAACCAGAAGTCTGAAGCGTTGAAGCGGAGGTGCTTTCGTTTCCGTGAGACTTCGTCTTTGCTGTAAAAAAGCGTGTATGTGGAAAAGTGCCATCGAAAAAGAGTATGTAATCACAAAGAGTAGCAACCACGGGCCGTACACCTCAAAAATTGAATCACGACAGATATAAAAGAAATAACTTCCGCTGGCCAGAGAAGCGACCATTGCGACCATGGAGATTTTCCCTCTAAGCGGAGAGGGAAACGATTCACCATGTTTTTTCTGAGAGATGAGGATGGCGTGTTTTTGTACTTTTTTAAAGAGAGTCCATCCGAAAATACCTCCTGCTGTTGCAAGAAGCAGGAGGAGTACAGCTTCGACAACCGATACATTCTGTATACCGGATTGGCCTAAAAGGTATTTTCGAGCCTGGTTCCTAAAGTCGGTAAACGATGGCAGGCTTTTCCAAATTCGGTTGTAAAAGTTTTCGGTCTTCGAGAAGAAGTCTGCTTTTTGACGAAGCTTGTCCCAGTCCGCAAGCTCATTTTTCAGCCTTAAGGACAGGGTGGTAATGAGCCGGCATTCCGACATGCGCACCTGTTGCGTCTGCTTTTCACGGTTCAACCGCTTGCGCTCCTTGCCGGTTACAGCAGGTTCGTGCTCGTCGGCAGGACCCAACGAGAGCAAGTCCTGATCGATTCCGTTGATTTGGGCCGTTGAAGCCTCGATACACTCGTTGGCATCTTTCAGAAAAATTTCCGTCTGATCCTTTGCCTCTTCGATATCTTGCCGTGATGTCGAAATGTTTTTGATCTGGCGGGAGATTTCTTTGATTTTCCCTTGTATCGAATCGAAATTAATTTGTTGGCTCTCGGATGCAAGACACTGAGACGGCACTATCCCTCTTGAGGAGAAGCTCAGGAAGAGGAGAAAAAAAATTACAATGAAGTGTTTTGAAATGAAAAAAATACGGTGTGCGGCAAAAAGGGTGGTTTTCATATTTTTTCCATACGGTAATGGAGCCGAAAGGAAAGTGGTTTAATAAAGAGATTAGATCTATCGATATTCTTCCGTTGCCGCATTCTTGGACCATTGCCGGTTGGTAAATTGTCGGGGCTTGTAAGGCGGCAAACGGTTTGAACAATTATAAAGATTAAATTATCAGACGAACGCCTCCCAATTCCTCAAGTCTGTAGGGAAAACGGTCACCCGGAGAACCGATGAACATGAAGTTGACAGGGATCTTCCATTCTTTGGAAAGATCCTGAATCAATTCCGGGGTGAATTTTCCATTAATCTTGATAAATTCAATGCTCACTTCAGGGTATTCGCGGTCGAGAAACTCTATGTCATTCTCCAATTTTTCCATCACGGCCGTATCTTCTATCTCGCTTACCGTGACTATCTTGACCTTGCGGGTGTGTTCGTTGTTCTGAATGTAGAGCAGGACTCTGTTGAGATTGGATAAATTGTCACCCCGGGTAAAAAAAACAAACTCCTGTGATTGGATGTTGTCAATCATCCTGAATATGTTTTGGTTGACTTTTGTGACAAATTTCAAGATCGGGATAAACAGGTATTCGATAAACCTGAGAAGCATTTCAAGCAAGGCGATGCGGTTGAGCATTATCGCGACAAAGATGATTGTCGGAATGAAGTATTCGGCAAATATAACGATGTTTGCCGGCTCGTTGACCGGCGGTTTTTTTATGATATTGCCGGCAAGCGCACAGAGAACCGCCGCAATCGCCACAAGAACGGAAATCCACGTTGCCTTCTCCGGGCGTGGCAGTTTCTCCCGCTTGACCTTCAGGAGAATGTTGCCGATACCGAAAAGTCCCATCACGGAAAGAAAGGAAATTGTATACACACCGGCCAATGCCTCAACACCTCCGCGTGTAATCATCAAAATAGATACGCAGAGGAGAAAAAAGACAATGGGGATTCGATAGGATACACCTCTGCGATTTTTTTTCAGAAGACTGCCGGGAAGAATACGGTCAAGGGTCATGCGTTCAATAAGACCGGTGACTCCGACAAAAGAGGTCAGCACCGCACCGCTCAAAACCAGAAAAGCGTCGATCGATATCAGTGTGGCCAACGTATGGCCTTGAGTGATCTGTCCCATGTGGGAAAGCAGGTTGGTTTCGTGGGCTGAAACCTCTCCGATTGGAATGACGGTCAAAGCGAGAAAAGCCATTAACGGGTTGAAGATACTGACGACTCCCCACATGTTCCTGAGTGTTTTCGGAAATACGCCTTCCTTTTGTTCTTCCACGAAATTGGCTGAGCTTTCAAAGCCGGAAATACCCAGCATGGCCGCAGAAAATCCCCAGAAAATAGTCATTGCCAGGTTTCCATGCGTGAATTCATGTTGATTGTTGGCGAAAAAAACAGCCAGGCCATGATTGAAGAGATAGAAGACAATGGAACCTGCAAGAACGATCAACGATCCGATATGAAAGAAGAAAATGACCATTGCAACGACGGAGGACTCGGTGATCCCCATGATGGTGATGCTCATGAAAAGAGCCAAGAGCAAAACGGTTGCTGCAATGATGGGAAGCGTCGGTGCAATACTTCTTAAATAGTGAATGCCTTCCGAGGCCGAGATGACGGCTGTTGCCATATAGGAAAGGAGAGTCAGTGTTGCTGCAAGCGAGGCCATCTGCTTGCTGGTGGTGTTTAAAAGTGCGTTGTATGCTCCTCCGTTTAAAGGCAGGGCTCCGACAACTTCAGCGTAAATTTTTTTAAACAGGAAAAGGACTCCGGCTACAATGAGCAGGACGATCCACGCATACTGACCGGAAGCTACAATGGACAAAGATGAGACATAAAGTACGGAGGAGGAGATATCGTTTCCACAGATAGCAGTCGCCGGAAGCTCTGACAGCTTATGGATTTTTTTTTGACTCATTTAGTATATGAATATATCCGGATTGATCGTCAGGCCTATGGTGCAGTGCAGTCCGCCTGTTACAGGCAGAGAGTTCAATTTGAAAAGACCTTTTGTGGACGATATGGGCAGTAGTAATTAAAAGTGTCAAGGATGCGGAGGAGTATCAACAAACCCTCGTCATTCGAGAGGCCGGAGGACCGGCGTGCTTTCATCATCTGCGGTTCAAATATCAGATTATTAAGAGAAAAACAACTAAAAAGCATATCCGGCCATACTGATGATACATCTACCTTTCTGGTATCTCTCACAAAAAGAAGAATATAGCAATGAGCGCTCTCTCTTGATTTCTTTCTCTTTAAAAGGGTACAGTGTCGATTGGATATGGCCGGAGAAATGTCTTTGAGACGATTTTTGATCAGTCGCGCTTGCCGTGTGGCAAAGTGCAGTGTTTGGCAGTGAAGCATGCCCGGATACGAAATTTCTGCAAGGTTGCCGAAACGGTGGGGGGCAATTGAGCCGGGTTGAACTTTATACATAATTTATCTTCGAGAGTGTCTAAAAATGCAGGCGATGATTCTTGCGGCAGGTTTCGGTACGCGGTTACTTCCCTTCACACAATTCCGCCCCAAACCTCTTTTCCCTATCGTCAACGTTCCGCTTCTCGTTTTGACGGTCAAGAGACTCAAACAAGCCGGTTTTGACCGCATTGTTGTCAATTGCCATCATCTGCGTCAGCAGATTATTGATGTTCTTCGGCCCATGGAGGGGATTATCATTCAGGAAGAGGATACAATTTTGGGCACTGGCGGTGGTTTGCGGTTGGCTTTGCGATCTTTCAGGGATGAGCCTGTCCTGGTGACCAACGGGGATATTTATCATACGGTGGATTTTCGCTCTCTGTACGAGGCTCATGATAATGAAAAAGCTCCCATAACCATGGCAATGCATGACTTCCCAAGGTTCAACAGGGTATTGACGGAGAATAACTTTGTGAAGAGTTTCGAAGGCGACAACATTCAGGGTTCCATAGCATATACCGGCCTGCAAGTCGTAAGCCCGGAAATACTCGAACCGATATCATTGAAACAGGAATCCTCTATCGTGAATTTTTACAAAATATTGCTTAAAAAAAAGATCCCCATTCGATCACTGCGGGTAGACGGTTGTTTTTGGACGGATATGGGAACCACGGAGGATTACCTTGCCCTGCATAGTGGGCTTTTGACCCGCAAGATTCCGTGGTTGCCTGAGTTGGGTCCACAACCAAAAACTCCTTTTTTGTTGGGTGATGAAAAGCAGCCAACCGAAACGGTAACCATGAAGGATTGGGTCTGTGCGGGACGGGTGGAACTTGGCCGGGATGTGCGGCTCGAGCGGGTGATTCTCTGGGACGGAGTTCGCGTGCCGGATGGCAGCAGACTGCGGGATATGCTGATCGGGAAATAAAAAAAGGAGCCGTCGGTTGGCGGCTCCTTTTTTTTTAATTCGGTGCTTGGTTCTCTCAGATATTGACAAGAAGAGAAAGGTAGGCCAGGGTCGACTGGTTGTCCAGTCCGCCGCCGTAGGTGAACCGGTCGCCTTCAGAGTAGAAGTTCCAGTTTTTGTCGCCCTTAATTTCTTCATACTTCGTATACTGGAAAGCTGCCGTAGCTGCAATGTGCGGGGTGAAATTATAGGTGCAGGCAAAATCGATTCCCCACATTTTTCCGTCGTCCAGGCTTGATGAGATGTTCAGGTCGCGCAAAGGATGATTGTCTTCGTCACTCGAGCTGACTAACGTACTGCCGATAATCCGCCCTGTAAGGGTAACCGGATCGAGGTTGGCGTGGAAACCTATGCCGATATAGGGGACATCGTACGTTTGTTCATAGGTGAGCACCAATTCATCAGAGGGAAAACTTCCCACTGTATCACGGACATAATAGCTGGAATAAATAAATGTACCGCCATGAGCCTCCCACTTCCAGTGATCATGCTTGAATCCCACGATACCGTAGAGCGAGGTTTGGTTAAATCGCAGGAACGTTAATTCCATGTTGACGTCATACATGATCCCTTCGGTTACATTGGTCGGGCTGTGCGACCAGTCCGTCCAGTCGTCATAGCCGTAAAGACGCCAGTCATAGTCGTCTATGTTGCCGTCGCCCTCGCTGACTTTAAACCAGAAGTTGCCGTTTAATCTCAACCAGCTGAGTGGCTTGATCGAAGCTCCGACCCCTACCATGGAAACATTGCTGAGTTGCCAATCAAGCTCGCTGTTCTTGTGACCAGTGGACGTGTCGTAGACGAGTTCCCTTGACTTGCCGTTGACAAGGCCGTAGGAGAGGCTTCCCGAAATCATGACCACATGATCGTTGATATTTATGGATGCCTGCTTCTCGATGATATGTGATTTACTGCTGACACCGGCCGGAACCATAGTTGTTGTGGTTGTCGGTCCGGTGGCATCAGGCTTTCCCGGTGCCGACGTAGAGTACGTGGATGGCGCCGCGCCTCCAGAGCTTACTGCCGCAGGAGTCGTAGGTTCCCCGTTCTCCTGTATGGTATAGGTGGTTGTTCGGGGTTGCGTCTGCGCTGTATTTGCGGTTTGGGCAAAACCGCAAACAGGCAGAGAAACAGATGCGAAAAATACAGAAAAATAGATGCACGACTTCCTAAGATTTTCAAGCGCCATTTTTATCTCCCCTGTGTCCGGCCCGTTGTCACTGATCTCGAAACGTTACCGGTACCTTGTAGTGTA
>JBJKQT010000117.1:0-29481 GCA_046705065.1 Desulfocapsaceae bacterium
TTTCCGGTTCCGAAAACGGGATTTCTGCCTTCGCGAAAATTAGAAGAATGTGCCTGCTTTTCAAAGAAGTAAAAACGTCTTTTGAATAGCCGACGATTTGGCATAATATATCAAGATGAGCATTAATCCGGTTTGAATCAACGGAGAAAAGATGAGACGACTCCGCATGTCTTGGGCGTCAACCAACGCCACAAGCAGAAAACGCATATTTCATTAACGCTTAGGATGGAGCCGATGTGCTTGATTTTTGGCATGGACATATTGTATTGCCGCGAAAAATGTTAAGAATGATAAAAGGCACAGGTTTTTACGAAGAGCTGTATAACATGGGCGGATAAAGTTTTTTTGCTGAAGTTGAGATGAGAAGATGAATTCAGATTTGTTACGGGTGCGGGTTGAGTGCTATGCGGGATATCGTGGGGAACAACGCCCGCTGCGTTTTTATATCAACCGACGTTGTATAGAGGTGGTCGAAGTCGTGGACCAGTGGTACGGACCGGATTACCGCTACTGCAAGCTTCGAGGCGACGACAAGGGAATCTATATTCTCCGCCAAACCATCGAGGAGGAATTATGGGAACTGACCATGTTTACCCAGATGCCGGAGTACAACGCCGGATAAGCGTGATACTCACGGATAATTGCAGTAAAAAAATTTGCAATATCCGTGCTGAATTTGATAGGATGCAAAAGGCTTGGTGAAGACGATTGATGATAAGTCGATTACTTTGATTTTCAAAGGAGAATGGAATGAGAAATAAAATGATTGTTTCCTTGTCATTAGGCCTGGCACTCGTTGCAGCTCCGATGGCATTTGCTGCCCAGTCTGAATCGGCATCCTCGATGGAAATAGCGCGTCCTTCCAATCCGGGAGGGCCGGGGAAGGCAGCTGCAATGGCTGGCGATGCCAAGGCGGGAGCGGTGGTCTATGCGCAAAATTGTATGTCTTGCCATGGAGATAAAGGGAAGGGAGGCGTTGCCAATCCTGGGTCGACGGACGGCACCGTACCTCCGCTGAATCCCATTGACGAGACCATGGTCAGCAAAGACAAGAAAGTGTTTGCCGGCAATATCGACCTCTTCATTCAACACGGTTCTACACCGGAAGGCCCAAAGCCGGGAATAAAAATGCCCGCCTGGGGAGATGACAAACTCCTTACTCAGCAGCAGATAGCAGACGTGATTGCCTATATTATAAGCCTGAATCCTGCCAAGTAGAGCGCCGTAAGTAACGGAGCAAACCCCATATCTTTTCAGGCCCGGTTTGCTCCCGATGCAAAGTGTTGCATGATATGCATATTTAAGCCTTCCGGAAAAGGCAGTTTCCCAAGCGGTCCCAAAAGGATGCGGCTGGAACTCAGGCTTCGAGTACTTGTTTTCTAAATTCCTCGATTCCTATTTTGTCTATGAGAAATCCAATACGGGCACGCCGGGAATTCTCTTTGTAATATTTCATGATTTTTTCGACCGTAGCTTCCGCCTCCTCGGAGGAAAGGTTTTCGGCAAAGACCTCGGCAAGCCTGGGCGCAATACCACCCATGCCGCCCACCATAATGCTCCATCCAGTTTCGGTGCCGTAAAGAGACAGATCCTTGATGCAGTTTTCACCGCATTGAATCTTGCAGCCGCTTACTGCCATCTTCATTTTGCTCGGCATGGGCATGCCGTGGTATTTGCCGTCCATTTTCAACCCCATAGCCAGGCTGTCCTGTTTGGCAAGCCGGCAGTAGGTGATTCCCGGGCATACTTTAATGCTGCGGACACAAAGACCCACGGCGTGTCCTTTGTCGAGACCGAGATCAGCCCAGACATTGTCGACGTCTTCTTCTTTGATTCCCACAATGGCAATTCTGGCGGCACTGGTAATCTTCAGGGTGGCAGGTTTGTATTTTTTCGCCACAGAGGCGATGCTCTCCAGCATTTCAGGGGTTACCAGGCCGCAGGGGATGTGCGGGGCTATGGCGTAGCTTTGTTTGTCTCGCTGCAGGATTGCACCTTTTTGACCGTCTTTCAACATTGAATATCTCCTTGATATAAGGGGGCTTTATGAAAAATGGTTTTTTACCGATATTTGGCGCCGATCACCTTTGTGATGCTGCCGGTAAAAATTGCTTGCGGTGATCGACATGAAAATTCCTGTTTTCCATTGCCTCCCGAAAAATAATCGCATGGGAAAATGCCAAAATACTCCATAAGAGAAAAGGGGTAAATTCTAATTAAAAAAATTTGCATCGTTTACAGCGATTTTGATAAGCTTCATTAGGCTTGTGATGAAAAAGAAAGCGCATAAGCCTGTTTCCATCTTTTCTTTCATTGTTTTCCTTTCGAAATAACATTTCTATCTTTCAAAACACCCAGGGAGGGACGTATGAAAAAATTATTTTTCAGAATGGGGTTGTTATCCGTTGTTGCCGTGTTTTTACTGGCTGTCTCTTCATATGCAAAAACCAATGATATGATGTCTTCATCCAAGAAAATGAATGATATGGTGTATTCGGGGTACCTTGCAGACAAGCTTTGTGCGGATGCCGGAATTGCCTTTGATGGAACGAACATGAAGACAAACCCTGAAAATCATACTCTGAAATGCTTGGTGGCCAAACCATGCGCCGCATCAGGGTATGGCTTGCTGATAAAGGACAAAGGCTCAAATGAGTATGTTTTTTATAAGTTTGACGCCAAAGGTGATGAGCTTACCAAAAAGATGCTTTCCTCAACCAAGAAGCAAAAAGACTTCGCCATTGAAGTCGCCGGGACGATGGATGGCAAAACCATTAAAGTGACGTCCGTAAAAGAAGCTATGTGATGTGATATCTGCGGACTTGGACAAGAGGCCCTCCGAATATCCGGAGGGCCTCTTGTGTTTTGAGGGAAGGGGCCGTTTCGACAAAACGCTGATGCTTTTCCCTAGTTCACTCTGCTTAAGGTAACATGCATAAGATTTTAGCAGTTGTATCGTTTCTCCTTTGGGTCAACAGTCTGCCTCCCATTGTTGCACTGTTCGCAGGAGAAAGGTATGGGTTTGCCGTTGATCGCGGAAAACTGTGGTTCGACGGCAGGCCGCTTTTCGGCAAACATAAAACCATTCGAGGGATTGCATCTGCCGTTGTCGGCGGCACGTTGGTTTTTTCGTTGCTCGGGCAGCCGTGGTGGGTTGCAGCTACCGCTGCACTTCTTGCCATGGCCGGCGACCTTTTTTCAAGCTTTATCAAACGCAGAACGAGATTTCACAGCGGTGATGAGGTGATTGTTCTCGATCAGGTCTTCGAGGTACTTTTTCCTTTGATTTTTCTCAACGGATTTACGGAATTGAATCTCAGGTCGAATCTTCTCGTTTTAGTTTTTTTCATCAGTCTATCCTTTTGCTTCTCCCGTCTCTGGCTTTACATCACTGGTCGTCCCCTGCCGAAAAAATACCCGCGTGTGGTTTGCTCCAGCGTTCGGTTCAGGGAGTGGCGTGCCTGCCACGAACCGCTGGCCAGGTGGCAGGCGTGGTTCAACCTCACCAGTTTTTTGTCTGATCAGGTGTTCCTGACTTTATTTTTCAAGTTGACCGGCCTCTACGGCATCGGGATGAAAAACGCCCTGAATCTCAAAATTGAGGAAAAAACCTTTTCCTTTCACGATTTGCCGGAGTCGTTTGATGGATTTCGAATCCTGTTCCTGGTTGATTTGCATCTCGACGGACTGGAAGGACTGGATTTGAGAATCGTCGAGACAATACGGGGCATGGATGTCGATCTATGCTGCATCGGCGGCGACATCAGGATGAAAACCTACGGTGAAAGCCGTGCATGCATAAGGAAACTGAAGCGGTTGATGCAAGGTGTCCAGACCCGTTTCGGCGTCTTCGGTGTACTGGGCAACCATGACTGTATTGAAATGTTGCCGGAGTTTGAGGAAGCCGGCATTGTCATGCTGGTGAATGATTCGTGGCCCCTTGAAAAAAACGGAGCCAAAATATGGATCCTGGGGGTTGACGACCCGCATTACTATAAACTTCACGACGCCGGCCTAGCTGCCCAGAATGTTCCCGAAGGGGAGTTCTCTCTTTTCCTCGCCCATTCGCCCGAGGCATTTAAAGATGCCGCAAGAGTCGGCGCCGGCCTTTATCTCTGCGGGCATACCCACGGCGGCCAGGTCTGCCTGGTGGAAGGCACACCGGTTCTGACCAACAGCAGAGCCCCGAGGTTTACTGCTGTCGGTGATTGGCGGTACGGAGAAATGCAGGGATACACGAGCCGTGGGGTGGGGCCTTCGAGCATTCCTGTGCGTTTTAACTGCCCTGGCGAAATATCAATCATCACGCTGAGAAAAATATCGGCGAACGAGCCGCGCAAAGGTCTGACCAACGTCTGATGCTTGACTGTATAAAAAGAGATACATATGTTTCCTTTTCAATTGATCAATAACCAACAGGAGGAAACTTCATGTCCAGCAGTTTCGGTACGCTTTTTCGGGTGAGTACGTATGGTGAATCCCATTGCAAGGCAGTGGGCGTGGTTATCGATGGCTGCCCGCCGGGGCTTGAATTGACTGAGTCGGATATCCAGGGACAGCTCGATCGAAGGCGCCCTGGCCAGAGTTCGCTTTCAACCGACAGACAGGAGAAGGATCAGGTGACCATCCTGTCAGGGACGGAAAACGGGAGGACACTCGGCACCCCCATTGCCCTCCAGGTAGCCAATCTTGACCAACGGCCTAAGGATTACGGAAGCATGCTGGACATTCCCCGGCCTTCCCATGCCGACTACACCTACCAGATGAAATACGGGATCCGTGCATCATCGGGGGGCGGAAGATCCAGCGCACGGGAGACCATCGGCACCGTGGCATCCGGTGCAGTGGCTATAAAAATTCTTAAAGAAAAGCGGAACATCGATGTCGTTGCCTGGGTCAGCAACGTTGGAGAAATCGAGTCGGCATCTCCTGATTTCAACACCATTACCCGTGAGGCGGTCGATGCGACGACAATTCGCTGTCCCGATAAAGCGGCGGCCGCAAAGATGGAAAAAATGGTGGCCGAACTCAAGGAGCAGGGTGATTCCGCCGGCGGCGTGATCTCCTGTGTCATCCGCAATGTTCCGGTGGGGTTGGGCGAGCCCACCTTTGAAAAGCTGGAGGCGAAACTGGCTCAAGCCATGCTTGCCATTCCCGCCACCAAAGGATTCGAGATCGGTTCAGGTTTTGCCGGCACCCGGTTGCGCGGCTCCCAGCATAACGATCCTTTTACGCAAAAAGAGGGGCGCTTGGGGACGGTGACCAACAGATCCGGAGGCATCCAGGGAGGCATCAGCAATGGCGAGACGATAAATCTGCGCATCGCCTTCAAGCCACCGGCAACGATTTCCTTGCCTCAGAAAACAGTCGATTTTTCAGGTAAGAGCGTTGTCCTTCAGGCAACCGGACGCCATGATCCTTGTGTCGTGCCTCGAGCCGTTCCCATTGTCGAAAGCATGGCAGCACTGGTCATCCTCGATATGCTTCTTCGCCAGGAGGCCAGAAAAGCACTCCGATTCTAGTTTTCGGATGAAAACGATGAGAAAAAAGCCTTTTTTGAGAAATTCTGGACCGATAGACCCGGTTTTTGATGTTTCGCCAAAAGAAGGAAAGTGAAAATAAAAAATTTGCAACGATGTCATTGTTGAGCTAGGATTGCACAAATCCGAACAAACAAGATGACCAAGAACGTATCGTTTGGGTTTTCCTTAATAAATGGTTTTTGGGTCATAATCTTATCCACCATTTGAAAGCAAAGGAATGTCGATGACTTCTGGTGAAGAAAAAGCGGGAGGTTCCGTGAATCGGATACCACTCCGGCCGCTGCCCATAGTCGTCTGTCCTGAGTGTGATCTTCTTCAGCGAAAGGTTCTGCTCTCCCGCGGCGAGGCGGCCCGTTGCCGTCGTTGCGGAGCCGTTCTCTACCGCAGCTTTTCTCAGAGCCTCGATCGCACAGCGGCATTGCTCTTCGCTGCCGCCATTGTGTTTCTCATTGCCAATGCCAACCCCATCGTCTTGCTCGAAGCGCAAGGTATACAAAATTCGACCACTATGTTCGGTGCAGTACGGGCACTCATGAACCAGGGCATGCCCATCGTATCGCTCCTGGTTTTTTTTACGGCCGTTTTGGCTCCTGCTCTGGAGATCGGCGCCATGATCTATCTTATCCTTCCGTTGAGAAACGGGCATGTTCCTGTGGGATTTTCCCTCATATTTCGTATCGTCCACGCGATCAAGCACTGGAACATGGTCGAGGTGTTCATGCTGGCCCTGCTTGTGGCCCTGGTCAAGCTCTCAATGTTTGCCGATGTCGTTCCGGCTCTGGCCCTTTGGTCGTATGCCGTCTTCACCGTCCTTTTGACCGCCGCATGGACATGCTTCGATCCGCATGAAATCTGGAACTGCGCGGACGCAGCGGGTGTACGGGAGCCGCTGCCATGACCCGCGATTTTACAACAGCCATGGAATGCGGTCTTGTTTCCTGCCGAGATTGCGGCATGATATCGAAACCGGTGCAGGCCGCACATACCGTTTATTGCCCTCGCTGCCGGGCCAGGATCAATATTCGCAGGCCGAACAGTGTGGCGAGTTGTTGGGCCCTGTTGCTTGCGGCGTATATCCTGTATGTTCCGGCAAATCTTCTGCCGATCATGAAAACGAGCACGATTTCGGGAACCACTGCGGATACGATCATGAGCGGTATACTCACATTGTGGGAATCGGGTTCATGGGGAATCGCCGGGATCGTGTTTTTGGCCAGCATTACCGTGCCGCTTCTGAAACTGATCTCGCTTACCCTTCTTCTTCTTTCCGTGCGAGGCCCTTCCCGATGGAGTCCGGAACAGAGGATACGGCTCTATCGTTTGATCAAGGTGGTTGGGCGCTGGTCCATGCTCGATATTTACGTGGTGGCCATTCTTACCAAGCTGGTCCAGTTCAGTTTTCTGGCAACGGTGGAGGCAGGTCCTGCGGCATTTTATTTCGCAGCCGTCGTTGTCCTTACCATGATTGCTGCAATGCAGTTCGATCCGCGTCTTATCTGGGACTCATCCCGGTTGGAGGGCGAACATGAGTGATGAATCCAGGCAGGATATGCCGGAAATTCCCGATGCCGTTGCGGTCCCGAAAAGACGCTGGTCCATCCAACTCGTCTGGATTATCCCCATCGTGGCGGCGATTGTCGGCGCAACGCTTGCGATCAATGCCTATCTCGATCGCGGTTTGAGAATCACCATCACCTTCAAGACCGGAGAAGGCCTTGAAGCCGGCAAGACCAGGATAAAGTATAAGGATGTGGATATCGGCAAGGTCGAGAAGATAGAAATCGCCAAAGACCGCACCCACGTCATCGTAACGGCTCGGCTCGGGAAGGAAAACAAAGGGTTTCTGGCCGAGGATACGCGGTATTGGGTTGTCCGTCCCCGGATCTACGGCGGGTATGTTTCAGGGCTTAGCACATTGATGGGAGGGACTTACATAGGTGTGGATGCCGGCAAATCCAAAGAGACGTCGCAAACGTTCGAAGGTTTGGAGGTGCCGCCGGTGGTGACCTACGATGAACCGGGGAGTACGTTTTTTTTGCATGCAGCAGATCTCGGATCGCTCAGCATCACGTCTCCTATTTATTTTCACCGCTTCCAGGTCGGCCAGGTGGCGGCCTATGATCTCGACAAGGAAGGCAAAGGGGTGACCTTCACGATTTTTATCAAGTCGCCTTATGATCGCTTTGTCAGGACGAACTCCCTTTTCTGGCATGCGAGCGGTATCGATCTCTCGCTCAACGCCAACGGGCTCAAGGTGAAAACGGAATCCATTGTCTCCATACTGCTTGGCGGCATTGCCTTTGAAGTTCCTGATCCCCAAAAAGAAGCACAGCGGGCGAAAGCCGATTCAGCCTTCACCTTGTTTGCAGACAAGGAAGATGCGATGAACCATGCCGAAACCATCCAGGCCTTTCGTCTGATTTTCAATGGCTCGGTACGCGGCCTGTCTGTGGATTCGCCCGTCGAGTTTGACGGTGTGCCTCTGGGAGAGGTTACCGCAATAAACCTGGGATTTAATCGCGATTTAAAGCAATTTTATGTGGCCGCCGATATCAGGCTGTACCCTGAACGCCTTTACGGCCCCATGGAATCCGGCTCGAAGAAATCGAAGGATACCAGGAGATTCCTCAACTCTTTGGTGAACCGAGGATTGCGCGCACGGCTCGGGCAAGGCAACGTCCTGACCGGCCAACGTATTGTTGCCCTGCAGTTTAACGACAAAGCCCAAAAAGCTGAAATCAATTGGCAAGGCGAGCCCCCAGTGTTTCCGACAACCATGTCGGGTCAGGAAGATCTCCAGGGAACGTTGGAAAAAATTGCAAAGAAAATTGACAAGATGCCGCTTGAAAAAATTGCAGATGAGCTGCGGAAAACGATTTCAAGTCTTAACCAATCACTTAAAAGTGCCGACAGCCTACTGAAAACCGTGAATAAACAGATTGCGCCCCAAGTCGGTATGGTTCTCAAAGATGCGCATAACACACTCGGTGCTGCCCAGAATGTCTTGTCCAAGGATTCACCGGTGCAAATCGATCTGCGGGAGACATTACGCGAGGTTTCACGCGCCGCCTGGTCGGTGAAGAACCTCACCGATTATCTCCAGCGCGATCCGGAGGCTCTTATTCGCGGTAAAAAGGAGGATCAACGATGACAATCAGCCGGCTGATGTTGGGGATGGTATCTCTTGTGGTGATTGTTGCCTCATTCGGGTGCGGCAGATCACCCGATGCCTCTTTTTATACCTTGTCTGCCCTGGCTCCGCAGTCAGCTTCTTTTACTGCCAACACCCTTTCGATCTCCGTGGGGCCTGTGGCATTGCCCGACCTTGTGGATAGGCCTCAACTGGTGATGCGTATTGGAGACAACAGGGTGGAGCTTCTTGAAAATCATCTCTGGGCCGAGCCTCTGAAAAGTGAAATTCCCCGCTTGATGGCGGAAAACCTCTCTCGTCTTTTGCGGCCGGCAAATGTCTCGGTCTATGGGCAATACACAGTCCAGAATGCTCAATACCATGTGCTGATGGACATTCGGCGTTTTGATTCCATGCCGGGAGTAGGAGTCACCATCGAGGCTCTTTGGTCGATTCGCCGGGATAACGACAAAACTGTTTTCAAAACAGGCCGTTCGCTGGTGAGCCAACCGGTCGAAAAAGCCGGATACGATGCGGTGGCTGCGGCCTACAGCCGCGCTTTGATGGTTATCTGCGGCGATATCGCAAAGGCACTGAGAGGGCGGTAGGCTGATCCCATGACGGTGGTAGGTTTATCGAGTTTCCCGGAACGGGGAATTAAGGTTCAAGGCCAACGTCTGGGGAGCAAAACCCCGGTTAATGACCAATTATACCAGCGACCTTCAGAGCGAGAAGCAACAGCGCCACTGCAACGGCATAGAGCCATAAAAACCCTTGTATCTTTTTTTCGATCACCGCCTGCGCCGGGTTCTCCGGGTTGTAAAACACTCTGAGCGCCATGTCCTTGGGATAGGATAGAACCTTGCGCTTCACCCAAGCCGGTACGGAATTCGGGTTGCCCCTCTTGTCGGGCGTTGTATCCACGAAGTCAGTGTGTTTATCCGTATCTCCTATTATTTTGAACCTGCCGAACAACCATGCCGCCACACTGCCGGCAAAGATGCCTCCAATGGCCAGTCTGTCACCTTTATATATTTGTCCGCGCACTTCATAACTGTAAATAACCTTCGGCTGGTATACGACCGTCCTTTTGAAGACTGAGGAATTATCGCTAATCGGTGTTGAACTCAGGCATGCTTCGACAAAGGAAGAGTCGACTTTTCCGGAGGTCGTCGGCCAGTCTGCCGCTTCTTGAAACTGGCGCTGAAAAACAAATGTCAACAGGACGATAAATATAACCATTCCGAGGAGCACTGTGACGATAACCGCATTATTCGGGTTGTCGATGTATGCGGCAACCCGGGAAGTGAACTCGTTTAAGCCGACGGGAAGGATTATGGCTGCAGCAAGAAGAGAGAGAATTAATCCTGTGAAGGCTTTGGTGAAATTCGGCGGCAGGTCTCGCTCCAGGACGGATTGCCCCGGAAGCTTCGGGTTGTAGTACACGTCGACTGCGGCTCCTATTGGATATTTTTCCAATGTTTCCCGAACCTGGAAATCAGGCATCTGTTCGCCCACACTGATGCGTTTCCCCTTGTATCTATGGTTCCCCACCTTATATTCGTAGACCACCAGGGGATAATTTCCCAGTGTATCGTCATCATATCCTTTTTTTACTCCTCCCCGGCGCCGGCTTTCCACCTTGGAGGTGATTATTTTGCCCGAGGTTGTAAGCCATGTGCTGCAACGCCGAACTTCTCGCAATTTAACTGCCGTTGCAAAAATCACGATTCCGCCGAAAACGGCAATTACGATCCAGAAGAACTTGATAAATATATCTATATCCATAAGCCCCCCCTTTTATTGATGAGCTGTATTTCTCCTCATCGATCCTGCTTAAACAGGCATGTGAACACCTTGTTCCGTTGCCTCTCAATAACAGTAAAATAGTGTCTGTATACCTGATGGGAAAGAGGGGAATTGTATTTTGAGAGAAGGTATTTGCCCGACTATACAACCTAATGTAATACAAGCCTCAGTTGTGCTTGCGGGTCGCCGCCACCTGCGTCCAAGGCATGGTACGCGTCTTATGAGCCTCTCGGAACGTTGGTGTGAAATATCTACGATTGGTGCTCTGCCGTCAGCCTTTGAAATAAATCCTCCCCCAATGCGAAGGGACATCCAGTCCATATTGGTGATTCAATACATCGATTGTTTGCTGGGGCTCGCTCAAAAGCTCCTGCCATTGCCCATCCTCGGGAAAGCTCAGGTCAACCCAGTGGCTGATCGGTGAGAAATTGAGCACGATAACCGCGTGCTGCAACCTCCCCGCATTGTCTGTGCAATAGCGGCGGTACACCAGCAGCTGCCGGTCACAGTCAACCCCCAATCCGTCCGTGTTGAAGCGGGTTTGCCACTCCTCCCAGTAATCCGGGGTGAAACCATCGGCTCGCAGGACCGGATACTGTTTACGCAAATGAATGAGTTTTGTATAGACTCCCCATAGGGCCTTTCCCAAAATATCGTTGCTATAATCCCAGTGTAGCGGGCGGGATTGAACCCGGCGTCCACTGTTTTTGTCGTCCTCCGGGATCCAGTGATCTTCGGCGAATTCCTGGCCGTTCTGCACCATGACCGCGCCAGGGGCCGTCATGAGAGCGATGGCATAGGGCTGGGTGCGGTACCATTCGAGGGCTCCGTCGTTGTTGCGGGCTCCCGCCTGCCATGCGATATGGGAATGATCGTGGTTGCTGAGGTAAATTGTCGGGACTTTACCTGTTCCCCGCAGGTAACGGTTATTATTCAGTGCGTTAAAGAGAGAGGGCTGAATGCCGTCATGCCAGAGTCCGTGAAAACACTCGCCGTAGAGGGCATTATCCCAGTAGCTCGTCGCCATGGTGCTTTTGGTGACCTCAACGGCATCCATTTGCAGGTGTTCCAACGTCAGCGAAAAGTTGGCTTTTCCAGTTGCAACAACGTAATTTACGATATCTTCCATAAGTTCGGGCACCCCCCGATTGTCGCCCTTGATATAGAAATTGACCGTATTGTCGAACCGGATACCATCAATATTGAACTGCTCGATCCAGTACCGGCAGACGTCAAAGATCAATTCCTGGGTGCAGGTGTTGTTGAAGTCGAGATCCTGGAGGCCTGGGAATTGTCCGCCAAAAGTCCCGGTAAATGGACAGGAACCATCGTAGTCCTGATAAAAGGCCTTGTAGGGAAAGCCAGTATAGACGTGGTTGAAAACACCGTCCATGATCACATGGATGCCACGTTTATGGCATTCGCTTATGAGCTTTTTTAGCCAGAAGAGTTTCTCGGTCGGCTGATTGAGATCGTGTGCGTATCGGTATTCAACTGAATAGTACAGGGCAGGGGTGTAGCCCCAGCTGAAGAGATCGTTGTTCCATGCTGTCCAGGGCATGAAAAGTATGGCGTTGAAGCCCAGATCCATCAAATAGTCGAGCCGGTCGCGAACTGCATCTAGCGGGGCGCGTACGCCCCGGTATTCCCAAGTGAAATCATCGATCATCATCTCATAGATGACGAGGTCCCGCAGGGGCAGCCGTCCACCATCAAGAGGTGATATGACATTATCCGCAGGCCGGGTGCCGCCTACAACTACGGCCGCGTTCATATTTTCTTTACCGCCGTAACGTGCAAAGGGGTCGCTCACCCAGCGGGGCTCTGCGGTTGGGTCGTTGAATGCTACGTAGTATTTGTATTGGTAGAAACCTGCTTTAAGGTCCTCAGACATGGTCCAGCTCCAGATTTCTCCTTCGGAATGCGGCATCTTTTTGAGAAATGGTGCGGTGGCCGGATCCCAGTTTGCCGGGCTGCCCATTTCCACTTGAAAATCACCGACCACCTGAATGGTCTTGATGTTGTGGTTGAGGCCTGTGCTTTCGCCGGGGAAGAACATCTTGAACTGCACCTTGCCTTTTGTTTGGTCGCCGCTTATCTGCCAGGACCCGAGTTTTTCTTTCATGTGTTCCATCGAAATACCCTCCATAACCTATGAGTTAACAACGCGTGCCGCATGTGCCGCGGCGGTATTCATGAAGTTGCCGGCTGTTGTAGTCCAATGAGAATCGTTTCGTTGCGGATATTCGGATCAGAACTAAAGAATCAATTTGCAATACAGAGATGACACCTGAAAAACCCAGCAAGATCTGCTCCATTCCGTGCAGCTACATTTAAGCTCAAAGAATGACGATCTATTCGTAAAGAGAGCAGGCACCGCCTGCGCTTTTTTCTGCTATATTTTGTTATGATTTCCGGAATAATTGATCGGGAGAGCGGAAGTTTTAGCTGGCCTGGCAAATCCGACGTTTTCAAAATCAACATAAAGCTTACCTTTGCAATGCGCAAAATCCGCTTCCATGAAATTTGATTTGAAACGCAATTGGTCTTTCAGTGAGTCCTGTCTTTTTTGGGGCGTCGGCATTTGAATTTTATTGCAAAATACCAGAATATCACGACGAGATACGAAACGACCGTAAAATCACTGACATCCAATCGATTTCCCTTGAAGAAGAAATAGAATCCCATAAGCGAGATAATCGACAGGATCACCGACAATGCCTCCGGGCTTGAGTGCAAGGCGTTGATGCAGATGAGTCTAAACTCTTTATCTTTGCCGGATTTCCACTCTTTCCATACCAACACAAGCAGGTACGAGATGGCAACGAGAGCCAATGAACACAGTATGATAGGAAATATTCCGTCTTTGTGTTGTCCGGATCCTAAAGGAATCATAGCTCTGTTACATGCATTGTCCAGGTAGATATGGTAGAGAGACGTCTTGATTACATCCTGTCGGAATCAGGTCCTCCTGCAAGTTTAGTACGGCCATCCTTCTCCCATGGAGGAAAAGGTGGCCATACTATATGTCGCCAATTCCCGCTTCGCAAGGCAAAAGCGCGCAGCAAGGAAATAGAATCAAGCAGACTTGCCCCCCCATCTGTTGATATGACGGAAGGCATATTTTTATCTGATTATAACCGAAACTCAGCATGGACTTTTGCCCCCATCAAACGCCCTCAATAATTGTCTGAAGATGAGTAGTAACCAAATATTTTAATGCCTTCCGTTATAAAAAGTTTATTTGCAGAATTGTATGATCAACCGTCCTGCATCTGCAGGTATACCAATGTCTGATTCAACAGTTGGTAGGCGATTTCGCCAAATGTTATCGGTCCGACAAAGGGTGCGGTGGTCTTGCCCTCAAGACCGGAGTAGAGATAATTCAGTATGCAATTGCAGGAGAAGACTACGCTCTCATTTGATAATCCGATCGCCTGCAACTGTTTCGTAAAGGCAGAGGCATAGTCTTCAACTGCCATGGCATGTTTGTATCGAATCCCCTTAAATACAGGGGCATAAAACTTGACCTCACCGGAGGCCTGATCGACATTCTGGAAACTGATATTGACCAAAGCGCCGTAATAATCGGCCACCAGCGGGAGTTTGGTATCAAGTGAGTTACGTTCAATATATGAGGCGAAATTCTCCTTGACGCCGTTGACGTTGACATCCTTGCATGAAAAGCCGTCCTCAGGGAAGGTCAAGGTGTCGCCTTGGCTCTGTTCGAATATATTGACTATACCGACATCAATGGTTTTCCCCGGGGGCAGAGTTACGTGCATGACAATCGCCTCCTGGTCAAGAACCTCGCCTGTACGGCCGTTAAGGACTTTGGGGGAAACCTTTCCAAGGTCTTCCAGATGGACTCCGGAAACCCATCCGATCAGGGGGCGTGCGCCAAAATCTTTATAGTTCGGTGCGTTGATGGCAAATGCACTGTGCACGTCGCTCATTGCCGGAATGATTATAAAGCTGAATCCGCTGTTTCCTCCATCACAATAGACCTGGCCAAGTTGGTTTTGGTTGTAAGGTTGAATTTGTACTTCCAAGGCCATGGCCGAAATATCGGTGACGAAAATTTTATCCTGTGAAACCATACCGCCTTGTTCGGGAGTGATGAAGTAAGGAATCGTGCCTCCTATCCACTTGCCCTTCGGCAATTGGGCGAGGAGTTTTTCCTCCCCGGCAAGCAGGAGAGTTTGTCCTTGAGAGATTAATTTCGCGACTTCGGCTGAAGTCAATATGTCCTGTTGCATGATATCTCCTTATCCGAAGATGGTTTTAAGATCACTCTGAACGGTCGGGGCAGCACTGTTCTTTTCAAAAAGAGCGTGCAGCTGTCCTACAGCATCGCTAACATTTGCCGGTGTCGGGTTAGCGCTGACTTTAGGCACTATGCGGCCAAGGAAAATTTTTGCTGCCAGAAACTTCAACTCGTAGGTTTTTTTTCCGGTTACAATCTCTGCCCATTGCGGCTTTGTTTTGGGGGGAACAGCCATAAAAGTCTACCTCCTTAAAGATTGGACCATCTTGAAATATTGCCCTTTTGTCCAACTTCGGCGTTGCGCGAGAAAATTTCATCCTCGGAATATGAGTTGTATGCCTCCGGGAAATTCTCTTGCGCTCCTTGAATTTGAACGAAAAAACGAATTTTTCAAGGCAGCCATTAAATGGTTCACCACTCGATCAGCTGATGCCATCAGGTGCGGGGGGGAAAATCCACCTTCCTGTTCTTCAGGTTCTTCTGATCGTGCTTCTCTCCAGCCTGGATTCATGCTGTGTGCAATAAGAGCAATGGCAAAAGGTGTGCCAATTGAGATTGTCTTATTAAATCAAAATCATAATAGTTGGTTTGAATTTTATGACAGTGGCGGATTGGTCGCAAAAAGAGGGGGAAGGCGTGCAAATAATTTAAAAAATCAGAGTAATCGTAAAAAAAACATGTAACACCGGTGCGTTATAGGTAATGGGTCAAAAGGTAACAGTCATTATGAGGGATTGGTCAAAATGACCGGATTGCCTTAGCCCTTTGGACTGACCTCTGGTGAACACTGTGTCAATTTGGTAGTGGATGAGTTTTCTCAAAAGATGTTTGTTGGGTTAGTGCCGGCGTAGGAATGTTCCAACGAATACTCAATTGGATGGGGAATACTGGTAAACGGGAATTTGCGTTAGCTGATCGTTGTTTGTATTATTTCTGTGAAAACGCAAGCTTAATTCCTAATCCTATGAATAATGAGCCTGATATCTTCTTCAATAAATTTCCCGTCCTATTACCGTTGAAAAATTTTCTGCTTACCCACGAAGAGCCACACACAAGGACTATGCACCATATGCTTCCGGTCGTGAAAAACGTTATGCCTAATGCCAGAAAAGACCCAAAAATCTTATCAGTATCCGGTCGTACAAACTGAGGCAGGAAAGAAAGAAAGAATAAGGCTACTTTCGGATTTAGAATGTTGGTAAGCATTCCCTGTCTGAATATGTTCCAGAGTTTTTGCTGAGTATTGCCATTGATGCTCAATTGCCGGTGATTTTCTTTATTACGTATAAAACCGATGCCTATCCAGATTAAGTAACCCGCACCGATATACTTTACTATATTAAATAAAATGGAAGAAGTAGCCAGAATCGCAGACAAACCGAAGGCCGCGAGCATTGTATGCACTAAAACGCCCGACATAATCCCAAAAGCGGAAACTATACCGGCTTTTTTCCCCTGCGCGACGCTCCGCCCGATAATATAAATGGTGTCTTGACCGGGAGTAAGATTTAAAAGAATACAGGAAATTAAAAACAATGAAAAATTCTGAATTTCAAACATGGAGCAATCTCCGGTTATCTAAAATTGCCTTATATTCCGGGCGATATCTTTTCCCCAGTTTTTAACCGTCAGGAAGTGCTTTGACTGTCGTGTGAAAATTACAGGTCGATTTTATATCCTGTCATTCCTCATAAAAAGGAAGTGAATGACAGAATTATATCACAGGTCGAAATATTTTTGTTACATTCACTCAGTTGCTCAATTAACAAGTGATTATATCCGAACATGACAGCAGTGGAAAGGTATTCAGACGGCGCATCCTTTCATCGAGTATAAACCCCATCGTCTAGAAGGCGTTTTCTGCGGCAATGCCCTTTCGGACAAGGGTGATTGGAGATGGGCCGAGAGCATCAATCAGCTCGACAAACTCTGAAACAAATGACGCAAAATTGGCACCCTGACCGGCACTGAGATTGTACATCCGGATTCTTCTGCCTTGCATGCCGATGCCGTCGAGAATGCCGGCAACGCGCCGTACCCTGGCCCTGGCTCGAAAATTGCCTGTTTGATAATGACAGTTCCCTTCCAGACAGCCGGCGACCATCACACCATCCGCTCCTTTTTCAAAGGCTTTCAAGAGATGGGATTCTTCCACCCGGCCGGTACAAGGCAGGCGAAGGATGCTGGTATTGACCGGGTACCGGCGTCGCTCGGACCCCGCCAGGTCGGCGGCGGCATAGGAACACCATTGACAGGTGAAAATGATGACGTTGGTCGTCGGATTGTTCATATTCGGACTCCTTTTGACTGGGTGAACCGCCTATCGGAAAAACAGGAAACGACATGGCAGGCACGATCTTGACCCATTACGCCTCTTCCAGAACGGAATGACTCGACATCCGGGCAGAGTCATTCCGTTTTCGATCCTCAATCAGGGTAGAGCCTCAACCCGTACCGCGCAGGATTTATACTCCGGGGTGCCGGAGATCCGGCAGCGATGCCCCGAGGTCAGAATATTGGTTAAGGCATTCTGGTGGTGAAAGCTCATAAAAACATTACCCGCCTGGGAGCGAGTGGTTACCTTGGCCCGGACCTTGATCTCGCCGCGGCGTGACGAGACCTTGACCCAATCCATGGTTTTGATTCCCAGTGTCCCTGCATCTGAGAAACTGATCTCCAGCAATTCTTCCGGAACGACATCGGTGATACCGACTGCATGCCGGGTCTGAGAACCGTTATTGTAATGCTCTCGGACCCGGCCGGTGATCAGGACCAGCGGATAGGATTCATCCGGGACCTCTCCTGAGCCTACATGGTCAAGTACCATAAACTGGGCCAGGCCGCCCGGTCGGGCAAAGATCTCGGTGTAGAGGGTGGTGGTACCGGGGTGATCTGTGGTCGGACAGGGCCACTGGATCCCCTTGTCCTCGATCCGGCTGTAGTTGATACCGCCGTAGGCAGGGACCAAACCGGCAATTTCATCCATGATCTCGGAGGGATGTTCATATGTCATCGGATAACCCATCAAGGTTGAGACCCGGCAGATTACCTCCCAGTCGGCCAGTCCTGCAATCGGGGTAATCGCCTTGCGGATGCGCTGCACCCGTCGTTCACCGTTGGTGAAGGTGCCATCCTTTTCGGCGAAGCTGGCACCGGGAAGGATCACATCGGCATACTTTGTCGTTTCGGTGGGAAAGATATCCTGGACGACAAGAAAATCAACCTTTTCCAACGCCTTACGAACATGATGCAAGTCCGGATCGGTCTGGGCCGGATCCTCTCCCAAAATGTACAAGGCTTTGAATTTGCCTTCAACGCAAGCATCGAGCATCTCCACCGACTTCAAGCCGGGCCGTTCCTTGATCGCAACCCCCCAGGCTTTGCCGAATTTTTCCCGGACCTTAGGGTCGGTAACCGGCTGGTAGCCCGGCAGCGTAGCGGGTAACGGACCGAGGTCCGAGGCGCCCTGCACGTTGTTCTGGCCCCGCAGGGCCATGATACCGGTAGAGGGGCGGCCCACATGACCGCAAACCAAGGCAAGATTTGCCGTCGCCATGGAATTTTCGGTCCCGGTCAGATGCTCGGTGACCCCGAGTCCATAGACAATCATCGATTTTTCAGCCTGGGAATACAGACGGGCGGCCTCGATAATCTTTTCCTGCACAACCCCGGTCAACTGTTCGACCCGCTTAAGGTCATACTCTTCCACTTTGGCTTTCAACTCGGCGAATCCTTCGGTCCGCTTTTCGATAAACTCTTTGTTCTCCCAGCCGTTTTTCAGGATTACGTGGATGATGCCGTTGATGAGGGCAATATTGCTTCCCGGCTTCAGATTGAGCCAGACATCTGCTCTTTCAGCCAACCAGATTCTGCGGGGATCGGCTACCACCACCTTGGCTCCTTTGGTAATCGCCTCCTTCAGATAGAGGGAAACGATGGGGTGAGCCTCGGTGGTATTGGAACCGATAACAAAGATGGTGTCGATGTTGGTCATCTGTTCCAATGAATTGGTGGCAGCTCCCGCTCCGAAGCTTTGCGCCAGACCGGCGACGGTGGGAGCATGACACACGCGGGCGCAGTTGTCCACATTGTTGGAGCCGACAGCACAGCGAACCCATTTGGCCAGCAGGAAGTTTTCTTCGTTGGAACAGCGGGAAGACGAAAAGCCGCCGACCTTGTCCGAACCGTGTTTCTTAATGATCGCTTTGAATCTGTCTGCGACAAGCGTCAAAGCCTCGTCCCAACTCGCTTCGCGGAAACCGTTTTCTCCCCGGATCAACGGGGTTTTCAGGCGCTCTTTGTTATGGATGAAATCATAGCCGTAGCGTCCCTTGATGCAGAGATTTCCTTTATTGACGGGAGCCGTAAAATCCGATGTAACCCGGACCACTCTATCGTTTCTGACGTTTAAGAAAAAATTGCAGCCGGTGCCGCAATAGGTGCAGGTTGTTTTTACCTTTTTGACATCAAGGGCGCGTCCTTTGCCCCTGCCCTTCTTGTCTGAAAGCGCCCCTGTCGGACAGGTGGAGACACACTGGCCGCAGAACTCGCAGTTTTCCAAGGTCCTGGGATTATCGAAGGCCGTTCCCGGAATCGCTGCAAATCCGCGATTGACCAGATCAATGGTTCCTGCCATCACTATCTCATGGCAGATGCGGGTACACCGGCCGCAGACTATACACTTATTGGGCTCGAAGGTGATGAAAGGATTGTCTTCCCTGATCGGCAGATTCCATTTTTCGCCGCCGAAGCGGTCGAGGCTCACCCCGTACCGATAGGCCATCTCCTGGAGACTGCAGTCGCCGGTGGCTTCGCAGGTCATGCAATCATTAGGATGATTGGAGAGTAGAAGTTCCAGTACCGTCTTTCTCAGCCGTGTCAGTTTGGGGCTTTCGGTGATGACCTCCATCCCGGCCTCGGCCGGCGTGGTGCAGGACGTCAGCGGAACGGGCCGCCCTTTTACTTCCACCAGACAGAGACGGCAACCGCCGTGGGGTTTCAACCGTTCATCATAGCAAAGGGTGGGGATGGTGATTCCGGCATTCCTACAAACCTCCAGAATGGTCTTGCCCTTTGTGAAATGAACGTCCATGCCATTGATTTTCATAACGATGAGTTCATCCATTGCCGTGTTCTCCAGTTTGAGTCATTGAATCAAAAATATTTCGTACGCGATAACTCCATGATTTGCATAGACTGGTCAGCCATCGTATGCCTTTTCCATCGACAAGAGTAAGGAGGGGCCGGTACTAAAAAGGAACAATGGCCGGAAGCCTAAAAAATTAACGTTTCCAAGAAAATTTCATGGTGCATCAATGAGTTGTATATGCTTGCACCGTTAACGCATCAATCTACTCGAGATATGGTCAAAAGCCAATCTTTTATTATGTATTTTTCCGATAAGTATGATTTGATTTTTCTATTAAAGCAAGAAAAAGAGTGCATGAAAACTTTAAAAGGTATCCACAATCAATAAATATTGTTTCGAATAAAAGAATTAGAGATGAAAACGTCTTTGTGTCCGGAAAAACCAGATTCAAACGTCATTGTTCATGGATTGGGAATGATCAAGAGGTTCAAATCCCAGATATGGAAGCAGAGGGTAGGATATGTTTTCCCGCGCGACTTGCCTGAACCCAAAAAGAGCATAATAGTCGGGAATAGAATATGATTTTCAGCTGCAAAACCTAAAATCCCGCTAGCGTCTCAGCTCAAAACATCTCTGATTGTTGCGGCAATGTCCTTCATGGAGAATGGTTTTTGAATAAAGTGCACACCCTCGTCGAGGACACCATGGTGTGCTATGACATTGGCTGTGTACCCGGATATGAACAAGAGTTTGAGATTAGGATAGAGAGTCAAAAGATTTTGAGCCAGTTCCCGACCATTCATCTCCGGCATAATCACATCGGTTATAAGCAGATGGATTTCGCTGGCGTGTTCTCGAGCCAGGCAGATGGCTTCTCCCGGCGTCGCGGCAGACAGGACCGTGTAGCCTAGGGGGGCCAGCATCGCGAGGATCATGTCGAGGATCATAGGCTCGTCTTCCACAAGCAAAATGGTTTCATCTCCACGCATGGGCTGTTCAACCATATCGATCGTTGCGGTGTGTTCCATGTCGCGTGCATGCCGAGGCAAGTAAATCTTGAACGTTGATCCTTGGCCGGGCTCGCTGTAGACATTGATGAACCCCTCGTTCTGTTTAACAATGCCATATACTGTGGCAAGTCCCAGGCCGGTTCCTTTGCCCGTCCTTTTGGTGGTAAAAAATGGTTCGAACAGAGATGAGAGCGTCTTGGAATCCATACCGCAGCCGTTGTCGCTCACAGCCAGCAACACATAGTCTCCGGGGCTGAAGTCCGCATGTTTGCTGCAGTAAGTCTCGTCGAAGTTTGCATTCCCAGTTTCAATGGTGACTTTTCCCATCTCACCTATAGCATCTCGGGCGTTGATGCACAGGTTCACCAAGATTTGATCAATTTGTGAGGGATCAATCTTAACAAGGCCGACGTCTTTATCCGGGAGCCAGGTCAGATTTATGTTCTCACCAATGAGCCGGTGCAGCATTTTCATCATTCCAGAAATGGTCTGGTTCAGGTCAAGCATCTTGGGCGCCACGGTTTGCTTGCGGGCAAATGCCAGGAGTTGCTGTGTCAGATCTGCGGAACGCTTGGCGGCTTCATGGATATTTTGCAGACTGACGAAAAGAGGGTGGTCCGGATCCAGCGTAAGCATGGCCAACTCGGTTTGGCCGAGGATGACGCTGAGCATATTGTTGAAATCATGTGCCACGCCTCCCGCCAACCTTCCTATCGAGTCCATTTTTTGTGCATACATCAGTTGGTCCTCCAACCTCTTACGTTCACTAATGTCCAGATTTACTGCTATTGCGCCGTCCACTTTTCCCTTGTCATCCAGAACCGGAGCTGAATAGTTCAGGATTATCTTTCTCTTACCGTCAAGGGATTCGATCTCCAGAAGTTCGTCCACAATTGTGACTCCATCGCGTATCGTTTTTGCCAACGCCCAATCGTCCGGCTGGACGGGCTCTCGTGAGGGAAGACGCCAAGCCTTGAAGAGACCGTAGTCGGAAATCCGGGTATTCTGTTCAGCCCCCCAGATCTGCATTCCCATTGCATTGCCATGTATCAAGGTTCCTGTCTTATCGGCAATCCAAAGTCCGATGGGCAGAATTTCGAGGATTTTTTGCAACTGATTCTCTCTTCTGCGCAACTCATTAGCCCGCTGCAGGATTGCTTCCATCATAACATTGAAGTTCTGGGCCAGCCGGGCAACTTCGTCAAAACCGGAAACCGGCACACGATGGCTGTAGTCAGCTTTAGCGGTCACCTGTTCGACAGTCTTAGCCAGGTCTGAGATGGGTCGGACGAGGGTTCGTTGCAAAGCCAATCGTAATCCCATGGTAGTTGCTACTAAAAGAACGAATAACCCTGCGAAAAATACCAGCATGACATCTCGCGTTTGACGGTTGAGTTCGGCCAGGCTCATGACGAGATTTAAATGAGCGTCATTTCCCAGACGTTGCAACAATTCAGCTTTGTCAGCGTATAGGTAAACACCATCCGGTTTAAGTGGATGGGGGCGGAACGTTGCCTCTGAGCTGTTGTAGCCTGCCAATAGACTCCCATCATGCAACATGATCTCAGCTTTTAAAATTTGGGGACTGGTCTTTAACGTATCGAGAATTTCCCTTGCCCGTTTAGGGTCCTCAAAGGCTACTGCTGTTTCTGTCCCGACAGAAATCAGTTGTGCATACGGTTCCATGATTTTCTGGGTGCGTTCTTTCAGCGTGAAGTGCTCAAACAGCGCCAACCCCACACTCGCCAAAGCAAAAGCCAGTAGAGACATGGCTACCAATGCGAGAGTAAGCTTGTTGTGTATGCTCATACGTTGAAATAGGGCCATCTTTACCTCCTTTCGACTCCATTCTTTATAACTTCACGACAGACTTCCAACATCTTGGTTTGTATCGTCAGTGAAGCAGAACGTGCCTGATCGAGGTTTACGCTTATCTCCACGTGGTCTGTAACGTCGAAACGAATGATTCCTCCCTCCTGTAAAAAACCGGCTGCGTCACTCACCGTCAGGACCGGTCTGCTTTCTAATTCGGAAAGGGCCGCTCGACGGTTTGTACTGATTTTGTAAGCAATGAAAACGACCTGGCATTGCGGCAATTCAGCCAGGGTGTCGGCGCGAAAGATTTTAAACGGACGCCCTAGTTCTGTACGGCCTTCGAAGGTCCGCTCCAGAGTCTTGCCAAAAGGGTCGTTGCCAAGAATGCAGACGTGCCAGGAAGAGTGATCGTTGGCGAAAGTATGAGGCGGCCATGTTACATAATGAGTGAAATTACGGAGGAAAGCCGCTTCGACCTTTCTCGGATTAACTTTCGCTAACTCCTGACCAGGTGCAAGACAGGGCAGGTAGAAAACGAGCAGCAGACCTAATAATCCTGCCCAGTGCATGCGCCGCGCATGCACTGGATTTTTTCGCAACCGGGTACAGGTATTGGATCCTGCAGAGGTTAGCATATTTCTGCGTGCCCTTTATTGTCGGGCCACCGATTCGTGGCACCTGTTTTACAGAACCATAACTCCGAGCTGTAGGAACCGCAGATTTTCATGGAATCAGCCTCGATTTCAGAACTTAGCGGTGAGTGTGAGAAGAAACTCACGGGGGCGTCCTCTCGTACTCTGCGAAGGACGATAGTATTCATCAGCAAGATTCTTTCCCATGAGGTCCAAACTCAGCAGATGTCCACGCCACCTCCAAGCATACCCCACTATCGCGTTGAGGAGTGTATACGTCTGGTGCGAGGACTCTGGCCCGTCGGGCAGAATTGTCTGGTCGTAGACAAAATTGAATCCGCCGGCCACATAAAGTCCCTTAAGGCCGTCCTGCGTAAAATTGTAACGGGTCCAGAAATTGGCAAGGTGCGGTGCACTCATTTGCAGTGTAGCATTGTGAAGCAGGTTCACTGTCTTGTAATTCTCCTGTCCGGCGGCATCGAGTGTGGATGGATCCTGGGCGAGAATAGCGGCGTCGTGGCCGCTGAACTCGGTAATCCGCGCGTCCATGTAACTATAGGAAAGGTAGAATTGCCAATTGTCGGTCGCCGTAACCGTGGTGTCAAACTCGACACCACGCGAGCGCTGCTCGCCGCTTTGGACATTGTGAATAACCACGGCGCCGGAGGAGTCTGTATCGGCAAGGTCATTGACGATGTTGCGGTTGCGGATATCAAAAAAGGTCAGAGTTCCGGAGACACGGCCGCCGAATAGATCGGTCTTAAGGCCGATATCGTACCCCATCCCTTTGGTTGGAGCCGCAGGTTTGCTCGTCCCGTCGGGCAGGTTGAGGATTTGGGTTCCGGGGACGAACGATTCGGCATAGGAGGCGAACAGAGAAACTTCGGGTATGAGCTTGTAGAGCACGCCGTATTGAGGTGTGACCGCGCTAGCGGTGATCCGGGGTTGGGTTTGTCCGGTCAGATGGTCGGTGAGCCTGCTTTCCGTTTCGGTCAGGCGCCAACCAGTGAGCACCAGCAGCCGGTCTTCGAAAAAGCCGAAGGTCGTGCCGGCATAAACGGATTTGTCTGTAGAGTCGGTAGTCCTGTTTGTCGGGTTATCGGTGAGAGCGGCGCGGGGAATTGTGACGACACGGTTCCAGGTGGACGGATCTCTCAGGTCCCAAAGCGGCAACGGCGAAGCAGTAGGGACACTGCCTAGGGCCGGATCGTTGGGTGCCTGAGCCGCCCAGTTGTCAAAACTGCGCTCATCATACTGTCCGCCGAGGAGCAGACGCAGGCTCGCGCCGTTGAAAGAATATTTACCCACCGCCTGGACCTCCAAGGTATCGTCCTGGTTTGAGTAGGTCTGCCCTCTAAATCGACGGCCTTGCAGGAACGTATCGTTGTCCGCCATCCCCAGGTTGCCGGAAAAAAGCGCGTCTATCTCGTAATCCTGGTGGGAATAGCCGGTTCGCAAGTTCCAGTGATTGTCGACCTTGAAGTCGATCCAGGAGCTCAAGCTGCTGGTGTCGCTCTGACGGTAATCCGCATAGGACATACTGTTCCAGTCGTCCGGAAGGCCGGGCACATCGACGCCCGAAAGGTCGGGGTCGGACGGGGTCGGCACTACGCCTTGCTGGCGATTGTAGCCAGGTTTTTGCATGACCTGAGGCCGTTCGATCTTATGAAAGTTTTCATACTTGAGTGAAACACTCACCCACTCGCTTGGCTGCCAGAGCAGGGATGGAGCGATATCCCTGGAATGGGCGTCATAGGGTTCCCAGTAATGGATGTCCTGGTCATAGGAAGCCGCGAGACGATAAAAGAGCGTTTTTGATACCGGTCCCGTCACATCTGCATCGAGACGGTATTGTCCATACGAACCGGTTGTGACATCGGTGCTAGCGGAGAACTTTGGCTGCGGATTCTTGGTGATGACATTGACGATTCCGCCTGGTGCAACCTGGCCGTAGAGAAACGAGGCCGGACCCTTGACCACTTCCACGCGGGAGATGTTGGTAAAGTCAAAAATCGAGGGGCCGTGGAAGCCATCGCGCAGAATCTGGACATTACCTGGGGTGGAACTGACAGCAAAACCACGGATAGCAAGGTTGGCATTGCCCTCATTGAAGTCATTGCTTCGGTACGTCACACCTGGTGAGTAGCGTGCGACGTCGAAAATGTTTCTTGGCTTCTGATCATTGATGAAAGACTCGGTGAAGACCTGGATGGCAAACGGCAGATCTCGAATCGGGGTATCGAGGCGGGAGCCGGAAACGGAGTTTGACGCGCGGTAGCCGCTGTCGAGGCGAGTAGAGACGTCGAAGGGGGAGACCCGTACTTTTACCAATTCTCCTATGTCCATGTCAGCCACGTCTTTTGGGGGAGCCGATGATGGGCCGGCGGGGTGAGGAGAGGCGATCTCGTTTAGTGAAGTGTTGGCTCCTGTGTCAGTGCTTCTGGAGGCAGTGAAAGTGTAATGGTTGGCGATCTGATTTTGATACAAATCATTGAATTTACGCGACTCACTGGCCGTGGACCGAATCAGGGTGCAACTGGATATGGTTTCTGCAGCTGCAATGCATGGGTGCCGGGGTATTAGAATGAGCGCCAAAGTGATCGGGACAGACATGCGGAAGAAGAAAGCGTGCAAGGAATCATTCATAGAAAGTCTCCTGCAAGTCATTCACAAAAACAACATAGTTAGTGTTTGTCTATCTCCTTGGGCGATCTCATTTTAAGCAGCAATACTGGTCATGTTTCAGATGAACTAAAAATCCATGGGAACGAGATCGACCTGGTATCGCAACAAAAAAGTAATGGATTCATCAACTGATTCCTGACACTCGGCCATTGTATAATCCATTTGAAGGAGTATGTTGCTCAAGTGTCCGGCGAAATTGCTGCCGCCTTTTACAACAAAAAGGACGCTGTGCTCGTTGTTGATTTACATTAACAGAGTTCATCTCTCAATTTAGAAGTATTTCTTTGAAATATCAATGTATTTTTTTATTAAATCATTTGTTTGTATTATATTTTCAAATCTTTGAAAATGCCAGGCTTTACAATTAATAATTTTGTTAGATAATTTCTTGATTTCCGCTGAAAAATTGTGTTGGTTTGATGGATGTTACCATTGAGCAAATTCATTCTTATAAACCGGCTCGTTTCTTGCTAATCAAATAATCGTCAACACAGATCAAGGAGCCAGACCGATGCGTTTTGAATTTCGCGATTTTCGTATTCCAGCAGTTCTTACAGTCTTGATGGTTGTCGTACTTGCTTACTGGGCATGGCAGACGTGGCAACGAGCCGACGAACATGCCATTGGCAAACGGCAGCATCAGGCATTCGAAATATCAGATATCCTCATCAGCACCATGCGTGTCCTGATGCATAACCAACAGTTGGGCCGTGTGGAGATTGAACAACAGTTCGGTTCCATTCTCGCCTCCTCCCCTTACCAGTTTTTTATTTTAGAGCGGGATGGCAAACGCATTATACAAATCGGCAAGGTCCCGGCCAACCTGCCTTCAGCGTTTAAAGAAAACACTTTTGTTACCGATGATATGTTTTATTTCACACGTAAGGTCCGGTTTTCCCAAACAGCAACCAAGAAAACGATTCAGGATCTGCCCCCCGGCAGAGAACCATACGGTCTAGACAGTCGGGATGGTGCGTATCTACTGATACTTGGCAGAGATACCAAACAGGATCATGTGCCCACACCTAAACTCGTAGAGCATATCATTTTTCCCTTTGTGGTGGCACTGTTGATTCTCAGCGCCAACGCCGCTGCCTGGATGATGATCATACGCAACCGGTCCCTGTTCCAACAACTGGAAATGGAGCGCACCCGATCAGCTCATCTCGAGGACCTTGGCCTTGCCGCCGCGGGCCTTGCCCACGAAACCAAGAATCCTTTGGGGATCATCTCGGGCATCGCCCAACAGGTTGCCCGTGATCCGCAAGTACCCAAAGAGAGTCGGGCTCTGCTCGAGACGATTGTAGATGAGATCGATAAATCTGTGTCACGCCTGGGACTTTTCATGACCTTTGCCAGGCCGAGAAAAGTCTCAGCCGAGCGTGTCGACGCCCGACAGTTGATCGAAGGAATTGCCGGAGTCTTGCAGCCGGAGTTCGAGGCCGCCGGGGTCGTTTTTAAAACGGAGTGTCCGGTTCTGACCATCATGGCCGACGAAGAGATGTTTCGTCAGATCCTCGTCAATCTGATACTGAATAGTCTTACCGCATCATCCCGGGGAGGCTCCATAATAATCCGTCTGCAAAGGAGTGGCTCCCATGCGTCTGTCGAGGTGGAAGATACGGGGAGTGGCATATCAAAAGAGCTGCTGCCGCGAATCTTCAAGCCCTATGTAACCGGAAGTCCGGGTGGGCATGGTCTTGGGTTATCCATCGTCAGGCGCTTTGTGGAGGATCACGGCTGGTCGGTCGGTGCGGAATCGCACCCAGGGCAGGGGACCGTGATAAGGATTTCAGGTATATCCATAGCAGAAACAGTGGGAGACGCCAAATGAACGAGGCTATTCTTATAGTCGACGATGAGTCAAGGTATCGGCAATTGTACGCAAATGTTATTGAAAGTGCGGGATTCACGACCTTTTCCGCTGCATCGGCGGAAGCGGCGCTTACGATGATTGAGGAAAGTGTTCCCGCCCTGGTGGTAACCGATGTGCGTATGGGCGGAGCCAGCGGCATTGACCTGCTTAGACAGGTCCGCAAGGTGCATCCTGCGCTGCCTTTTCTCATCGTTACCGCCTTTGCCGACGTCCGCGATGCTGTGGATGCCATGAAACTTGGCGCGGTCGACTACCTTTCAAAGCCGGTCGATCTGGACGAATTATTGGCTGTCGTACGTGACACCCTCGGCATCTGTGATGATCGAGATACCACTTCCGATTCCATTCCGCCCGAGGCACTTCAGGGAATCGTGGCGGAAAGTCATGCCATGCGCAGTGTATTGTGGGATGCATATCGGGTTGCCGAAAGCGATGCCGGCATTTTGATCACCGGTGAAAGCGGATCAGGCAAAGAGGTGCTGGCCGGATTTATTCATCAGAATAGTGCACGCAAAAATAACCCCATGGTGATACTCAACTGCGCCTCCGTTCCGGCTACTCTTCTGGCGGGAGAGCTTTTTGGGTATGAAAAAGGCGCCTTCACTGGAGCAACGGGGAGACGCAAAGGGCGCTTTCGCGAGGCCCACGGGAGCACCCTTTTTCTTGATGAAATCGGAGATATGCCCCTCGAATTGCAGCCGACACTGTTGCGAGCCATCGAGACAGGCCGGATAACACCTCTGGGCAGCGACAGGGAAATCGCAGTTGACGATCGCATCATTGCCGCCACCAACCGGAATCTGGCAGAGGACATCGAGTCCGGACACTTTCGCCAGGACCTCTATTATCGCCTGAATGTCATTGCCATCGAAATTCCGCCGCTGCGTGACCGTGCTGAGGACATTATCCCCCTTGCCCGTTTTTTTCTGAGTCGGGGGAAAGGGGAGAGCAAACGCCTTTCACGGGCGGCTGCCCAAACTCTCCAAACCTATCCCTGGCCCGGCAATGTGCGTGAGCTCGCCAATACCATTGAGCGTGTTCGACTCCTGTCTCAGACTGACGTCATCCTTCCCGAACACCTGCCGTCCGTGATTCGGAATACGTCGCTTCCCAAACAGAGTGATACCTCCCCAGGGACTCAAAATATCAAGAATGATGAAGCACAGATAAAAACTCTTGAGGAAAGTGAAATCGAAAATATCCGCAGGGCTCTGAAACAAACGGAAGGCAATCGCACAAAAGCGGCAGACCTGCTCGGGATAACCCGACGAGGGCTGATCTATAAACTAAAACGCCTGGGAATCGGTTGAGGCACTGCCGTAACATCTTTTCTCACCGGCACGGCTTTTCCCGTGAAAAGATTTCACAGTCCTCCTTCCTACCATTCACCACAGCACACCAAAACAGGTAAATCCCTTTCTGTTGTATCATAACATGTCAATTTAATGAGTTTTTAATTTTATCGAAGCAATATGTTGAATTGGCACCGGCTTTGCGTACAGAGATAACTCAAAGTACGATGGAGTCAGAATCTGATAAACGGTGCATTGAGATAAGGAGATTAAACGATGACCAGTAAAAATATCCGAACCGGATTGAATCCGTTGATGATGATAACCTTCATT
>JBJKQT010000118.1:0-55925 GCA_046705065.1 Desulfocapsaceae bacterium
AGACGGTTGAGGATCGCCTCGTCACTGCCGTTAGGCAGGAGACTGTTCGCGCCTTCCTTCAAGGAAGCATTGATCGCAGCAGTATTCTGCTGAGTGGCGATTATCATATTGGCGCTACGGACGATCCCTGCCGCATCGATCTCATAGTCGTGGATCAATGTGCCGCGCGGCGCCTCCACATGGCCGATTCCCCGGGAGCCGGAAAATTTTGCCGGCACTCGGGTTTCTCCTCGAAGTCCCGGGTTTCCTGCAATATCCCGGGCCCTTTCGCAGGAGCCAATCAATTCGATCAGCTTGGCATAGATCTGCAGCACCGAATTATGGCTGGGCCTGCCGAAATTTTTTCTAAAAATGGCAAGTTCGGCTTCTGCCCGTTCCGTCTCCATAGAATCCGTCACATTGATCCGGGCAAGAGGGCCGACACGATACATGTGCTCGTTTCCATCGACATCCAAAAAAACCTCTTTGGCATAGGAGTTGGCAACCGCTCGTTCCACCATCAGCGACGCATAGTCGGCCACGGAAAATTCACAGCGGACAGCACCCTTCTCGTCCATGGCCCGCAGCCTGCCGTCATAAACATTCAGCTTGCCGTTCGCCACCGTACCGAGATACCAGCTCGGGGTATTCATTTTTTTGAGCAGAGGCGGATTTTTCTTGAGAAGCTCCACCAACAGTTTTTTAGTAACACCGCTCAGTTCCAGGACCAGCTTCACCGCCTCGGCACTGAGCTCCTGAAGCCGGGTAATCTGTGTATCGTCGGGTGTAAAGGATATGCCTCCGGCCATGGCGGTCACCGGGTGAATCCCTCTACCGCCTATGGTCTCATTGATCTTTTGGCCGATTGTTCTAAGACGCAGGGCTTTTTTGCTGATATCGGGTTGGGCGTCCACCATTCCGACGATATTTCGTACAGCCGTTTCCCCATCCAGGCCGAAAACGAGATCAGGGCCGGTCAAGACGAAGAGCGAGAGGCTGTGCGAGTGGATCATATGCCCCATATACATGAGTTCTCTGAGCAACTTGGCGGCGGGCGGCGGCTTAACACCTGCCGCGTTGTCCAGGGCCTTTACGGCTGCAAGATGATGGGCCGTGGGACAGACGCCGCAAATACGTGCCGTGATCTGGGGCATGGTATGAGCTTCCATACCCACCAGGATACGCTCAAAGCCTCGAAGCTCATTCACACAAAAAAGAGCCTCATTCACATGTCCTTCGTCGTTACACTGCAACAGAATGCGGGCGTGCCCTTCAATCCGGGTTACAGGATCTATCGTTATCGTCTTCGTCATATTCCCGCCTCTTGATCGGCAATCCATTTTCGGATCAAAAAGGTCGGCTTGTTTCCGACCATCTTCGTAGCCATCGCATAGGCATAATGCGTTTTGGCCGACTTCTCCATATGCCGTTTGATTTCTGCCGCATCGATCTTGGTCAGCCGCGCCATTCTATCGGCAATCTCACTTCTGATATCGTGAGTCGGTTCACAGAGAATCTGCATGGTCGGACCGGCACAGCCGGTACACATAATCCCATGATTCGGACATGGGGCCAAACACCGGTCGAGGGTCACCGACCCCAGACAGATATAGCCCTGGCTTAGAAAACACACATCATTTTCCGGAACTCCCTCGAGGCTGTTCTTGATGGATGAGACCTCGGTCGTTTTCATCTCACGCCGGCAGCCGGCACAAATGGTCTGTTGCCCTATTTTGGCAGCCCGGTTCTCAATGAGCGCAGTGAGTCCCTCGAAAATGAAATGGGGATGCGGAGGACAGCCGGGAAGGTACAGATCAACGTCGATCACCTCATCAATGGGCGTCACCATTTTTTCCAGTCCGGTGATTTCCGTTGCCGGAATCAGATCAGTCTTCGTTGTCGGCGTCTTCCTGTAGACGGTGTCCATGATCTCTTCGCGGCTATGGGCAAGTCCTGCGCCATGAAGCCCCCCATAAACGGCGCATGTCCCGAATGCTATGATTTTTTTGCATCTTTTTCGCATCTGAAGGGCTGCGTGCCGGTCATGCTCCGTGCGTATCGAACCGGTCAAAATGCCGATGTCCGCCTCGGGGTAATCCTTCTCATCGGTCAAGACCGGGCATTTACAAATCTCCACAGCCTCGAGAACGTTCAGGATCTTCTCGTGCAGATCGACCAAGGCCACGTGACAGCCGCCGCAATCACACAACCATTCCGTATTCAATCGGATTTTACCGGTACTCATTGGTGTTTCCCTGTAAAAAAGAAAGTGAAAAATATGCTGCAAGGTATCCGTTGCAAAAATTCAAAAAGGAATACATCTTCATCGCAAATCGATCACACAGAAGCGGCCGTATTCCAAACCGGCACTGCCAAAGGTTATGCCTCTACGGTCAGGAGTTTCAGACAGGCGTTCTCACCTGCATGTTTGATCTCAAGGGTTGCCTTTTTGCCCATGATGCTCTCCAGAGCCCCGGCAAAGAATCCGTACATCATATTGCATAACGACCCCTGCTGCGGATGTCCGAAACGAAATAGCGACTGGCGAATCATACAATCCCTGAAGACCAGCAGGACCTGTCTTGCGCCCTGCTCGTTGACGGTGATAAGCTCCGGTTGTCCCGAAGGCTTGAACGGCTCGAATCCCCAGAGACAGTTGTTTTTCACCAGAATCCTTCTGACCTCGTCTATGGCCTCGAGCAGATCGTTCGTGGATTTTGCTTCAGCTGAAAATTCTCGCCCGAGATTGCGGCCGGCCGACATGGTCATGCTGTTGGCACCGCGGCCGAGGATCGGCTCGATGCCGGCTGATAGCGCAGCCATAAAGTTCATCGTTTCCTGGAGCGTGCGTCTCTTTTTTATGATTGCTTCCACATCCACACCTCTTTTGGTTATCTACTCCAACCGTACTCGCCGACCAGGTTCACAAACCGCACACTCTCGAGAGAAGTAATCTCAGTTTCATCACCCTTTTTGATCAACAATTGCAATGTCTGGAAGTTCTGGTTTCCCACCGGCATGACCAGCCTGCCGCCGTCCGCCAGCTGATTGATGAGGGGCTCAGGAATCGTAGGGCCTCCCGCCGTCACGATGATGGCATCGTACGGGACGTACTCCGGCCATCCGAGTGTTCCGTCGTCCAGTTTGGATACTATATTATAATACCGAAGTTTATCGAAAATTTTGCGGGCTCCCGCGAGTAAGGTATGGATACGCTCCACCGTATACACCTTATCGCAGATACGGGACAATACTGCAGCCTGATATCCCGATCCGGTTCCGATCTCAAGAACCTTATCTGTTTCTTTGAGGCTTAACGCCTGGGTCATGTAGGCAACGATGAAGGGTTGCGAGATGGTCTGTCCGGCGGCAATGGGAAGCGGATAGTCGCCATAGGCTCTGGCCCACATGGCATCATCGACAAAAAGATGCCGCGGCACTTCCCGCATGGCTTTCAAGGTCGGTTCATCATCTATTCCGCGTGGCAGGAGCTGTTCGCGAACCATTCGCTCCCTAACTGTAACATAGCCGTCCTTCACGCCTATTCTTTCACTTCCTGCCAGGGGTAGCTCCCGGCCCAATCAAATTCATCTTCGTCAAATGCACTGTACCGGCAATCAACCACAAGATCACCTTTGAAGGTAATCAATATCATGCCGTAACCATCCGGTTTGAAGACTTTTCCCACCACCGGAGCCTTCTGTAGAAAAGATTGCTTTTCCTCGAAATAGACCCACTGCTTGGTATCGCCGGAAACCATCCGTTCCGAGTCCGGTTCGCCGAGATAGGTCAACACATCACTCCGGGTTGATTTTCCGATTGTTATGAGGCTGGCATCAGAAGCCAGATGACGGACGGGTTTCGTTGCACATCCAGCAAAAAGAAACAACGCACCCAACAACAGGATATAATAACAACGCATCACGGGCATATCTTTTTCCCTACAAAATGGTCACCAAAAAACTACGGCCCAATCGCTCTATAGCCTGAAGGAAGCCATTTTTCAATGTTTATGTGCATAATCGGTACGGTTCGGAAACGAGGCCGTCGTCTGTTCCGGGCGCAAATACTTTTCCAACGGCCTCAATTCTCACTACTTTTCGATCAACTTGCCCGATTGCTTCTATTCTTTGATGACTCTTTCCAAAATTCTGTAATTTCTCTCCACCATTGTCAGTGAATCGACAAGAAGACCGGCCTGAATCATCGCATTGTCGAATATCTGTTCGGCTACCTCCTTGGCGAAATCCTGATCGGTCTTCCTGAGGGTGGCCAATCGTACGATGAGGGGATTGCCGAAATTTATCTCGAGATTTTTCTTGCTCTTTTCATTAAGTAGCCCCTTTTCAAGACGACTGGCTGCTAAAACCCGCTCCATGGTCGAGGTCATATAGCCGTCGGGATTAACGATCATGGCAGGCGAATCGACCAACCGTTTTGATTCGATAACGTCGGCGACTTTGTCTGACAAGGTCTCTTTCAGCCAGCCGATCAAGCCTTTGCCGTCGTCTTTGGAAAGTGCCGGAGTTTCCTTCTCCCCGGCTGGCGCCTTCTCTTCTCCCTCCTCGGCACCTTGTGGTAAAGAAAGGTCTGCCCGGTCGGCAGAAACAAGCTTCTTCCCTTCGAATTCGCCCAGGTGGGTCAACACGAAATCGTCGATGGGCTCCATGGTATAGAGGATTTCGATGTCGTTTTTCTTAAACATCTCGATATAAGGTCCCGCCTCGATAGCCGACCGACTCGGCCCGTTGATATAGTAAATCTCCTCCTGATCGGGACGCATTCGCATGACGTAATCGGCCAAGGCAATGGGTTTGTCCGGCTCGGATTTTGACGATTCGAAACGGACCAGCTTTCCGAGCTCCTTTTGAAACTCGAAATCCGAAGTGAGTCCTTCCTTGAAATAAATACCAAAGGTTTTCCAGAACTGCAGGTAGGCATCCTGATCTTTGTTCGCTTCCTCATCCATAAACTTCAGGAAACGTTTGGTGATCACTTTTCTGAGTTTTGCAACCAACGAATTGTCCTGAAGCGACTGCCTGGAGATATTAAGCGGCAGATCCTCACTGTCCACGACACCTTTTAAAAACCGCAACCATTCGGGAAGGATATTTTTTGAATGCTGATCGATCAGTATCCTTTGACAATAGAGATTGACACCCGGTTCTACCCGACCAAAACCCATGAGCTCGAAATTCTCTTTCGGGACAAAGAGCAGGGCATTAATTGCCAGCGGCGCATCAGCGGAAAAATGGAGACGATAGGTCGGTTCATCCACGGCATTGCCGATGAATTTATAGAACTCCGCATAGTCTTTTTCTTCAATCTCGCTTTTATTTCTGGTCCACAGGGCTTGAACGGTGTTTACGACCTCCTGTTCCAGTTTGATCGGGAAAGAGACAAAAGCTGAATATTGCTTAATGATGGATTCGACTTTCCACTTTACGGCATAGTCATGGGCATCCTCTTTGAGTTCGACGATGACCTTGGTTCCCCGGTGAAGACCTTTTTCTTCACGAATGGTGAAAGATCCGGACCCGTCCGACTCCCATTCGTGCCCTTCACTTCCGTCCCAGGAACGACTCTGCACGCGTACCTTTTTCCCTGCCATGAACGCTGCATAAAATCCCACTCCGAACTGACCTATCAGGCTGATATCTTTTTTTGCCGCCTCCGCCAGTTGCACAAGAAAGGTATTTGAGCCTGAATGGGCGATGGTGCCCAAGTTCTCCTCCAATTCCGTTCGAGTCATTCCAATCCCGGTGTCGGTAATGGTCAGGGTATGATTTTTCTCATCGAGGCCGATGGTGATTTCCAAGGGCAGATGAGAATCGAAGGCATCATCTACGGTGAGCGTCTCATGTCTATATTTTTCCAATGCATCTGCAGCATTGGAGATCAATTCCCGGATAAAGACGTCGCGCTCGGTATAGAGGGAATTGATAACTATATCAAGAAGTTTTTTGGTTTCCGCCTTGAATTCATAGGTCTTTTCGTTCATTGGTCACCTCGTTTTTTCTTCGTGCTGAGGAAAAGGCCTTTCCCTAGACCCTTTCCATTGATTTTTTTCCCAAAGTCGGCCAAAATGGTAAGCATATATCACTCTGTGTCAACCCCGCATCGCCGCATCGCCGGCTATCTTCGATAACTGATGAGAATACAAGAAGAACTGTCGCCTTTGGAGACATACATATGTCGGTCAAGGGGATGCTCGTCATTCCCGGACTCGATCCGGCTGATCTCCTTGTTGTGAACTGGGATCTGACAAATTTCGGTGATAAAACTGATGCCAAAATGATGCTGAATGAAATCCTTAGCGTCTATGACGAAATCGGCAATCTTGACAACTACGACATCAATACGTATTTGGATGAATTGAATCTGAACCTTCATGAAAACGAGGGGACTGACAGCATTGGGAATACTCAGACGATCCCCCCCGGCATGCTTCACCATGGTGGCTGGATCGTTATCCGACTCATTAAATCAACTATAACCGCGATACTTCAATGACCGATACAGTGATCATCGGAGCCGGACTTTCCGGCTTGACCGTTGCCAATACACTCAAAACCAGATGTTACGGACATACTTTCCTCATACTCGACAAAGACCAGAAATCCGGTGGAGTTATCCGTACTTGCAGGGATGGAGGATTCATCGCCGAGGCGGGTCCGCACGGTTTTCTCGACAACTGCGAAGAGAGTAAGGAGATTCTTGGCAGGACAGGACTTGCCGGTCAATGTGTTCGAGCACCACTCGGCAGATTCGTCCGCTATGTCTATCTGGCAGGCGAACTCAGGCAGATTCCACAAACCCCGCGTGCCATCCTGGCAACCTCACTTATCGGCTGGCAGGATAAACTCCGTATTTTGGCTGAAATCTGGAAAAAACCCCTGGTGGGAAGCCCGAGTGTGGCAAAGTGGGCGTCTCATCGGTTCGGACCCGCGCTGCTTCCCTTCATCGACGCCGCTTTAACCGGAACATATGCCGGTGATATGGAAAGGCTGTCCATAGACGGAGTGATGCCTGGAGTTCGGGCAATGGAGGAGAGACACGGTTCCGTAATCCGCGGCCTTTTTGCCAAAAAACGCAAACGCAACGCCGGCAAAAAGCTTACCTTGCCGACAATGACAAGCTTCGCGCAAGGCATGCAACGGCTGCCGGATCGCTTAAGCGAATTTCTTCAACCTGAAAGAGAGATATTGCTTAATTGCAGAGCCTTAAATATCAGAAAAATCGAAAACGGTTGGGAGATAGAGACGGAGAGAGGGCACTTCTCGGCGGCAAATCTCGTGTTGGCCTTGCCTGTGAACACTTCGCTTGCCTTGTTAAAAGGCATCGATGACGACATGCCGCTTGCCCAAATCCCTGAGGCAAGAATCGCCACGGTGGCTTTCGGTTTCGATGAAAACGTCAAACTTCCACCAGGATTCGGGTATCTGATACCGGACAGCGAGAACCGGTTTACATTGGGTACGCTCTTTTCCTCCAACATGTTTCCCGGAAGGGCTCCCGGCGGATGCTCGTTGATCGAGGTCCTGGTCGGCGGGCGGCGCCATCCGGAAAGGGCGGAATTTGACGACGAGTCGCTCATTGATCAATCCCTTAATGATGTCAGGTCTATTCTGAAAATTTCCCAAAGACCGATACACACAAAGATTCTGCGTGCATGCGGAGGGATTCCACAACCCGAGCAGGGGTATCCGGACCTTTTAGCCTGGCGCAACAGGCTCTCGAAGCGACACAGAGGACTGCACATCTGCGGTTTTGGTTGGGATGGAATCGGCATCAACGACATGATAAAGACGGCCGCAAGAGTGGCCGAGAATATCATGGAAGGCCGGGGAGACCAAAGCGGGAAAGCAGATGTCAAGGGTGTGTATTTTTAGCTCCCGCAAGTCAGTCCTGGGAGTGTCTTTTACTTCAAAATATCCGCTCTTCTCCATCGGCTGTTCCTTTGCGGCAGCAGATGGAAAGAAAAGCGGATACTCTTGGCCCAATCAATGAAGCCGGTACTAAAATTTTTCTATTTTATTGCTCAACAGCCTGACCTGTTCATTTACGGAGATATTGCGCAAGGTAAGACCGGTTACAACCTTTATGGCGTGCAGAACAGTTGAGTGATCCCGATTGAAAACCTTGCCGATATCAACCAGCGACTCCTGGGTATGCTTGCGGCTGAGATACATTGCTACCTGCCGGGGAAAAGTCAGAGCTTTTTTTCTTGACCGAGATTGCATCTCCTGGACGCTCACCTTAAACTGGGCTCCGACAAATTCGCCGATCATAGTAGAAGTCACTGATTTCGGTTCACCGATCACCGTCCGCACAACCTCCTTGACTAAATCCATTTCCACCGGGCAGGCCATCAGTTTTGCTTTGGCCCGAATGGCGATAATGGCCGACTCAATCTGACGGACATCACCTTTTATCTGCTGGGCAAGATAGGTAATGTAAGATTCCGGTAGCTGCAGGTTATGATATCGAAGCTTGTTCAATACGATCCTCTCCCGGGTTTTCAGGTCCGGAGCCTGGATGGTGGTGACAAGCCCCGCAGCCATGCGTGACCGGAACTCCCCGTCGATTCCGTCCAATTCCCTTGGCGACCTGTTTGCGGTAAGGATCACTCTTTTTCCTGATTTAATTAGAGAATCAAGAAGCTCATTCATTTCTTCTTGAGTCTTCTTTTTCCCGGTTAGAGAGTGAACATCTTCGACCAAAAGGATGTCGCAGTTTTCATGGTATTTATTCTTGAATCTGTCCATGGAGTTGGCTTTGATCTCCCGAACCATCTCTGAGGAAAACTGCTGGGCTGTCATGTAATGCAGACGGGTAAGTGGCGATTCCATTAGTATCTGATGAGCGACTGCCTGGGTAAGATGGCTCTTGCCAAGACCCGTTGAGCTGTTAATGTAGAGACAGGGACCAATGGAATCATCGTTGGCCGACATCGATCTGCAGGCAGAATGAGCGAGGATATTGCTCTCCCCCACCATGAATTCGTCAAACGTGTAACGAGGATGCAGCGAACGAACACATGATCCGCCCGCGGGAAAATTTGGCAACCTGAGCTGTTCCCCCTTCACTGTGGGAAAAGGAGACTGCTGTTTCCCTTCGCAGAGGATTACTTTTCTTTGAAGCGGGTCAGTCTCGTTAATCTTCGCCTGGATAATGTTCAAATAATGCTCTGCCACATAAGCACTGAAAAACCGATCAGGACATACCAACCGTATTCTGTCCTGCAAAACCTGCTCACAGGCAAGAGGCTCTATCCAGAGGGTGAAGACGTTTTTGCCGAGTTCCTCCTGTAGAATCTCCTTTGCTTTATCCCAAACCATTAATTCTCTCCAGAAAATAAGATTTAATGCCGATCCAGCACAAGTACGGCCAATCTCTCCAGCAGTTGTATAGCAATTATTAAGATTATAGGTAATTGCATGTTCGGAAAATGTAGATGTTGCCAGCTAAATTTCACTGCCGCACAACGATAGGAAAACGTTGTCAACGACGCCATGCATGATCGATGATAAACTCCATTTTTCGTTTTCCGTCAAAGACGATTTTCAGAAATTTTCCTAAAAATTCCTATTCAGACTGTTAACAACCCTAATTACAGATATAGTGTGGCCTCCCAGTGATCAACCTCTGGAACCCTTAAATCTATTGGCCTGGTCAAAACTCACTATTTACAAAACAATTTCAAAAAGTTACAAATGTTAGGGTTTGGTTATTAACAATTTAACCGTATTATTAAATTCAATTTATCTAAATAATCCTGAATTTAACTAAATATTAATTAAAATTTTGTCTGAAGATTTCTGGAATTCCGTTGTATCAAGGATTTCATTAAATTTTATTTGAAATTTTTTTCTCATCTTTATTTTTCCAATTCCCAACCAACCCTTCTCATGCTGCCAATTATATTTTTTGTTTGAAAAATATTAGCCACAACAAAGTATTACAATGTGTCTCTATCCGTCAGATCCCAACCTGCCGGCTGCATCGAATGGTACGACCCGTGCCATTGTCAATACAAACACCTCGGCAGCCCCGGCCCGCATGAGCGTCTGAGCGCATTCTTTTACCGTCGTTCCAGTTGTAAAGACATCATCCACCAAACAAATGCGCTTCTCCTGTATCTCATCTTTTCGTTTCACAGAAAAAGCACCCCTGAGATTTTTTCTCCTCTGTTTGCCGTCAAGGCCCGTTTGCGGCACCGTGTCTCTTGATCTCATAAGGTTGTCGGGGCAGATTGCCTTTCTATCATTGGGGAAGAACAGGCGCGCCAGCAGAAGCGACTGGTTCATTCCCCGTTTCCGGAGACGTCTCGGAAAAAGAGGGACCGGAATAACCAGATCAACTTCTGCTAAAAAGGGTAAATTGAAACGGGCGGTCAGCGAAGCAAGAGCGGCCACTGCGGTTCTATCCGCCCCATATTTGAGGTTCTGCAGAAGACGGCTTACCGGAGGAGCATAGAGGCAGATGCTGCGCGCCGCGGTGTATGGCGGTGGATTGTTCATGCATTCACCACACAGATGATCATTTCCGCCGGCTGACCCAAAGATTGTCCCGCACCTGACACACAGAGGCGAACAAAGGAAACGGACGTTATCCATGCATGATGAACACAGACGGAAGTGGCCGTCTGTCGATTTCCCGCAAGCGGCGCATGCCGGAGGGAAAAGAAGATCAACAGCCTGATGTATTATACTTTTCCAGCTGGCCTTAGTTTTCAATCCATCTTCGAAAATGTTAAATTCTGGTATCTTGAGCCGACTCGCCTTGTACGTATTCTTCACGCCGCTTTCCGGTTCATGTGCCCAATTTTTTTCGTTGCAGTCCCTTTTGTCTTCTTTGCATTTTTTCCCAAACATGGCATAATGGGCAAGATTTTATTTCCATTATTAGTCGGCATCTCTGAAAAATTTAGTCTGCCTGCCGGCATAACAGGCAATTGAACACCTCCAACACCTACCGGAAAGGGATTTATCCATGGGATTGAAACAATCATCTGACGCCTCGACGTTGCGAGCTGGTTTTTGCAAGAAGTTGCTTCTCCTGTTTTTTATACTCAGCCTCCCTTTTCTTGCGATTTCCGCACAGGCAATTGAACAAAACACGGCATTTCTTCCCCTTAAAATAGACAGCAAGACAAATGCCGCAGGCCTTGCCGATTCCGCCGACAAAGATCTGAAATCAGCCCTTGAAGCAAACAATATGACGATGCTTTCAAGGGACAGGGCGCAAAAAATGGTGAATTACGATACGGCCTGGCCCCCGACTATACAGTCCCTGCAGCATATCTCGGAATTAACCGGGATGAAAAGTGTCGCCGCAGGAACATTGACGGTACTGGGAAATCAAATCAGTGTAGATGTCAAGGTTTTTGACTCCCAAGCCCCGACATCCCCGATCTTTTATACCCGACAGGCAAAATCGGCTGCCGACTTGCCCGAAGCTCTTTCCGGAATCGTCCGCGATATTATAGCCGCTTCACAAAAGGATACGATTATTGCCTCCATCACCCCCGAGGGCAATAAAAATATCGATTCCGGTGCGATTCTCAGAAAAATCAAAACCAAAGTCGGCGATGTGTATAATTCTTCAATTTTACGGGAAGATCTAAAATCTATCTATCAGATGGGATATTTCGATGATGTCCAGGTGGATGTGACGGATACACCGAAAGGAAAGCATATCGTTTTCAAAGTCGTGGAAAAACCCGTCATCGATTCCATAACGTACTCCGGCATATCCGCTCTGGAAGAAAAGGATGTCAAAGATGCCGCAAATCTTAAAGATCACAGCATCCTCAATCCTGCCAAGATCAACAATGCTGTGGAGGCGATGAAAAACCTCTACAGATCAAAGGGATATTACGACACCAAGGTCGCGTCCAAGATCACTTACCCCAGTAAAGGATCGGCCAAGGTCGCTTTTACAATTACGGAAGGCAAGAAGATTTACATCAAAGAAATTCGGTTTCACGGAAATAAGACCTTTTCAAGCAGCGAACTCGAAGACGTTATGAAGACGGGCACGCACGGTTTCTTTTCCTGGCTCACCGATGCAGGTCTCCTGGATATGGACCAGTTGAAACAAGATGCCGACAGGATCGTCGCATTTTATAACAACCACGGCTTTCTGGATGCAAAGATCAGCGATCCCATCATCACCCAGGACAAGGAGTGGCTCTATATCACCTTTGATATCGATGAAGGACCTCGCTACGAGGTCGGCACCATAGATTTCAAAGGAGACTTAATTACCAGCAAACAGAAATTGATCGATCTGATGACCATCCGCAAGGAAAAATATATGAGCCGGAAGGTCCTGCGTGATGATATCTTGAAAATTCAAGATCTTTATGCCGAAAAGGGCTATGCCTTCGTTGAAATACGCCCCGACCTCACAAAATCGCGTACCGCTAAACGTTTTGACATCGTATTCAATATTCGAAAGGGAGATCTCGTCTATATCAACAGGATCGTCATTAAAGGCAACAATAGAACACGAGACAATGTTATTCGTCGTGAGCTGAAGATCGCTGAAGGCGGTATCTTTGACTCGAAAGCGATACGCACCAGCTCAGAGAGACTGCAGCGTCTGGATTTCTTCGACCAGGTGAGCGTTACACCGGTACCGACCGGTGATCCTACAAAAATGAACATCGATATCGATGTGAAGGAGAAGAGCACCGGTCGGTTCAGTATTGGTGTGGGATACAGCTCGGTGGATCAGGTTGTACTCATGGGACAGATTTCCGAGGATAACTTCCTCGGCCTGGGTGACAGTCTTGTTTTCAGCGCCAATACCGGAAGCGTCAGTCGACTCTTCAACCTCTCCTTTACGAATCCGCATGTGAATGACTCGGCATTGTCTTTGGGCATCGATCTCTTCAACCTGGAACGGCAATACACTGATTATACGAGAAACTCAAAAGGCGGCTCTTTGCGTCTCGGGTATCCCTTATGGGGTGATTGGATCGGCATTGGAAGCTATAATTTCACCGACACCCATTTGACGGATGTCACCGCAAACGCCGCATATATCATCAGGGCTTCTGAAGACATCCATACAACGAGTTCAGTGAAGTATACCATGAGACGAGATGTGCGTGATCGACGCTACGGCACCTCCAAGGGCTCGTATAATGAAGCCAGCGTCGAATATGCCGGCGGACCGTTCGGTGGAGATTCTCAGTTCACGAAACTTGAAGGCGTAACCTCATGGTATTTCCCGCTTATCTTGGGGACAACCTTGCATCTGCGCGGCTCTGCAGGGGAAGCATGGGAAAACGAGTCGGGCAAATTGCCGGTTTTCGAGAGATACTATCTAGGTGGAATCAATACGATCCGCGGCTTCAAATATGCCAAAATCAGCCCGAAAGACCCCACCACCGGAGATCTGATCGGCGGTGACAAGATGTGGTATACTATTTCCGAAATACTCTTTCCCCTCGTTGCCTCGCAAGGTGTTCAAGGCGTAATTTTCTATGACATGGGACGGGTCTTCAACAACGATGAGAACTGGTCGTTCAGCGATTTTAGAAAATCAACCGGCCTCGGGATCAACTGGCTGTCGCCCATCGGGCCTTTGCGCATCGTGTGGGGATACAACCTCGACCCGCTTTCAGGGGAGGCCCAGTCGGTATGGGATTTTACCATAGGCGGCACTTTCTGATTCAACTCATCTAGAGACAACCTCTGCTTATGCCGGTTGCCATGGTGCAACCGGCACTTTTTTTTATCGATGTCCAAACTGCTCTCCAAACAACTGAGCCAAGCAGGAAATCTTCTGACCGTGGCAGGCTTACGCGGCAGCAGTCCCGCATTGGTGAGTGCGCTGTCCTCTTCCGGCTCATGCTGCTGCATCCTGCCGGATGAACATATGGTCACTCTTTTCGAGCAGGACCTCAGACTATTCACCGATACAAGGATTCTCATCTACCCGGGCTATGAGATCCCTCCCTATACACCGCTCTCGCCGGATCAACAGACCACTGCAGCCAGACTTTCCACCCTTTACAGTCTACAGGAAAATACCGGGCCGTTCTTTCTCGTCGTGTCCACAGAAGCCCTGATGCGCCGGACCATGCCAAAAAAAATTCTGACAGGTTCCGCAGAACTGATCATGGCGGGAGAAGAGTTTGACCAGGAGAAACTTGTGGCAGGCTTGATCCAGGCAGGCTACGAAAAGGTCGCGCTTGTACAACGAGTCGGTGATTTTTCGGTCCGCGGCGGAATTATCGACATCTTTCCTCCGCCTTTTCCTGATGATCGAGGGGGTCTGCAAGAAGGGCCTGTTCGTCTGGATTTTTTCGGTGATGTTGTTGACTCCCTCCGAATTTTCGATCCCATAAGCCAACGCTCAGAAAAAGAACTTTCCGAAGCGACATTGCTGCCAGTCAGCGACATTCTTTTCCCGCAAACAGGCTCGGAGGCGTATAACCAAATTGTTCATTCCCTGCAAAAAATTTCACAAACTTCTCGCTGGGATACGACCCAGACTGGAAAGATACGCGACCATATCACCTCCTGCCGTCGATTTTCCGGAATAGAGCTGTTTCTTCCACTGTTTTATCCTGAAACAGAAGCTCCAGCCGCTTCTGTTTTCGATTTCCTGCCTGAAGAGACCCGGCTCGTTATCATCGACCCTGAGGCATGTCATCAAAGCCTGCAGCTCGTCTCCGAACGGATAGAGGCAAATTATATCGAGGCGCAAAAAAATCTCGTCTGCGCCCTGCCTCCAACCGATCTCTTTTTAAACCTTGATCAACTGCAGGAGCGCCTTGCCGCCCATCCCAGGATTCTCTGCTCTGATTTCAATGAAGACTCAAAAGAAACGTTAACGATTTCTTCTTCGAACCATCTTCTTCTCAAGCAGGATATCGGTTCACAGCGTCAGCACCGCGGCCTGCTCGCCCCTTTGACCGATCAGATTCTTCTTTGGCAGAAACAAGGGGATACGGTCATTATTTGTTGCCGTTCCGAACGCCACGCAAAAAATCTGGCGGAGCTTTTGGCAAAGCATGGTCTCGACATCATGCCCGCCCAAGCCCCGCTTGTCCTGGAACGTCTTCAAGAGCCCGGGAGTTCGCACTGTCTTTTCCTCTGCAGCCATCCGCTGCAAGAGGGATTCAGCTTACCTGAGGATAAACTTCATTTCCTCTCGGAGAGCGAGTTGTTCGGCGAGATGCGACTTGGCGGGAAAAAGAAGTCGCAACGTCCGCAAGGTGAACCCATCCGATTCTCCGAGTTGAACCATGGTGATATCGTTGTTCATCGCGACCATGGACTCGGCATCTACCTCGGGCTTGAGACCATGGAGTTCAACGCAGTGTGCAACGACTTCATGATTCTGGAGTACCGTGACGGCGACAAGCTCTATCTGCCCGTGGACCGTTTGAACCTGATCAGCCGGTATCAAGGCCTCTCCGACCATACTCCCAAGATCGACAAACTCGGCAGCCAAGCATGGAAGACCGTCAAAACGAAGGTCAAGGAAGAGGTCTGGAAGATTGCTCATGAGCTTCTGGACATTTACGCCAATAGGGAAATCCGTGAGGGCAAACAGTTCTCTCCACCGGCTGAAATGTTCCACGAACTCGAGGAGTCCTTTTCTTACGACGAAACACCCGGTCAGGACAGGGCGATTACCGACGTCATCACTGACCTGACTTCCAATCGGCCCATGGACAGGCTTGTCTGCGGCGACGTAGGCTACGGCAAGACCGAGGTTGCTATCCGCGCCGCTTTCAAGGTGGTGGAGGATGGATTCCAGGTGGCCATTCTTGTGCCGACGACGGTTCTCGCCGAGCAGCACCTGCATACCTTCAAAGAGCGTCTTGAGGGCTTTCCGGTTACTGTAGAATGCATCAACCGCTTTCGCAGCACTTCCACCCAACGCCGGCTCGTTCGTGAACTTGCCGCAGGTAAAATTGACATTATTATCGGGACGCACAGACTCTTGTCCAAGGATGTCGTCTATAGAAATCTCGGCCTTCTTATCGTGGATGAAGAGCATCGTTTCGGCGTCAGCCATAAAGAGAAAATCAAACGGATCAAGACAGAGGTGGACGTCCTTACCTTAACGGCAACCCCGATCCCGAGGACTCTGCAAATGTCTCTGTTGGGTATTCGAGATCTCTCGGTAATTTCGAGTCCGCCGGTCAATCGACTGCCGGTAAAGACGTTCGTCGCCCGTTATGACGACCTGGTAATCAAGGAGGCCGTCGTAAAGGAGATGCGGCGAAACGGTCAAGTCTTCTTCGTCCACAACCGCGTCAGGTCCATTCATAGAATCGCTGCCACCATACAGAAGCTCGTACCTGCAGCCCGGATCGGTGTTGCTCACGGACAGATGGATGGCCGCGACCTCGAAGCCGTCATGGTCCTGTTCGTCAACAGAGAAATCGACGTCTTGGTTTGCACAACGATCATCGAATCGGGCCTTGACATCCCTGCGGCCAACACCATCATTATCAACCAGGCCGACAGGTTGGGCTTGGCTGAGATTTACCAACTGCGAGGCAGGGTAGGACGGTCCAACATTCAGTCCTATGCCTACTTGCTGGTTCCGTCCATGGACGGCCTGAGCAAGGACGCCAAGGAACGTCTGCGCGCGCTGATGGACTACAATGAACTGGGCGGCGGTTTCAAGCTGGCTATGAGCGATTTGCAGATACGAGGCGGCGGCAATCTTCTCGGGGTCTCCCAGAGCGGTCATATCGCGGCCATCGGCTACGACCTCTATCTCGATCTTTTGCAGAAAACGGTCACCGACCTGAAATCAAGAGCATCGTCCGGGTCCGATCAACCTGCCGGAGACGACTTGGATCCAGAGATCAACCTGCAGATTTCCGCTTATATTCCTCAAACCTATATACCGGATACCAACCAGCGTTATCTGGCCTATAGAAGGATATCAACTTTGTCCACGGCGGATGAATCGGTTCAGTCCGACCTCAAAGAGGAAATGCGGGACAGATTCGGCACCTTGCCGGAAGAGACAGCCAACCTCTTTGAAATTGTCACCTTGAAAAAGGATCTCATTACCCTTCGTATCAATAAGCTTGAGAGAGGCAAGGACAACCTTGTTTTCTCCTTTCAGGACGATACGCCCCTCAGCCCCGAAAGCCTCTTAAGCTACCTGCAAAAAAAGACCAAGGCCCGACTTACGCCGGAAGGAAAACTCATCATCCAGGCCGACCTTGGAGCAAACCGGTCTATTTTTGCCTCCATCCGCCAAACCCTCGCCGAACTCATCTCGTTATGCCGATGACTAATTCAACTTCCGCACCGATTCCGCCCGGTTTCACCTGGTCCGGTATCGATACCGTTCTGCTGGATATGGACGGGACCTTGCTTGACAAATATTTCGACGATTACTTCTGGGAAGAATATGTCCCAAAAGTCTTTGCCGAAGCAAACAATCTAAGCCCTGAAGAGGCACAAAAAGCCCTTCTTGAGCGATACCAACGAGTTGAAAATACACTTCAATGGACCGATCTTGACTACTGGTCGGAACAATTGCAACTGGACATCCCGGAACTCAAATGCAGGATCGATCACCTGATCCAGGTTCACCCGTATGTGATCGATTTTTTGAAATTCACACAGGACATCGGCAAACAAGTCCATCTCGTCACCAATGCCCATTCCAAAACCCTGGAGATCAAATTGCGCAAAAGCGATCTCGGACCGTGGTTTTCCAAAATCGTTTGCTCTGAGGAAGTCGGCGAGGCCAAGGAGAATCCAGTATTTTGGCAACGCCTGGAAAAAATTCTCGACTTTGACAAAGATCGGACTTTACTCGCCGACGATACGCAGAAAGTTCTTCGGTCAGCACAGTATTACGGTATCCGCCATCTCGTTCATGTCGCCAGACCGAGTTCCCGTCTCCAGGTGGAATACTCCAAGGAATTTCCTTCCATAACGTATTTCAAGGAACTGATCTTCTAAGATCTTCCTTTTCCAACCCCAAAATAGTACTCGTTTTCAGACTCATTGTGTCGACAACCGTTGCCAAGTCTTTGCAATCCGTGTACTATTGCGCCTCATATAGACACCTTTTTTTCAACAATATCTCTTCGTGGCCTGCAATGTATCGCTTCAAAGAAGACATTAATTGGACTTCTCATTTCTGGTTCGACGGACAACTGATTAAAAAAAAGCTGTGGGCCAAACTCCCTAAAGCCTCTAAGTCTATCTTCCCCGTAATCGCCTGCCATCGAAACCAAAAAGGAATCGCTTATCCGGCAGAACGAACCATTTCCATCCTTTCAGGCCGCACCGACAAAACGGTCAGGCTGGGAGTCCGAGCTCTTGACGGGTTGTACAATATTAAAATCACAAACTATATAACTCCTCGGGGCCGACGGTCGAAAAAGTTCTTTATCGCAGCCCCTCCAAGGGTCCCGGGCCGCTCTTTCCCCTTTTACAAGTGTCTTCTGGAAAAGGGGCTTTGGCAGGAACTGTCCCCGACGGCTCAGGCACTTTACCCTGTCATGAGGCACTTCGGTTACTTTGACGGTGATGTCTATCGGCTTTACCAAGACCCGAACTTCGTTGACGAAGAGTTCGATCAAGTCTACCGGACCAGAGATTTTGACTTCTGCGAAGCCGAACCATTACAACTCGCCTTGCATGCGGGGATCTCCAGACAGTCCCTGCCTGCGGCATTGGACAGTCTTCTTTCCTGCGATATGATCGAGCCTGTAGACCGCGATCCCGGTGGACATGTCTTTCTATGGAAGGTCCATTTCAAAACACAGAGCTGGTTTCCTCGAGACGCATTGAATAAAAAGATGGAGGAGCGATACGGCAGACAATAGAGGTTTGCTGTTCCGCAAGTCCAAATACCCTTTGCGTTCAAGGACGCGATACGGTAAAAATAACGGTGTCGTTTTCACAACGTACTTTCAAACCGGGGGCTCCATGTATAAAAGCTTCGTATACTCACTCAGCGCGATGGTATTTCTTCTTTTGGCGGGATGTGCCTCAAAACCACCTGTTTATAACGGTATCCGCTTTCCCTCCACGAATAAAGCGCAGGTTGTTTTTCAAGAAAAGGACGTGCCGGCCCAGTGCAGGGTCTTCTCCCATCTCATCGTTCATACTCCAGCCGGACTGACCGGGGCTCGTATCGGGGAAGCGATTTCTGATTTTGCCAAAAACAAAGGGGCTGATCTCATCTTTATCGGCTTGAGCCGAAAGACCTCTGAAGATACAGGTCAGGATTTCAAATTTTTCTCTTACGGCCCAAAAGAAACATACAAATTCGGCAAAGACTGGTTCGGTTGGAAATTTGGCTACACCGATTGGGAAAAAAGCGGAAATGTGATTGGCTTCGGATATGAAAGCTGGCGTGATACTTCAGGAGTGTACGATTTCAATATGAAAATCCAGGTAGTTCTGCTCAGATGCGAAGCCGGTTCTCCGATCAACGCCCAATAACCGTCTCTGTTTAAATCGGGAGGCAGTGCAAACCTACTCCCTTCAAGACGCAATTCCTCCCGGCACAGCCACCATACCGGATCTTCGTCTGTGCCCTCCACCCTTCTTATCCTTTTTTTCCATGCCCTTTCCTCCCTGTTGTTATCTTTCAAAGCTCCAGTCTGCAGCCCTGTTTATCACATCGAATCCACATGACGAGTGAGAGCGTCTCTTGTCATTTTTCCCTTTAGCTTTTTTGAAGAACAGCATTTCTTTTCCGCTCCAAAGGCAACGCGCCATCAGGTGAAATGTCCAATATGCCCTTACCTTGGCATCTAACGGCCCCAAAGGTCCAAAGACAACTAACAAATTGGTATATGTATATTTTTTGCATTTATAATTTAAAAATTTTTCCAAATGAATCTTCGGATTATTTTTTTCTTGACAAAGAAAAAACGTTTTCATAAAACTGTGACAACGCAGACGGTAACAATGTTCTTAATTTTTTTAATAAGTTTTCTGTCTTCCTTTATTATACATTTAATTTCAGATAATTATATTTCAATAAACCACAAAACAGCATTCCATTGCAAGAATACATTTGATTACACTTTATCGATTAGCTTTCAGCGCAATATTAGATAACTATTTAATTTTAAAATAAGTTTAGTTTTCGGGTTTGCCTGGGACGACAGGCTTCAGTAACAATGTTAAATGAAATCACTTGAAGATTTATCTTGTATACGGTATAAGCCTTAGAGGGACCCAGACAGGTGGATGGGACAAGTGGATTAAATATCAGACCAAATGAGGACGAGCTATGACTAATTTTGATGCTGTATTTACCCGTAGTGTTAATCAACCCGAAGAGTTTTGGGCAGAGGCTGCCAAAGGTATTGACTGGTTCAAAGAATGCGATAAAGTCCTGGACTCTTCAAACCCTCCGTTTTACCGCTGGTTCAAAGGCGGTAAAATGAATACCTGCTACAACGCCGTTGACCGTCATGTCAAAAACGGACGCGGTGATCAAGTAGCTATCATATATGATAGTCCGGTAACCAATACGATCACTAAGATCACTTACAAAGAACTCCTTGAAAAAGTATCTGTTTTTGCCGGCGGCCTGCAAAGTCAGGGCTTAAAAAAAGGGGATACAGCCATCATCTACATGCCGATGATTCCGCAGGCAGCCATAGCCATGTTGGCCTGTGCCCGTCTCGGTGTTATCCATTCCGTGGTTTTCGGCGGTTTTGCTGCAAACGAGCTGGCCATCCGTGTCGATCATGCGGAACCGAAGATGATCATCACTGCTTCAGGCGCAGTTGAAGGCAAAAAAATTCTGGCCTACAAGCCTCTTGTCGACAAAGCAATTGAGCTCTCGTCCCATAAACCTGAAAAGTGCGTTGTATTCCAGCGTGATATTGTAAAGGCTGAGATGAAGGCGGGTGTTGATATTGACTGGAACGAACTGGTCAGCACCTCCAAACCGGTTGACTGTGCAGAGCTCGACGCCACTGATCCACTTTACATTTTATATACCTCCGGAACAACAGGAATGCCAAAAGGTGTTCTCCGTGACAACGGCGGTCATGCTGTGGCGCTTCACTGGAGCATGAAAGCCATCTACAATATAGATGCAGGCGATGTCTGGTGGTCCGCTTCCGACGTTGGTTGGGTTGTCGGACATTCTTATATCGTCTATGGCCCTCTGATCAAAGGCGCCACCACCGTTTTCTATGAAGGCAAACCCATCGGCACTCCCGATGCCGGTGCTTTCTGGCGCGTCATCTCCCAGCATGGTGTAAAGAGCCTTTTCACGGCGCCGACCGCTTTCAGGGCCATCAAAAAAGAAGACCCCAACGGCGTTCTCTTCAAGAAATATGATATCTCCTGTTTTGAATGTCTCTACCTGGCCGGTGAGCGCCTCGACCCCGACACCTATTATTGGGCCTCCGATCTGATCAAACGGCCCGTTATTGACCATTGGTGGCAAACCGAAACCGGTTGGGCAATCGCCGCCAACTGCCGTGGTATCGAGCAGTTGCCTGTCAAACCTGGTTCACCGACCAAGCCTTGTCCCGGCTACAATCTCAAAATTCTTGACAACGAAGGTAAAGAGCTGCCTGCAGGCAGGGAAGGCAACATTGTCGTCAAGCTGCCGCTTCCTCCAGGCAACCTGGTAACATTATGGAAAAACGATGATCGATTCGTCAAGTCGTATATGGCAACCTTTCCCGGCTACTACGAGACCAGCGACGGCGGCTTCGTCGATGAAGACGGATACGTCTATGTCATGGGGCGTATGGACGACGTTATCAACGTCTCCGGCCATCGTCTGTCCACCGGAGCCATGGAAGAGGTTATCGCCAGTCATCCCGATGTTGCAGAATGTGCCGTCCTGGGAACAGCAGATCAGCTCAAGGGCGAAGTGCCTCTCGGAATGTTCGTTCTGAAGGCAGGCGTCACAAAAGATCCTAACGAAATCAGCAAGGAGCTTGTTCAGATGGTTCGCGATCGAATCGGCGCCGTTGCCTGCTTCAAAGAGGTGACCAACGTCGTCAGGCTGCCGAAAACCAGGTCCGGCAAGATCCTTCGCGGCACAATGCGGTCGATAGCAAACGGAAAAGAATACAGGGTTCCTTCGACAATCGACGACCCTGCAATCATAGATGAAATCACAGTCACCCTGAAGGGCATGGGATTTCCCAGAACATAAACAAATCCACAGTCAGCCGCCACTTTCTTGCGGCTGACTCAACATTTCACCATTCTCGGGAAGACCGGACGCTTGCTGTCCGGTCTTCTGAAACAGGAAAGATTTATGAAGATCCATGAATACCAGGCAAAGGGGCTCTTTCGCAAATACAATGTCCCGGTGCCCAACGGCAGTGTAAGCACAAGTTCCGATGAAGCAGCAAAGATAGCCCAGCAGCTTGGTCTTCCTGTGGCCGTCAAGGCCCAGGTGCATGCGGGAGGCCGAGGGAAAGGTGGTGGTGTTCGTGTTGCAAAAACCGCAGATGAGGTTATCGAGGCCGCTAAAGCTATTCTTGGCATGTCTTTGGTTACCAAGCAAACCGGTGCAGTCGGGAAAAAGGTCAACAAGGTCCTTGTCGAGCAAGGAGTAAACATCAAGAAAGAACTCTACCTCTCAATTATCCCTGACCGGGAAACCGCAACCATAACCATCGTCGCCAGCCAGGACGGCGGAATGAATATCGAGGAGGTTGCCGAGAAAAATCCCGAGAGAATTATCAAGGTCTCCATCAACCCTCTTACCGGAATCAAAGGCTACCACATGAACCAGGTCGCCTTCGGCTTGGAACTCGAGCCTGCCTTACGAAAATCCTTTGCAGCTCTTTTGAAAAATCTGTGTGCACTTTTCGTGGATTATGATTGTTCAATGGTGGAGATCAACCCGTTGATCGTCACAGCAGAAGATTCCATTATGGCACTGGATGCGAAAATTGATATCGATTCCAACGCACTCTTTCGTCATCCCGATATCGTCGAAATGCACGATCCTGAGGAGGACGACCCAAAAGAGGCCGAGGCAGCCAAATACAACCTCAATTACATCAACCTTGACGGAAACGTCGGCAATATGGTCAACGGGGCAGGATTGGCCATGGCCACGATGGACATTATCAAACAGGCCGGAGCTTCTCCTGCGAACTTCCTTGATGTCGGCGGCGGAGCCAACGCGGAAATGGTCGAAAACGGATTCAAAATCATTCTGAGCGACCCCAACGTCAAGGGAATTCTGATCAACATCTTCGGTGGAATTCTCAGGTGTGACGTACTGGCAAGCGGCGTGGTACAGGCTGCGAAGAAGATTCAGCTTTCCGTTCCGGTTGTCGTCCGGATGGAAGGCACGAACGTGGAAGAAGGCCGCAGGATCCTAAGCGAATCCGGACTGAAACTGATCAATGCCTCGGATCTTGCCGACGCGGCAAAAAAAGTTGCCGAGTTAGTTGCCTGATTCGGCTCAGCTTACGCAGTATTACCGTATCTCACAGAGCGTTTTGGCAAAATTGCATCGGAGTTTCGAAGATTACCACCTACCAGTGAAGGAAGACAATGAGTATTTTAATCAATAAACAAACACGTGTGCTCGTTCAGGGCATCACAGGTCAGGAAGGTCAGTTCCATACCCGCCAGTGTATCGAATATGGAACCAATGTCGTAGCAGGCGTCACACCGGGTAAGGGCGGGCAGTCGATGGATTCTGTTCCGGTCTTCAACACGGTGCTTCAAGCCAAGGAGCAAACCGGAGCGAATGCTTCCATGATCCTGGTACCGCCGCCTTTCGCAGGAGATGCCATTCTCGAGGCCATTGATGCTGAAATAGAACTGATTGTCTGCATCACGGAAGGCATTCCGGTAATGGACATGCTGAAGATCAAAAACTACCTGGCACAAAAAAAATCCCGGCTTATCGGACCGAACTGCCCAGGAATCATCACCCCCGGTGAATGCAAAATAGGTATTATGCCCGGTCGTATTCACAAACCCGGTGGTCCTGTGGGTGTTGTCTCCCGTTCCGGAACCTTGACCTATGAAGTTGTCCATCAGTTGACCGAAGTGGGCCTTGGACAGACAACGTGTATCGGCATAGGCGGCGACCCCGTCAATGGAACGGGTTTTCTGGACTGCCTTGAACTGTTCAATGCCGACCCATCGACTGAGGCCGTGGTCATGGTCGGTGAAATAGGCGGAAATGCCGAAGAAAAAGCATCGGCTTGGATTGCCGCCAACATGAAAAAACCGGTTGTAGGGTTTATTGCCGGGCTTACCGCCCCCCCAGGCAGAAGAATGGGTCATGCCGGGGCCATTGTCAGTGGTGGTCAAGGTACAGCTGAAGCAAAAATCAAGGCTATGCAGGATAGCGGCATACACGTCTGCAAAGACCTGGGAAGCTTAGGAAAACTGTGTAAAGAAGTTTTTTAGTAACTCCCTAGTCCCGAAGGAGATTCCTGCTTTTTTTAAGTACATCTGGCTGGCAGAATACCGTACTTTCGTTTAATTCCCTTGGAGGGCGTGCTCCAAACGGAATTATGCGGTGCCGAACGAGTGGCAGGAAAGGTGGCAAGGAAGAGAAAGGGGAGTCTCTTCCAACTTTCATTCAAAAGACTTGGAGGTCGGTGTAAATCGCCGCACACCAAGGATCACAAGCCACCGATATGCCGGTGCGTGGAGGGAAGATGGATCCGGGGACATAATTCTATCTGTCTTTCCGTGCTTTCCACATCCGGCATATCATCTCCGCTCAGACTAGTGCCTTACAATCCGTTTTGTTGTTTTTTTATTAAAAAACAGACTGCCGAAGGTTCTTAGCTTGGCTGAGTTACTTTAAATATACCCGTTATCCGACTGTTTCATTTATGAACCAAAGGACGTTTCAATAAATCGCACGACACAAAACATACGGAAATTTCAGATATTCCACCGGAGAATTTACCCGGTCGGACTACTTTACGTGTAGATACCCAATCAGGATTCATTCCGGATATTACGGTTTTAACCTTCTCGCTTGAGGGTTCCGACCCATGTAATCGAAACAAACCACGATGGGATTCTCGCCTGATTATCGGTTTGACTTTTCAAGGAATTGTGTACCAAGGAGATCGCATGAATACGAAAGAACAACTGGACAAGCTGATGAAACTCAAGGCCGAAGCTCTTTTGGGCGGCGGTCAGAAAAGGATCGATAAACAGCATTCCATGGGACGGATGACAGCAAGAGAACGCATCGACATGCTTCTCGATCCTGGAACGTTTGAAGAATTCGACATGTTCAAAACCCACCGTTGCAGAGATTTCGGCATGGAAGAAACGAAATTTCCCGGCGACGGTGTCGTAACCGGATATGGCACCATAGACGGAAGGCTGGTCTATGTTTTTGCTCAGGATTTCACCGTACTTGGAGGATCCCTTTCGGAGACTTTTGCGGAAAAAATTTGCAAAATAATGGATCTTGCTCAAAAAAACGGTGCTCCGGTTATTGGCCTCAATGATTCCGGTGGCGCACGGATACAGGAAGGTATCGAGAGCCTTGCCGGGTACACCGACATCTTTTTAAGAAACGTGATGTCCTCGGGTGTCATTCCGCAGATTTCTGCCATCTTTGGACCCTGCGCCGGCGGCGCCGTTTATTCTCCCGCGCTGACCGACTTTATTGTCATGGTGCAGAATAATTCCTATATGTTCCTGACAGGGCCTAAAGTCGTGAAATCAGTTACCCACGAAGACGTCACCGTTGAGGAACTTGGCGGAGCGGCTATGCATTCGAGCAAATCAGGCGTGTGCGACTATGCCGCAAACTCAGGCGTCGATGCAATCAACTATATCAAAAAGTTGATCAGCTTTATGCCGCAGAACAATATGGAGAGCCCACCCTCCATTACCTGCGACGATCCGGTCGTCCGCACCGCGGCGGAGTTAAATACCATTGTTCCGGAAAATCCCAATGCCGCATATGACATGAAGCAGATCATCCTGCAGACTGTAGATAACGGCGAATTCCTCGAGGTTAAAGAAAATTTCGCTCCAAATCTTATTGTTGGATTCGCGAGATATAACGGGATGAGTGTCGGTATTGTTGCAAACCAGCCGGCATTCCTCTCCGGTGTCCTTGATATTGACTCCTCCATCAAGGGGGCGCGCTTTGTCCGATTCTGTGACTGCTTTAACATTCCCGTGATCACCTTTGTCGACGTCCCCGGATTTCTTCCCGGAACCGCTCAGGAATACGGCGGTGTTATCCGCAACGGAGCGAAGATGCTCTACGCCTACGCCGAAGCAACGATTCCCAAAATTACCGTTATTACCCGCAAAGCCTACGGCGGTGCCTATTGCGTCATGTCATCCAAACATCTCAGAGGCGATATCAATTATGCATGGCCTTCAGCGGAGATAGCCGTAATGGGGGCAAAAGGCGCAGTGGAAGTTCTCTACAGCCGGCAGGCCAAGAAATCGGAAGACCCTTCAGCGTTCCTCGCTGAAAAGGAAAAAGAATATCACGATGCAGTGGCAAACCCATACGTCGCTGCTCAAAGAGGCTATATAGACGATATCATTGAACCGTCCACGACCCGGTTCAAAATTATCAAAGCGTTGAAAACTTTGGAAAACAAACGAGACACCAATCCGATGAAAAAGCATGGGAATATTCCATTATAAGGTCGCGAAGGGAGGCTGCACCGATTCTTTTCGTCATCACAATATAATTTAATTGATAGTGTATTTGCTGTTTCACATTAGATTCCATGTAGAGGGAGCCCTACAATGACGGTCAAAATTTTCATAAAACGCAAAGTACAAACCAAGGATGTTATCGAACTGACAATGCTTCTCAAGCGTCTGCGCAGCCTGACGCTGAACCAACCCGGCTATATCTCCGGCGAAACCCTGAAGAGAATCGACAAGCCCGACGAGTGCATGGTTATCAGCACCTGGCGTTCCGTCGAAGATTGGAACCACTGGGTTAATAATGAAAAAAGGGTCAAAATTCAGACAGAAGTCGACCAACTTCTTGGTCAAGACACGGAATACGCCATCTACGAATAGGCTGGTATTCCCGGGAAGGTAATAATGCCCCGAACAATCCCGGAAAAAGAGAGTGTGTTCAACTGTCTTTTTGCAGCCGGTGAAGCAAACCGAAAATCCGGGTTTGTCGTGGTTAAAGAAGTACTCGATTTTATTCTGGAGAAATTCGACGTGCCGGCATCATGAGAGCCGTTCACCCGATCTATCTCCGGAGTTTATAAACATGGTTAACCTCAGAAGACGGGTGATCTGATGGCGGAAATGGAAAAAAAGATGGCCGCGGCACTGGCCGCAGTAAATGCCTACATTCAACAGGAAGAAGAAGCCGTTTGCGCACAATTGGCAGCGACAGTGGCAGGTCCCGCCCCCTCAACCCAGATGAATATATGGGCAATGACGGGTCGCCAGGAAATGATGGCCATGCGTAGACTGATTCAGATGAGAGCGTTTGATCGCTTCCGATAGAGTACAACGTTTAACGAGCAGCTAAGGAGATAGACAATGAGCGACCAAGTAAAAATGACCGCATTAAAGTATGATAGCGACCGTCCCAAGGCCAAAAATCCTGTAAAGATCATGGATCTCACTCTTCGCGACGGCCATCAATCCCTCTTTGCCACACGAGGCCGAACAGAGGACATGATTCCGGTGGCGGAGATGATGGATGAAATAGGCTTCTGGGCGATCGAAACCTGGGGTGGCGCTACCTTCGACACCATGCACCGTTTTCTCAACGAGGATCCTTGGGAGCGATTGCGGACACTGAAGCGCTATATTAAAAAGACCCCTTTCTCCATGCTTTTGAGAGCACAGAATCTGGTTGGCTACAGAAACTATGCCGACGATCTCGCGTATGCCTTCGTTGAACGCGCCGCCGAAAACGGCATGGACGTCTTCCGAACCTTCGACGCCTTGAACGACTATCGGAACTTTGAAACCGTCGTCAAACAAATAAAGAAAAGCGGTAAGCATTTCCAGGGCTGTATCTGTTATACGCTGACTGAACCCCGATTGGGCGGCGAAGTTTATAATCTGGACTACTACGTGAACAAGGCCAAAGACCTGGAGTCCATGGGTGCTGACTCCATATGCGTCAAGGACATGGCCGGTCTCATTGCCCCATACGATGCCTACGCGCTGGTCAAAGCCTTAAAAGCTGCAGTTAAGGCGCCGATCCATCTGCATAGCCATTTCACCTCCGGCATGTCACCCATGAGCCATCTCAAGGCCATCGAAGCTGGTGTAGACATTATCGATACCTGCATGACCCCTTACGCCTACCGAACCTCCCATGCAGCCGTAGAGCCGTTGGTTATGGCCCTGTTGGGCACGAATCGCGATACCGGCTTCGATATCAGAAAGCTGGCAGCAATCAATGAAATTCTGGAAAAAGAGGTTCTGCCGAAGTATAAACATCTTCTCGACGATTCAAAGGTCTCCATCATCGACATCAACGTTCTGCTGCACCAGACGCCAGGCGGCATGCTCTCCAACCTCGTCAACCAACTGCGTGAGATGGATGCACTCGATAAGATCGACGAGGTATACAAAGAGCTTCCGAGAGTCAGAAAAGATCTCGGTCAGATCCCGCTGGTAACCCCCACAAGCCAAATCGTCGGCGTTCAGACCGTTAATAACGTTTTGCACGATACTCCCGATGAACGTTATAAGATGATCACCGGTCAGGTCAAAGATCTCTGTTTCGGCCTTTATGGCAAGACCGCCGTGCCCATCAACCCAGAAGTACAGAAAAAAGCGCTGAAAGGTTATCCTCGAGGAGAAACACCCATCACCTGCCGTCCTGCTGAGGTTCTGGAACCCGAATTGGAAAAAGCCAAAGCCGAGATTGGCGATTTGGCCGTCGATATCGACGACTTGATCCTGTATGCCATCTATCCGGTTACCGGAAAGAAGTTCCTCGAATGGAAATACGGAAAAGCTCCTGTGCCCGAAAGCGTCAAACCAATTACCCTGGAAGAAGTCAAGAAAAAGGATGAAGTTATCAAAAAGGCCAAGGCAGGGCTCTTGGTTGAGAAAAAGACCACTGCACCGCCTAAATCAGAAAGAATCAGAACATTTAACGTCTTTGTAGATAACGAGTATTTCAGCGTCGATGTCGATCCCACCGGTGATGCTCCCACTATTTCAATGCCCAGAGCAGCCGTGGCACCCGCAGCTGTTCCCCCGGCTCCGGCTCCTGCCGCAACCGCCCCTGCCGCGCCGGCAGCGCAAGCTGCGGCGGCACCGGCAAAGCCTGAGGCCACAACCGGCCCCGGGACACTGCTGCTCGCGCCCATGCCCGGCATGATCGTGAAGTACGAGAAAAACGTCGGAGACAAGGTCAGTAAAGGCGACACGATCGTCGTGCTCGAGGCAATGAAGATGGAAAACGCACTGCCGTCTCCTTGTGACGGAACCATAAAAGCAATCAATTTTTCAAGTGGTGACAACGTGGCCAAGGGAGCCGCACTCTGCGTCGTAGGATAAAACGCTCCACCGCAGCTTGGAGAACGAAAAAAGGCATCAATGGTGTGGCAATCACATCATTGATGCCTTTTCTTTTTCTTACCGCGGCCAAACACAAAGGAGATGGCCGCCATATCGTGCGACCCTCTTTTTCTTCGGGCGATGCTTTAAAATATCGCCTGGTTTATTTGTTTTGCTCCGGTATTTTTTGCAAATACGATAACAAGGAGGCAGATGCTGCGGTTGGAGAGATTTTCTCCATTTCAACATCTTTTTTTAACAGCGGGAGTCTGTCCTTGATCTGGGGACTCGTATAAAACCACCCGCGCAAACCTTCGTCGAGGAGAAAGGACAACCAATCCAAGGCCTGCTGTTTTCTCTTCTGCGACAACTCACCACTTCCAGTGAGAGCCGCTCGATGATCCTTTATGGTTTCCCATACCTGATCAACTCCTGTCAGATCCAACGCACTACAGGTTAAGACAGGGGTGGACCAGGTCGAGGAGACTGGCATCAGCAGGTGGAGTGCAGCCTGATATTCTTTTTGCGCCATTTGGGCACGCAAGACGTTATCTCCGTCTGCCTTGTTGATCACAATGGCATCGGCTACCTCCAAAACGCCCTTTTTGATTCCCTGAAGTTCGTCGCCGGCTCCGGCAATCATCAAAACCAGAAAAAAATCCACCATAGAGGCCACGGTAGTCTCCGATTGGCCGACACCTACGGTTTCTATGATGACGACATCGAACCCCGCCGCCTCGCAGACCAGCATCGTCTCACGCGTTTTCCTTGCCACACCGCCCAAAGTCCCGCTGGATGGAGACGGACGGATAAAAGCGTTTTCGTTAACCGCCAATTTCTCCATACGGGTTTTGTCTCCTAAAATGGAACCGCCGCTACGGGTTGAACTCGGATCTATGGCAAGAACGGCGACCCGGTGCCCTAACTGGGTGAGCATGGTGCCGAAACTTTCTATAAAAGTGCTTTTCCCGGCTCCCGGAACCCCGGTGATGCCGATTCGGATCGAATTCCCGGTATGGGGCAGCAGCCTGTCGATGATTGTCGCAGCCATCTCCCGATGAGCGGCAAGCGTACTCTCGATCAAGGTGATGGTTCGCGCAAGCATCAGCCGATTATGATCAAGAACGCCCTGTACGTAGTATTGGGGGTCTTTAAACATCTCGCAGGACCTTGTTTTTCAGGGGTTCGCTTTTCAACCCCAGATTGAATGGCAAACAAGAAAGGGTCCAACAACCGAACATCAAAGCATGCCGTTGGACCCTTATTTAAAAACGCCCGTCAAAGATTGCAGGCCATTTACCTATCTCTATTACTTCAGATATTTTTCCTCAATCAAAGCCAGCGTCTTATCTGCAGATTCAGTGATCGGGGTCCCCGGTCCGAAAACGGCTTTAACGCCTCTTTCGAAGAGATAGTCATAGTCTCCGGGCGGAATGACACCGCCTGCCACTACCATGATATCCTCGCCACCCAGTTTTTTAAGCTCTTCAATCAGGGACGGGACGAGGGATTTGTGGCCTGCAGCCAGACTGGATGCACCGACAATATGGACGTCGTTTTCGATTGCCATTTTTGCGGCTTCTTCAGGGGTCTGGAACATCGGAGAGATGTCGATATCGAAGCCAAGATCGGCATAGGCACTGGCAATTACCTTAATGCCGCGGTCATGACCATCCTGTCCCATCTTGGTGACCAGCATCCTCGGTCTGCGGCCCTGTTTTTCCATGAATGCCTCTGCCCTATTCCTGAGAGCGCCGATGACGTCTGAATTACCGGCATATTCAGAGGCATAGGCGCCGGAGATACATCTGGTTGTTGCCACGAAGCGGCCGAAAACCTTCTCCATTGCATCCGAAATCTCTCCCACGGTGGCGCGTGCCCGAACGGCCGGCAGTGCCGCCTCGAGCAAATTGCCGCCCTTCTCTGCGGCATTGGTCAAATCGGCCAATGCCTTTTCCACGGCCGCTTTGTCTCTGGTGGCTTTGATTTCATTGATACGGGCAACCTGCTCGTCCCGCACCGACGCCGGAACCTCACGGACGTCGAAATCGATCTTTTCGTCGGGCAGTCTATACTTGTTGACGCCTACGATAACATCCTTGCCCTGGTCGATACGGGCCTGTTTGCGGGCTGCAGACTCCTCGATGCGCAATTTCGGCATACCAGACTCGATGGCCTTGGCCATGCCGCCCAACTCTTCAATCTCATCGATGATCTTCTGGGCTTCCTCTACGATGCTGTTGGTCAACGATTCGATGTAGTACGAACCGCCAAGGGGATCGATGACATGACAGACCTGCGATTCTTCCTGGATGACGATCTGGGTATTCCTGGCGATGCGGGCCGAGAAATCCGTCGGCAGGCCGATGGCCTCGTCGAATGAATTGGTATGCAGAGATTGGGTGCCACCCAGAACGGCTGAGAGGGCCTCAAGAGTCGTACGAATCACGTTGTTGTACGGATCTTGCTCGGTGAGGCTCCATCCCGAGGTCTGACAGTGCGTCCTCAACATGGAGGATTTGACGTTCTTCGGATTGAACTGGGACATGAGGCGATGCCAGAGAAATCGTGCCGCCCTCAGCATCGCAATGTCCATAAAGAAGTTCATGCCGATGCCGAAGAAGAAGGAAAGACGGGGAGCAAATGTATCCACGTCCATTCCGCTTTTGAGCGCGGCCCTCACATATTCAACACCGTCGGCAAGGGTGAAGGCCGTCTGCAAAACGCTGTTGGCTCCGGCTTCCATGATATGGTATCCACTGATGCTGATGGTGTTGTATTTCGGCATCTCCTTGGAACAAAAAGCCATGATGTCGGAGATGATCCGCATGGAGGGCTCCGGCGGATAAATATAGGTATTGCGGGTCAGATATTCTTTTAAAATATCGTTTTGGATGGTGCCGGTCAGCTGCTCGTGCGTCACTCCCTGCTCCTCGGCGGCAACGATATAGCCGGCAAGGATGGGGATAACGGCTCCGTTCATGGTCATGGACACTGACATTTGATCAAGCGGGATACCGTCGAACAGAATCTTCATATCCTCAACGGAGTCGATGGCAACACCAGCTTTACCGATATCGCCTGCGACCCGCGGATGATCTGAATCGTAACCGCGGTGGGTCGCCAGGTCAAAGGCCACCGACAGGCCCTTTTGCCCGGCAGCCAATGCCTTTCTATAGAAAGCGTTTGACTCCTTGGCCGTGGAAAAACCTGCATACTGACGAATGGTCCACGGCCGACCGGCGTACATGGTGGCCATGGGACCTCGGACATAGGGTGCCAGGCCGGGCAGAGTATTGACACATTCCAGTCCTTCAATATCTTCAGCTGTGTAGAGAGCTTTTACCTTGATTCCTTCCGGGGTCATCCAATCCAAAGTGTCCACGGATTTCCCCTTCATCTGCTTGCTTGCTAACTGCTCCCATTTTTCTTTATTCGGATGTTGTGACATGTGCAGCTCCTTGCATTCGGGTCGTACCCGGTAAAAGATGTGCAAAAAAGAGTATTATGAACGCTCACAGAGTTCGACCAGGACACCGCCCGTAGCTTTGGGATGGAGGAAGGCGATCTTTGCTCCGCCCGCTCCTATTCTCGGCGTTTGATCTATGAGTTGGATTCCTTTTTCTTTCAACTCTTCCAAGGCTGCTTCTATATTCTCAACGCGGAATGCTATATGCTGAAATCCCTGACCTTTTTTCTCAATGAATTTTGCCACAGGCCCATCTGGAGACGTCGATTCCAGAAGTTCGACCTCACTTTCGCCTACAGGGAAAAAAGCTGTCGTAACCTTTTGTTCGGCAACGGTCTCCGCACCTTCAAAGGCCAGCCCGAGGGTCTGCTGCCAAAAATTTTTCCCCTCTTCAATACTGTTGACGGCAATCCCCAGATGGTCGATTTTGAGTATCTTCATGTTGTTCCTCCCGAAAAATTCCAATGTTTACCCGTGGAGCCGCACCCCTCTCCAAGGTTTACCGATCGATTCCGTTGTTACTAGCTGTTCTTTCGAGGGTTGGCCATCCCGCGCCATACCATTTCAAACATGGCATTCGCCTGTTCGACCAAGCTTTCTTTTTGCCCTCTCAGGATCCACATGAAAAAGCTCCGTTGCACAAAACCCATTAAAAAATCCAGAAGGGTCCCCGCTCTGACATCAGGGTTCAAAACTCCCTCTTTTTGTCCCTGTCTCAGAACCGAGATCATCAGATTCATCATCCGCGGCTGGGCAAAGGTCTCATCCGCCATCCATGTCTTCATAGGAAGAGTCATAAAGACGATACGACCGAGTCCGGGGTGGCGCTCGTAATAGTCAAGCTGAAGCCAAAAGACCTTCCGGAGTTTCTCCTTGAGATCCTCTATCCCCTGGAGATGATCGACGATCCGATCAGTCAGCTTACCCATCCAGACATCGACAAAGGCAAAGACCAATCTCTCTTTACTTCCATAATGCTTATAGATAGTCGTAAAACTGACCCCTGCCTTGTCTGCGATATCCCTGATGCTCGCCCTATGAAAATCATAATTAGAGAAGACCTCCAATACAGCCTTCTCGAGGCGCTTGTGGATATCCTGATTTAATTCACTTAACATCGTTACTGTTTGTCCTTTTTTAAGATTAATCAGCCTGCAAGAATATATGAATATTACTTTATTAACAGTATATTAAGACTAAAAATCCTTAATCTACCAACCCGCTGTCATCAACTGACAAAATACCGTTTTAACAAAAAAACACGCACAACACAATGAAATAGCTACATAAAAAAAACAGACAGGACGATGCAGTATTATATAAAAGAACATTGTTATCGTGTCTGTTTTATGCAAAGGCTTTTTATTTGTCAAGGAAAAAAATACTCCGCAGGAAATCCCCTTTTCCGGAAACAAAAACCTCTCATCATCGGCCAGAACCACTCCGCAACCAGCAGGAAAACGCCGGATTCCCAACCAGCGGACCCTTCGGAAGGATAGGGAGAAACATTGTTACTTTTCTCTTGTTAAAACGACGTTCTTTTTCAGTCGGCGCCACCATTCCTCTCGGCTAAAACGAAACCGGACTCTCTTTTTGTCCACGATATCCGTTTTTGTCATCATCAACGATATTTCATCGTCTTAGAGGAATCGTTATTTGGAACGTTATATTATATCTCCGTATATCGCGATGAAAATTTCACAAAGACAGCATTTTTTTCAATCTTTTTACCAAATGGATCCCCAAAGATTCGTTCAAATAGAGGTCAAAAACCGTTATCCGTCGGCGATATCGAAATTTCCTGGTTGCAGGGAGGTTTTTTTCATTTGGCTTGAGGAACATTGTTCGGGCCCGTTCCCAAAGCACTATGAAAAAACAGCATACCACCACCGGGGGCAATCTGATCCCCATGCGTAACGATCCGTTCCAGGCCTGCATCGATCAAGCCTTTTTCAGAGTCTGCAGGCCCACTTGCGGCGGCAACATCGTGACGGCCCTATGACGCACATCTTGCGCCGATAAAAGGTTCGGGAACAGCGTTGCACAATCCGGCGTCAGACCGCCTTGAAACGCCTCTCCTCTGCGTCAAAATTCTGCTTTGCGCGGGAATATTTGAGATAGGGAATAATGACTGTGTTTTTATTTCCGCCGGTACCGTCGTAACGCACGGAGACCACAGGCACACCGATTTTCTTTTCGATGGTTTCCCGCATGGCTTCGGTAATCAGCGAAGGACAGCAAAGGGCCGGACTTGTTTGAACAAAGAGGGACACATCAGGATAGTGTTTTTTGATATAGTGGATTTTCAGAATGTTATCCATTGATTCGCCGGTATTTTCAATGGAAATACCGTAATCGGCCAAGATCTTCTCGGGAGGCTCGTCATAGCCGAATTCCGGTTCATCGAGAATCCGGTTGAATATCTTTGTATATCCTCTCTCCAACCTGCTCATCGTCGCAAGGATCGTCCTGTGGGACAAGACATCTAAAAATTTTCTTTCATTGAACCACTTCCGGAAATAAGATCCGGCAATCATCTTGGCATATTCGCTGTACGGCGTCGTGATGACCTCGCCGCCCTGCTCTTCGATAAACCGGATCACATCCTGACTCATCACCCTGTTGTCACGGACATAAAGATCGCCGAAAACAGCCACCTTCGGACGCCTTGTCTTGCGTGTTTCAATCCATTGAAAATGGGAAATGATTTCGGTCAGCGCCTCCTGCTTGGTCCGTTTGCCTAAAAAGGCTCCCGCAGCGATTTTAACGGCTTGGGCCAGCGCCTTGTCCGTGGCGCCTTTTTCACACTCATAGGGACGAATTCTGCAAGCCACTTTCCTCAACATTCCTCCGAACATGTAGGAAAAATAGGCGTTTATCGCAGCACGGATGGAAATGTCGATAAAAGACAATTCGCCGGTAAAGACACCGGCCTTTTCCATTCCGCCGCCTCGTTGGTTGATGATGGTTTTTATATGGTGAGGATATAGACCGATATTGCACGCAATGGACGAGTCGTTCAACCAGAGGACTGTCTCCGCCGGATCGAGGCCTTTTCCCTCTATACATGCCATGTATCCCTCGGCAATGGCATTCAGCGGAATACACTGGCCACTGTTGTGCTTGAGGCCGCTTCGAATGGTTTTCTCAGATTCCTCCATGAGGTGGGTTTCAAATCCCTCCCTCGTAAGCGTTGCGGCAAGCAGACTGCAGGTGAGCCAATCCCAGTTGGGAAAGACGATGTTTTTTCTCGTAAGGCCTTTTTCAATCTGGGGGTTGACAGCGGAATAATGCACTATTTTCCGCTGCCCCGCCTGCTCATGATGATTTTTGAACGAACGGATGGCGGCCTCTATACGTGTCTCGTATCCGACACTGGAATCGTGCTCATCGAGTTCGAGGATCAAATATGGTTTTTTGTGGGCCTCCATGATGGATTTGAAGTAGTCGACGGCAAACGAATCAGGCGAGCATTTAAACGACGTCATATAAACCGGATATACGCCCTCCTCACGCGCTATCACTTCGGCGGCCTCGAGTATCTTCGATGCATGCTCCCAATGTATCTTGGACAGGAGCGGAGCAATATTTTCGGTTTGATATTTTTCATAGCTGAGCATATCGAGATAAAACGAATCGATTCCGAGCCGCGAAAAAATATGCGGAATTCCGCAGTTCATGGCAGGCGACAGGATTGTATAAGGTCTTCCCAGAAAGACGACACGAACATCCTTTGCCGTTTGGCTTCGCTTTCGATAGATCTCCTTCAACTTAAGACGCCTGCCCTTGTCGTATTCCATTGCCTTGTCATAGGCCGCAGAGACCTCGATGAAACTGATATGCCTTTTGGTTACGGTTTTGAGCATACGATACAGCTCCATCCGGGTGTGAAAGGAGGTGTAAAGATATTTTATGATCGGCCGTAGAAGCCTCTCCTGACTTCCCTGCATGGTGGAGATCAGCGACGGCAGAAACTGAGTGTAATAGCAGTACTGCCTGCGAGCATCCCTCTCCTTATTTTCCAGATAAAAGGGCATGAATACATAATCCGTCTTTTCAAGGAGATAGTGAGCATGGCCGTGCATGGCCGATATGGGAGCGCAGAATTCTGCCCGCGTAAGATTCTTTCCTTTTTTCAATGCATCGCCGTACTCTTCGCTGCTTACCGTGTTGATTCTCAACAGATCGAAAAATTTCTTCCAGAAATCAATATCTTCAACAAGATGTACAGCAGCGGGGATTCCGATAGTGATCTCCTGGGGATAAACTCCCGGCTTTGGTGTTCGAGCGGCTCTTTTCCGTTCTTTGAGAAGATCGAATCCCGCCGAGATATTCTTCACATAGGCCTTGGTTTGGTAATCTCTGCCGCAGAGAAACCCGTAGGCAACCTTTTCCCCGCACACATCGGCCAGCGAAATCCGGCAATGATTGGTGCAAAATTCACACGTCTCGGTTGTTATCGGGATACTCTCGCCATACAGGCCGATCCCCCTGAAGGCGCTGACGGCACCGGCATACTCATCATGCAGGATCAGTGCCGTACCCAATGCCCCGGTAAGATGACAGAATTTAGAAACGAGCAGAGGTTTTTTCAGTCTCTGCTCGAAGGCTGCGACCAATGCCTTGTTTTTAGCCGTCGCGCCTTGGAAAAAGACAACCTTGCCGATGTGCTTCTCGGTTGCGACTTTTTGCAGATAATTTTCTCTGACGGAGTGCAAAGCCGAGGCAAGTACTTCATTTACGGAGTACCCTTCGCTTAAGTGATGGTTCATATCCCGTTCCATAAAAACGGTACAGCGGTCACTTGCCATGGGAGCACGAACATTTTCCGTCCTTGCCGAATACTCTTCGATGGGACAATTGAATTTCGCTGCCTGCTCCTCAATGAATGATCCAGTCCCTGCAGCACAGACGTTATTCATCGTCGACGAGGTCACCCTGCCGTTTTGCAGGGTCGTAAATTTGGCGTCCTGACCTCCGATTTCGATAATGGTATCAACATCCGGGTTAAGCTGACAGGCGGCCCTGGCGTGTGCGGTAATCTCGTCGATTGCGGAATCCGCCCCGATAATCCGGCCTATGAATTTCCGACCGGAACCGGTGGTTCCGCAGGCTGCAATCTGAAAGGATGCCTCTGCCTCCGATTCAATTTCAGCAATCGCCCGAAATATATTCTGCACTGCGGCAAGGGGCCTTCCGGCCGTTCTTGTATACAGGCCGACCAGAACCTCCCGGTTGTTTTCCATCAAGACGGCTTTGGTGCTTGTGGAACCGATGTCCAGCCCAAGAAAGAGTTCGGCAGTCTCGCCGGAGGCAATCTCTCTGTAAATATCAACTTCCACAGGATTGCCATCCTTATCGCCGAACTGATAGGTTTGCCAACTTGTAAAATCAGGGTAATCCGAGAGTGTAAGCTCCAGCGGAGCATAGTAAAAGTTCTTCCTTTTTTCGGGTTCGACCAGAAGATCGTCTATGGAAGTCAGCACCTGAGGGGGAAAATCCCGCCCACGATCGTCCAGCAATTCTTCAAGCAAAACAAGACCCGCTCCAATTGCTCCGTACAGATGACCATAGTCGGATGTTACAACCGGTACCCCAATCATTTTTTCGATGTGATCGACCACCGCTTTGTTTTTGGAAACCCCTCCACAGAATACGATTTCGCCTTCGATCTTGGTCGAGCTGAAAAGGGTATCGACAATATTTTTGGCAAGCCCATGGCAAAGTCCATTGCTGATCTCACTTAAACCATACCCTTCCTGTTGAGCATGAATGAGGTCGGTCTTTGCGAAAACAGCACAACGTGAGGCGATGCGGGGACAGTTTCCGGAGCTGTTCATGGCGATCTCGCTGAGCTCTTTAATTCCCGATAGCTTCAATCTTCCCGCCTGTTGATCAAGAAAGCTGCCGGTGCCGGCCGCGCATGACGTATTTGCAACCGAGCCCAGGTAGCGTCCGTTTTCATCGAAGGTGGAGAGGGTGAACTTCTCTCCTCCAACCACAAGCATCCCCCTCATCTGCGGGTGGAAAAAACGTGCGGCGCTGATCAGCGCAATTTGATTTTCAAAACGATCGGAGGCAACCACCGTCAAGGGTGTGGAAGAGGTGGCGGCAACATGGGTAATGCAAGTGAAGTTGAATTTCTGCAGAAGTTGCCGTAAAGATCCCGCGATATCGCCGTGATGAAAGCAATATGAGCTTTCGATTATCTCCCTCCGCGCATTCAACTCCGCAAGACCTATGGCCACCGAGCCGACATCTATCCCCAGCACATGTTGATTCGTCAACATTGCGTCATCCCCTTTTATTGTTACGCCTGAAGACGGTTCAGGATTACAGTTTTTCCTTTATTTCATCCCAGAACTCGTCAAGCCCCTTCTTCCATCCATTCAGATAGACTCCGGTATATTCTTCGATACCTTCCAGACGCTTGTCTTTTCTTTTTATTTTTCCTATTCTTTCAGTGAAATATTCGCCCAGGACATCATCTTTTGTAGCATTGTCAATATCCTCCCATCCCAGGGCATACTGAATATCGTCATAGTGAGCGGTCTTTGCCCAGGCTATCCCGTCGAGTCGGCCCATATCGAAAAACCCACCCTCGGATTGTGTCTTTTCCCTCTTTAATCGGTCGATTATCTCACATAGATCAAGATCCTGCTGGATCCTCTTGTGGAAGTCTTCTTTCCGTTGGATAGCGTCTGTGATAGCATCCTGAAACATTTTCGACAGATTGAACGATTGTCTCCACTTTTCCATTTTCTCGTGGAGAAGATCAGGAATGCTCACCGTCACTTTTTTGGCCATGGCAATACCTCTGATGTTGATACGTATCGCCTAATGGTATACGTATCAATCCGGCGTGTCAATACCTCACAATGGAATCTTGCTGTATGGCCAGAGCAGAGAAAATCTATAAATATATTTTATTCCGGAATATTATGACGTATCAATTATCTTTAAAACAGGAGAAAAGCCGAAATAAAGCAATTCGGCTTTTTGATGAACGTTGCATGATGATATTGAAAATTATTTATGATATCGACAGATTAATATTATTATTTGCTTAATATAACCAGACGTAGATTGAACGAGATCCGTACCGTCCATGTCATCGATACCATCGTTGACATGGACAATACAATATGATCCACTCAACACCTTTAAACCATCTCGAAAATCATGCAAGCAAGTGCGAAGCGAGTGCAGTCTTCCCCAATCAAGGAAGCAGCACAAAAAGCGGTTGCTTTTTATACACTTTATTATTTCCAGTAATAAAGCGCCCTAGACCCGAGCTCCTGCTCAATCTCCAAAAGACGGTTGTATTTAGCAATTCTCTCGCTCCTGCTGGCCGAACCTGTCTTCAATTGGCCGCCGTCCATGGCCACGGCAAAATCTGCTAAAAACGTATCTTCGGTTTCGCCTGACCGATGGGAGAGGAAATAGCGCCACCCGGCATCGCGGCACATGCGTACGGCGTCGATGGTTTCCGATACCGTACCGATCTGGTTCAATTTGATCAGGGCCGAATTGGCTGCTTTTTCCCTGATTCCGCGGTAAATATAGCGGGTGTTGGTCACGAAAATGTCATCACCGACGATATCGATTTTGTCGCCTATCCGGCTGGTGATATCCTTAAATCCCTCCCAATCGTTTTCCGCCAGAGGATCCTCCCAGGAGACGATGGGATATTTGCCCACCCATTTTTCACAAAGGGCAATGAGATCCGCTGAGCTCATTTCACCGGCCCCCGACCAGATCAGATTGTACTGAGCAGGACTGTCCATGACAAATGAGCTGGCCGCACTATCCAGGGATATCCCGATATCCACACCAGGACGATATCCCGCTTGCTCAATGGCCTCCAGAATAATCTCCAAGGCGGCTTCGTTGCTTTCAAGATTGGGAGCAAACCCGCCCTCGTCTCCGACGCTTGTTGCCAACCCCCGAGATTTCAGAATTTTTTTCAACGTGTGAAACGTCTCGGCCACATACCGAAGCCCCTCTGAAAACGTGGGGGCCCCGAGCGGCACAGCCATGAACTCCTGAACATCGACACTGTTGTCGGCATGCTCACCGCCGTTGATGATATTCATTGCCGGCACCGGAATTCTTCTCGAACCGGCCCCGCCGAGATACCGGTAAAGGGGGAGCCCGCAGGAACGCGCGGCAGCCTTGGCAACAGCCATGGATACCCCGAGGATCGCATTGGCGCCGAGAACCGATTTATTGTCGGTCCCATCCATCTCGATCATCCGCCAATCGATATCCCCCTGGCAGGTGACGTCCATTCCAATAAGTTCTGGTGCTATCTTGGTATTGACATTGGCTACCGCCCGAAGCACCCCCTTGCCGAGATACCGCTTTTTGTCGCCGTCCCTCAGTTCCAGCGCCTCGTTTTCTCCGGTGCTGGCCCCGGACGGAACCGATGCCGTAGCTGATGTCCCGTCATCGAGTTCGACAAATACCCGAACCGTCGGATTTCCTCTTGAATCCAGTATTTCCATAGCCCGGATGGCGGCAATATCGCTGCTCATAATTTCCCCTCCTTAGCATTTTTTTATTTTCTCAATAAAAAATCCGGACGCATCGCCGATTCACCGCCAAACAATCGGCAGTAAATTCAGACGAAACATGAAACCGCAGCCGGTCTTCGATTTTCTTATAACGCCGATAAATACTGCTCTATCATCGTAAAAAAAGTATACACCCAATTCCTGCCGTTTCCCAGGCCGGTCTTTTTTGTCATCGGATATTGATTGCTTTGCAAATTCATGCCGTTCGTGTATATTGGCTCGCCTGCCCTGCCAGAGGGCCTCCCTGCCCAAAGGAAAGGACATAATATCAATTCGTTACAAAAAATTGACTCAACATTCTCAAATTTCTTCTCCGACATTTCCGACATCATGGAAAAAACCATGACCACACCAAATCCCTGTTTGACCTGCGGTGCCTGCTGTGCCTATTATCGAGCCTCATTCTATTGGGCCGAAGGAGACGATGCACCGGGCGGCACCGTTCCCGCACGTTTAACGGACAAGCTCAACGATTTTCGCATTTATATGAAAGGAACGAACGGTCCGAATCCGAGATGTGTTGCCCTTCTCGGTACCATCGGCGTCGGGGTCCGGTGTTCCATTTATGAGCAACGGGCTTCCGTCTGCCGGGACTTTCCCTATTCCTGGACCGACGGCAAAAGAAACGAACGTTGCGATGCGGCACGAATTGTTTGGGGACTTGCGCCGCTTTCGCCTGATACTCTTTTCGATGATCGCCCTACAACACCTTCATTGCCAAAAGCGGCATAGTACAAATCCGTCGAAAAGACACCGGCAGCAGGACCTAAAACAGCGTATCGGGGATGCTATTTCTTTTCCTTTCGATGTCCCGGATTCGGAATGGAAAGATAACTCAACCGTTTCAGCTCGCGCCGCCCCAACGTGACGGTGTCCAGAATGAAGCCGCAGGAAAGGCTGAGAAAGGCCAGCAACATGATCCCGGTTGAAAGAATAGCCGTCGGGAAACGTGGAACCTTGCCTGTTTCCACATAGGTGATAAAGACGGGAACAGCCAACGCCACCGAGACAACAGCCAGCAGAACGAAGAGGAGGCTGAAAAAAATCAACGGCCGCTCCTCTTTGAAAAGTCTGACAATGGTGGAGAAAATGCGGAATCCATCCCGAAAGGTATGAAGCTTGCTTACTGACCCGATGGGCCGCATGCCATAGGGGGTTGCGACTTCGGCCACCGGCATTCTCAATTCCAGCGCATGCACCGTGAGTTCGGTTTCTGTCTCAAAGCCTCGGGACAAGGCAGGGAATGATTTCACAAATCGTCTTGAAAAAACACGGTATCCCGACAACATATCCGTCAATTCGCGGCCGAAAAGCCCGGACACGAAACCGGTCAGAATTTTGTTCCCCCACTGGTGGCCGGGGCGAAAGGCAGTCTGTTCAAAGGTTGTCAACCGAGTTCCTACGACCATGTCCAGTTGTTCCGTGATCAGTTTGGCGATCATGCCTGAGGCGCTTGCGGCATCGTAGGTATTGTCGCCGTCCACCAAAACATAGACATCGGCTTCTATGTCGGAAAACATCCGCCGCAAAACATTGCCTTTTCCCTGCCGTTTCTCCTTTTTAACAATTGCCCCTGCTTCAGCCGCCATTCGGGCCGTCTCATCTTCGGAATTGTTGTCGTAGACATATATGTCTGCTCCCGGCAGGGCGCAGCGAAAACTTCCAACCACGTGAGAGACGGTTTTTTCTTCGTTATAGCATGGAATTAAAACTGCGACGCGAACAGCGAACTGGTTGAAGATCATTTGGTTCATAGATTATTCTCATTTCCTTTTGAGATATTCGCTCGTGTCAGAGCGCAAAAAACAAGCGGTGATTTCAAATGTTCTTCGATGTGAGGCCTCAGGTCCTTGCATGTAGTCGTATCGATGGCCAATCCGTAAGCATTCAATGCCATTAAACTCGCGCCCTTTTCATAGGAACGGTAAAGAACATAGAGAGGGCCATGCTGTTTTGCGACGAGATTCTCCATCAGGATATCATACCCGTCGGGCGTGCCCGCGGGTCCGCTGAAATAACTCTGGATGCGCAGAAAGCGTACGGTTTTAGGAAAAAAAGGAATAACATATGCCATGGGATCCACACCGGTCATCAGAACCATTGCGTTATCCGGATCATCCACCGCAGGCGGCACAAAGCCAAAATAGCTGCTTCCCCAGCTCACCCTTCCCCAATTGCCGGGTCTTAGGGTAACCAGGATCAGGGATAGACAGAAGACAGCAGCTGCATTCTTCAGCCATGGTCTCCAGGGAAGGGCTCTGAACAACAGGACGATGCCGAGGGGGGCAAACATTTCCAGGAGCAAGACATAGCGATAGATGGCAAAAAGCTTTAGCCACACGACATAGGCAACAAGAGCGCCGGACAGTAGAAACAGTCGTTTATATCGCAGTATCTCATGTTCCCATCCGTTCTTGACCTCGGTTGAAAACGGCCGTCCTCCCCCCACTCTCTTCCTGATAGCATAAACAACGGCCAAGATCAAAATTATGTAAAAAACAGCAAACCGAACATCCCGAAAAAAAATCTCTCCGGTGCGACGAGGATCGGTCACGATCAAAAAGGGAAACAAAAGGGCATCCTTTATGCTTCCCGGCAAAAAACGCGCATCCCTATAACTTTCGGGCAGAGCCATGGCGGAGTGGAAAAACTGGTTGAAATAGGGAAAAAGCGGGTTGGCAAACCGGCTCCAGAGAAAAGACATCCAATACCCGCCGGTCACGGCGATCCCGCCAAGCACCCCGACGCCGAAAAAAAAGGCAAGGCAAATCCTGCGGACAAACGATACAGGAATAACGAAAAAAGCAAGACACCATCCTACGGCAAAGATCACCGACGGCTGTTTCAACCCCGCCGCTGCACCCATCAAAATTCCGCAAGTACATGCAAGGTAAAAGGCGTGCGACATCTTTTTCCCGTTGAGGTAACGATAGTTGGCAAGCAAAAGCCAGAGACTCGAGAGAACGAAGAGACTGAGCAGATTGTCGGCAAACATGGTCCCGGTCTCAGAGATATTGCCCGCACCGAGAACTCCGATTAATCCAAGCGCATAATACTGCCACCACGGCCGCTTATCCGAGGCCAAAGTGCAACGCAGTATACCGATTAACAAGGGGAAATTAAGTCCTTGCAGTGCTCCCAGGACAAAACCGACCATTTTGGGAGAAAACCTTGTCACCAATTCATAGAAAGGAACATACAGGAGGGGATTGTAGAACGAAGCCACCTGAGCTGGAGCGATATCGAAATCAAAACGATGGAACAAGAAGGAATAGGCATTGTAAAAATGATAATTCCTCAAATCCCAATTCGCGTCTTGCCCCAGGTACAAGGCGAGGCATCCGAAGAGAAGCGGGCCGAAAAACCATGGAAATAAGGACGTTGACAGTCGTGTGTCGGAGCGCATTGTAAGAGAATCGGCACAGAGAATATACCGGAAAGGATAAATCAGCTGCTCCCGCAAATCATCACTGCAGGTGCTCGATCAGGAGTCCTTACCCCAGGGAGTAGTAAGTCAGCAGCGTTGCCTAAAAATAATCCCCCCTATATACGGCACTTCTTAAGAGTTGTGAAGGATTTTTTCTTGACAGAAATAAACGACTGTTTTACTCACTTGTTTAAATCATTTGTTTTTATTGCAGGAGACAGCACGATGGATCAGACAACCACGCCAACTCCGGAGAGAATCCTGGAAGCCGCGGGAGAAATTTTCGGCAAGGAAGGGTTCAAGGCGGCTACAATCCGTCGTATTGCCGATGCTGCGGACGCCAATGTAGCCTCCATCAATTACCATTTTCGGGACAAGGAGGGCCTCTATGCGGCCGTCCTGGAAAATCTTTTCCAAATGGGATTCGCCAAGTTCCCCGCCGATATGGACATCAAAAATGATGCTGCACCCGAGGAGCGGCTGAGGGCTTTTATCAGGGCTATGTTTTTCAGGCTGCTCAGCAAGGACGGCTGGGCGGGTATGTCCGGACCGGGACGGTTGATCGCCAGGGAATTTCTCGAGCCGACACCGTCATTTGAGCCGATCATCGAAAAATATATCCGCCCGCAAAAGAAAATACTCATGTCCATCGTCGAGGAACTTCTTCCCCGCAGCCCATCCTCGAGAATATTGGCATCCTGCTGCCTGAGCATCATCGGCCAGTGCATCTACTATGCACTGGGCGCCCCGGTTATCAAAAAAATTACCGAGCAAACCGATCAGTTGGAAGACAATCTGGAACACCTTGCCGAATTTGTGACACAATTTTCTTTAGGCGGAATTTTGAGGATTAAAGAAAACCTGGAATCGGAATTGTCCCACTAGGTCATCAAACCCAATTTTTTGCTACAACACCGAGGAGAGGTCATGAAAAAACGACTCCGCTTCATTATCCCATTGGTTGTCATCCTTATAGGAGTTGCGGGATATTACACCTTTCGAGACAGAAAGAATGCCTCCACTATCACCGTCTCCGGCAATATCGAAGTCAATGAGGCTCAAATGAGTTTTCGGATCCCCGGCAGACTGGAAAAACGTTTAGTGGATGAAGGGGACACGGTGACGGCAGGACAACTTCTTGCCACTCTGGACAAAACGGACCAGGAGCTGGCCGTAGCCAAGGCAACGGCTTCCCTGAATCTTGCCAAAGCTGCTTTGGCGGAACTTGAGGCAGGAAGCCGAAGCCAGGAAATCGAAAATGCCCGCGCCGAGCTGGATCGGGCTTTTGCTGCGGAAAAAACGTCTTCCGTACAACTGACCCAGGCAGAAAACGACTACAAAAGATATGCGGCCCTGTTTAAAGCAGGGGGCATCAGCAAAAAAGAATACGACCTCTACACCACCCGGTATCTCTCAGCTCAAAACACGAAAACAGAAGCTCAAGCGCGAATCAAAAGCGCAAGGGAACAACTAAGCCTCAAAGAAGTGGGTCCTCGCAAGGAGGCAATCGACCAAGCCAGAGCCCAGGTTCAGGTAGCTGTCGAAGCCCTGAAACAGGCCAAGCAGCAGGAGGCCTACACGGAGCTCTACTCCCCCATGGACGGAGTCGTTCTCAGCAAGGCGGCGGAACCGGGAGAATATCTCAATCCGGCATCTCCAGTACTCACCATTGGCGATACGGACCATCCATGGCTGCGCGCCTACATACAGGAAAAAGACTTTGGACGAGTCGCCCTGAAGCAGAAAGCGAAGGTCAAAACGGACGCCTTCCCTGATAAAACCTACCCGGGGCGGATCATTTATCTCTCCTCTCAAGCCGAATTCACGCCAAAGGCCGTCCAGACCTTTGAGGAGCGGGTAAAGCTCATGTATCGGATCAAGATTCAACTGGACAACTCAAGCGGCGAGTTTAAACCAGGGATGCCCGCCGATGCCATAATCGATTTACACAATGACCAACGGTAGGCGGAGACCATGACACCGGCAATTCAGGCGGAAAACCTGACAAAACTCTTCACCGACCTCACGGCTGTCGACGGCCTGAGTTTCGAGGTTCATCCAGGTGAGATTTTCGGCCTGGTAGGACCTGACGGCGCCGGAAAAACCACGACGCTCAGGATGCTGGCTTCCATCATGGATCCGACCTCGGGCAAAGCGCAAATCGCCGGATTCGAAGTAACCGCCTCACCCGCCTTGGTCAAAGATCATCTCGCCTATATGAGCCAGCGATTCGGTCTCTATCAGGATCTAACCGTGGGCGAAAATATAGATTTCTATGCCGACCTCTATGGAGTACCCAAAAAGAACCGGGATATTCGGATCGGCGAACTGCTTGACTTCAGTCATATGCGCCCGTTCAAAAAACGACGGGCAGGAAACCTCTCCGGCGGCATGAAGCAGAAGCTGCAGCTAATCTGCGCACTTGTTCATACCCCGAAAGTCCTGCTTTTGGACGAGCCCACCAACGGCGTCGATCCCGTCAGCCGCAGAGATTTTTGGCGCATTCTCTATAAGTTGTTGAAAGAAAAGGTTTCCATCCTGGTCACCACCGCCTATCTTGACGAGGCGGAACGCTGCGACCGGGTCGCCCTGATGGATCACGGCAAAATCATCGCCGTCGGTTCCCCCGCCGATATCAAAAAGTTGATGCACGGCCGCATCCTTGCCATCAGAAGCGCCGAGGCCAGAAAGATCAACAAGCTCTTTCAGCTTGACCCGCCGGCTCTTGACGTCAATGTCTTCGGTGATACCGTTCATCTGGTCTGCGAAGACATCGAGGCCGCCAAAGCCACATGCCTCGACCGCCTTTCCAAGGCACATTTAACCTTTTCGCAGATGCAGGAAGCCGCCCCAACCCTTGAGGACGTCTTTGTCAGCGTGCTTGGGAAACAGGACGGAACCGAGGAGATGCACCAGGGCAAAGGCCAAGAGAACCACGCAACCTTTGCCGATTGGACGAAAAACGGCCATTCCATCGCCGTCCAGGTCGATCATCTGACAAGGCGATTTGGTGATTTCACAGCCGTGGACGATATCAGTTTCAAGGTCCCGAAAGGAGAGATCTTCGGTTTTTTAGGGCCCAACGGCGCAGGAAAAAGCACGACAATCCGGATGCTCTGTGGACTCCTTGCCCCAAGTGACGGCGGGGGCACCGTCGCCGGCTTCGATGTCGGCAGCCAGGCTGAGGAGATCAAACTCAATATAGGCTATATGAGCCAGAAATTCTCACTCTATGAGGATTTGACCGTGGAGGAAAACATCGATTTCTACGGTGGCATTTACGGACTAAAGGGCGACCTTCTTGAGAAACGCAAGGACTGGGCTCTGACCATGGCCGGAATCGAGGAATACCGGAAAAGTCTCACCTCAATCTTGAGCGGCGGCTGGAAACAACGCCTGGCTCTTGCCTGCGCCATTCTCCACGAGCCCCCCATCATTTTCCTCGACGAGCCCACCAGCGGCGTGGACCCGCTGAGCAGACGGCGATTCTGGGACCTGATCTATGCCATGGCCGATCAGGGCATCACCATCTTCGTCACCACGCACTATATGGAGGAGGCCGAATACTGCAACCGCATCGCCTTGATTTTCGGCGGCAGGATGATAGCCATGGGCTCTCCTTTGGAGCTCAAGACCCGCTTGATGCAGGAACAAATCATCAATCTGCGCTGCCCGGCTCCCCAAGACGTCATCGATATCCTGACCGCCCTTCCCGAAGTAAGAGACGCTTCGCTCTTCGGTGCCGGGTTGCACATCGTGACAGGTGATTCGATAAAGACCATGGAGGCCGTCAGGCGTACGTTAGGTGACCTGGATGTCCCCATTCAGGCCATGGAGAGAATCCAGCCCAGCATGGAGGATGTCTTTGTTTCTCTCATCGAAGGCGTGGAAAACGGCCAACACGGCGGCAAGGAGGTGACGGCATGAATATGAGACGCCTGGCAGCCGTTGCCCGCAAGGAATCCATTCATGTGATCAGGGATTGGCGAAGCCTTACGCTGGCCCTTGCCATCCCGATGATCATGATCCTGCTCTACGGTTACGCGCTGACCCTGGACCTGCGCAACGTCCCCACCGTTGTCTGGGATCAATCGCATTCACCGCAAAGCCGAGAGCTGATAAGCCTTTATCAAGGCTCCCCGTATTTCTCCATCATCGGCACAACCGACAACTACCGTGATCTGCAGTTTGCCCTGGACAGCGGCAAAGCCATGATCGCGCTTGTCATCCCCGGCGATTTTGCGGAAAAGGTCCTGGCAGGTAAACATGTCGACGTCCAGGTTATAGCCGACGGCTCCGATGCCAATACCTCACGCCTGGCCACAGGGTATGCTACCAATATCGGCATGATTTATGCCCGCAATGTCGCCTCCCAGCGCATGGAAAGAAAAGGCCGCGACGCATTGAAGCCTCCGGTGGAACTCGATCAGCGTTCCTGGTATAATCCCGACCTCAGAAGCCAAAACGTACTCATTCCCGGCATCATCGCCCTGGTCATGATCGTCGTGGCCGCCATGCTCACAAGCGTCACGGTGGCAAGGGAATGGGAAACGGGAACCATGGAACAGCTCATCAGCACGCCTCTGCGAGGCCCGGAGCTCATCGTCGGCAAAGTAGTCCCCTACTTCGTCATCGGCATCTCCGATGTGGCCCTGGCAGTGGCCATGGGCAAGTGGATCTTCGATGTGCCGGTGGTGGGCAATACGGGACTTCTGTTCGCCACGGCATCGCTGTTTTTAATCGGAGCCCTGTTTTTCGGACTGACGCTGAGCATCGTGATGAAAAACCAGACCCTCGCCAACCAGACGGCGATCATGGCAGGATTCCTCCCGACCTTGATTTTGAGCGGTTTCGTTTTCGCCATCCAGAACATGCCGGTTCCGCTGCAGATCGTCACCTATATCGTACCCGCGAGGTACTTCATCGCTATTTTGCGAGGCGTCTATTTGAAAGGAATCGGACTCGAGATTCTTTGGACCGATACCCTGTTCCTGGTGATCTACGCCGCTTTTATGATCATGCTCGCCAACCGGAAATTCCGCTTCAAACTGGAGTAGCCCATGCTGCAACGTATCCACAGAATGCTGGTCAAGGAATTTTTGCAAATGCTGCGAGATCCCAGGATGCGAGTGGCCATCTTCGGCGTCCCGGTTATCCAGATGACCATCATGGCCTTCGCACTGACAACCGACGTCACCAACATTCGCATGGCCATGCTCGACATGGACAAGACTCCGGCCTCGCGGGAACTGATCGATGCCTTCACCGCCGGCGGTTACTTTCGGGTTACGACGAATCTTGATTCGGATAGAGGCATCGCCCCGCTGCTCGACCAAGGCGACGTGCGGGTCGTGCTCAACATCCCTGCGGGCTTCGAGCAAGATATCCTCTCCGAGCGCACCGCACATGTCCAACTGATCACCGACGGTACCGACAGCAACTCCACCGCCATAGCGCAAGGCTATGCAAGCAACATCGTCAATGGGTTTTCCGATATTCAACGCGACAGGCGCCTGGGAAGAAAAGGGATAACCACCTCTCCTATTCAGGTCGACACGGTGACCCGCGCCTGGTTCAATCCCAATCAGGAAAGCAAGTATTATTATGTTCCCTCGCTTATCGCCACCATGCTGCTGATCTTCAGCATGCTGCTCACCAGTATCGGCATCGTCAGAGAAAAAGAGATAGGCACCATCGAACAGGTGATGGTGACTCCGATCAGAAGCTTCGAGTTCATTCTCGGCAAGACCATCCCCTATATGATCACCGGCTATATCTCCATGACCATCATGTTGGGCGTGGCGTATATTATATTCGGAGTTCATGTCAAGGGCAGTATCCTCCTGCTCTACATCCTCTCCGGCCTCTATCTCTGCGGCAACATGGGCATTGCCCTCATCATCAGCGTCAGCGCCTCAACCCAGCAGCAGGCCCTGCTTACAAGCTTTCTCATCTTGATGCCTTGTGTTATGTTGAGCGGGTTCATGTTTCCGATAACCAATATGCCGGTATCGGTGCAGTATGCCACCTGGCTGAACCCGATGCGCTGGTATCTGATAATTTTAAGGGGAATTGTGATGAAAAGCGTCGGCATACGGGTCTTGTGGCCTGCGATTCTTGCCCAAACGGCGCTGTCCGTCTCATTTCTTACCATTGCCGCATCACGCTTTAGAAAGACACTGTCATGATTTCGAATGCCTGCCGATCTTGCCGGGTTTGACAATCAGTCACTTCAGGAGACCATAATGCCACGAATCATCTACGCCTTGTTTTTTATTCTCCTTCTCCCCCTGCCTTGCGTGGCTCAGGAGAAAGGACCGGAACAACTCTTTACGCTCTCCGAGGCTTTGCAGACTGCTTTCAGCCATAATCCCTCTCTTCTGGAGGCAGGCAAATCGTATAACAGCGCAGTAGCAGGGGTGCGAATCGCCCGGTCCGACTTCTTTTTCAAAGCATCTGCCCACTACAGCTATACCAATTTGCAGGAAGCGCCGTTTCAGCGAATTGCGGGTACGGCAATGCAGGTAGGAGACCGGAATGCCCATCATTGGGATGTGACGCTCACCCAGCCTCTATTCACCGGTTTTGCCATTACCAGCCGCTATCAGATGGCCAGGATATCTGCCCAAATCAAAGACTTGGACAGGCAGCGAACTTTGCTCGATGTGAGTCAGTTGGTGAAATCGTCATGGTTCGGCGCACTTCTTGCCCAGAAAATGGAAAAGGTCTCAGGCGATACGGTTGCAGCCCTGACCGCCCATGAAAAGGATGCAGAAGGCTTTTTCCGGCACGGTATCATCCCCCATAACGATCTTTTGAAATCCAAGGTCGCTCTGGCAAATGCCATCCAGGAAAATGAGCAGGCCCATGCCAATGCGAAAATAGCCCTGGCTCAACTCTTTACGGTCATCGGCAACGATACCAACTCTGACAAAACACTTGAAGACATCGACACAATAACCCCCGAGAGTTTCGATCTTGCCTCTCTTACCGAGAAAGCCATAAAAAACCGCCCGATTCTGATAAGCTATCGCCTTGGTCTGGACAATCTCGATCAGGCCATACGGCTTGCCAAAAGCGCCTACTATCCGGAAGTCGCTCTTTCGGGTGAATACGAACAAAACGGCAATGACTTCGGAGCCACCACCAATGACTACTCCAATGACCACAATACCGCGGTCATGGTAACGGCCAAGTGGGACTTTTTCCAGTGGGGCAAGACCGGAGCGGACGTTGAAAAACAGACGCTTGCCAAGATGGCGCTCAAAGAGAAAATCAAAGGAATCGAAGACCAGATCAGGCTGGAAACCAAAAGCGCCTTCCTCGATTTGAATGTGGCCGCAAACAACATCGGCACGGCCCGTGAAGGTTTGAAACAGGCAAAGGAAAATGCCAGAATCACGAATCTTCAGTACCGCAATCAGGTTACGACATCGACGGAAGTACTCGACTCAAGGACATTTTTAAGCACGGCGGAGGTCAATTACTACCGCGCTCTGTACGGGTATATGGTCGCTCTTGCCAATCTGGACCGGGCCGTGGGAAACAAATAGTAACCGGCGTCATTTCGACTTGCTTGAAAAATTCTTTTTTTTGCAATATAAGAGGCTCCGTACCTCTCTGCCGGGTTCTCTAGGCTACCTTGAAAAATTCGATTTTTCGTTCAAATTCAAGGCGAGTGAGAGAATTTTCCGGAGGCATATACCTAATATTCCGAGGATAAAATTTTCTCGCGCAACGCCGAAGTTGGACGAAAGGGCAATTTTTCAAGATGGCCTTTATTTAATAAACCCGGGTCATTTACTCGTCTTCAAAAAGAATTCTAATTTTTTTAAGAGACCTTCCATGTCATTCAAAAAAAATCTGACGATCAGTCTTCTGATCCTGTCCTGTCTTTTTCTCGGTCAAGCGGCTCATGCAGGTCAGGCCGCGGGAAAGACCGCCAAACAGGAGATGACCTCCGGCCAGGCCGTAATTTTAGGAATCGTCGAGGGTCTGACGGAATATCTGCCGGTGAGCTCCACCGGACATCTTCTCCTTGCCGAAAGAATCATGAAAATCGGTGAAGATCCGGCATTGTCCGCAAGCCGGCAAGAACGGGAAAAAGAGGCGGCGGACGCGTACACCATATGTATTCAGGCTGGAGCGATCGTCGCCGTTCTCGGTCTGTACTTTCAACGTGTGCTGCAGATGTTCAGAGGCCTTGCGGGGCGTGATCCGGAAGGACGCCGCCTGCTGATCAACATTGTCGCAGGCTTTCTGCCGGCGGCCGTCATCGGGCTGCTGTTCAACAAAGCCATCAAGGCCTATCTTTTCGGGCCCTGGCCTGTGGTGGCAGCCTGGCTTGTGGGAGGTTTGGCCATCCTTGTTGTGAGCGCCAAGCGAAAAGCCGGCAGCCATCGGCTACGTTCAGCAGGTGGTCTCGACGATCTGAGCTGGAAAATGGCACTCATCATCGGCTTTGCCCAATGCATCGCCATGTGGCCCGGGGTAAGCCGAAGCCTGGTTACCATTGTCGGAGGCGTCCTGGTGGGCTTGAGCCTGCCTGCAGCCGTGGAATACAGTTTCCTGCTCGGCGTTGTCACTCTGGGAGCGGCCACGGGCTACGACGGCTTGAAGCACGGTCACATCATGATGCAGACCTTCGATCCGCATGCCTTGGCGATCGGCGTCTTCTTCGCCTTTGTCGCAGCCGTGTTGTCCGTGAAATGGATGGTGTCCTACCTCAATCGTCACGGCCTGGCGATTTTCGGCTACTACCGGGTTGGATTGGCAGTTGTGGCCGGCGTGCTTCTTGCCTTCAATCTCATCTGATTGGATTACGCATCAGATAAGCCAGGTTGGAAACATGAAATATTAATTTTTCATTCGATTTTTTTCTTTTTTAGTTTATTCTTGGCAGGCCATAGTATGCGGAGGGTTAGCATAATGGTAATGCAGCAGCCTCGAAAGCTGCCGGGTGAATAGCCCCTGGGGGTTCGAATCCCCCACCCTCCGCCATTGGCCTCATAAATTCAATATGTTATAAGGATATTTTATCTCTACCCACATAACTACACATCTTTGATATTTATCTAATAGCAATCTGCTTCCCCGTCTCTGAAGAAAGAAATCTTCCCTTTAAACCCATGTAGCCAAATAACAAAGCCCCGACTAGGGGCTACTAGTCGGGGCTTGTTAAACTATACCAGTTTTTTCGTTGATTTTTTATATTCTAAAGGCCAGCCAATCTCTTTAGGTCGAAGTACATGGCACGCGTTTTCTTTTTTGAGTCTTTGTCATAAAAGAAATCAAAATGATTTTTCTTATAAAAATCGATAACAATATCTTCATTGTAAGCGTCAACCGTCAAAAATCTACACCCTGTTCGATTTTCTGTAACAAATAGCTTTTTTACAAGATTGAGAAGTTTTGTCCCTATATCAATCCCCTGAAGTTCTTTCATAACACCAAGCCTGGTTATTTTGACTGCCGGCAAGGTTGGGTATCTTTTTGCATCATCAAGTTGAAATTCTATGCCATCATAACCAGGAGTTTGATTTGATGACTTTTTGCGTACTGAATCGTTGCTAAAATCAATTAAGGCCACTGGGACTTTATCTTCCTCAGTGGCCTTAAATGACAAGCAATAAACTTGTCCAATCAAATGTTCTTTGTTAAGCAACGCGTCGTGCTTGAAATACTCGTTCAAATCTTGCTTCCCACAATCAAATTGTTCAAGGAATTCCCTATCTATTTGATTGTCGAATTTTCGCAACTCCCACTCATCAACGCAAAGACTATTTCTGTCTCCTTTTTCTGGCATATTCTTTGATGAGTTTTTGTGCCTTATCTAATTTTGGTGTGTCGACAAGCTGTGTGGTTTTTTGAAGGTCTGAATCTATTTTGGCGAAGAATTTCTTTGCTGCTTCACCATTAAGCACGGGGGTTGCTGCAATTGGCAGTGCCATAGCTAACCTCCTTATTGTGAATGGTTATTCATTTTTGTCCTCTTTAAGACAGGTTCGTTAATATATATTATCGTCCATGTCAACATGAATATTTAATAACCATTCCCATTATAGTCAATCTTATCACATAACTTAAAATTAGCAAAATTGATCTTAAGGAAAACCTATCTACGAAAAAAAGACCATTGAAAATATAATAAATGGCCTTTTTTACTATGGCAAATTGAAACGGGAGGTGACTATTTAGTTATCTTTCTTATCCTTGCCGTTTCTTCTCGGGCGCTTTTGATCGGACTTCTGTTCGATTGATTTATCAGTATTTTGCTCATTTGACTCGCCTTCGAACTCTGCATTTTCCCTCAAATAACAACTCTGCTTGAGGAAGTAAGAGCGATAAGAGAACAAGGAGGAGATGTTGAAAAAATTCTAGATCAAAAAGCGAGGGCGGATAGAGGTAAAAATATCTCAAAGAGAAAAATGTAAAGTCATCGTGCCTCAAATAAAAATGTCTCGATCGACACGCCATCGACCGAGACATTCCTACCAAAGGCACAGCACCAACCGATATGAGGTGATTCTAACCATCCAAATTTCGAATTCAAGAAGGTATATCCAAAACATCTAATATTCCCTTTCCCCCTCTGATACCCGCCATGGGGCTTACCAATGATCAAATAACCGCCACCTGTAAATAGAAAAAGAGCTATAAATGAAAGAACCAACAAACGCCGAGATAATGACCAAGCTGGAAGAAACCCTATGCAGTCGTTGGCCGGGTGACGGGCGGGCGATGGTGGTCATGGGGACCGTTTGGTCGTCGTCGGCGTCCATAGGGTGCGTCTGAAGATTTCTTCAAGAAGCATCCCGGCCGGATACAAGTGCATCCAGCAGCCCCCGAATGGCTCGATTTGCCATCACTCAGTGACCAGATACAGAATATATATGTATCCATAAATTCGTACATTAGAAAATGTTGTCTAAATGAATGTGTTTAATGTCTTTTACCCTTCTATTTGTTATATGCGGACTTCATCATCATATTCCGAGGCCATT
>JBJKQT010000119.1:0-9302 GCA_046705065.1 Desulfocapsaceae bacterium
AGGGCAGCTGCTCCGAGTTGACGAGGTGGACTTCGACATTGACGGCTCCAAGCTTTCCCATATTCCTTTGCGCCCGTTGCACCATTTCTTCCGTCAGATCCACTCCATAAGCCCGGCCTTCAGGCCCCATCAAGCGGGAAGCTACATAAAGATCAACCCCTGCCCCACAGCCGACATCCAACACGACGCAACCGTCGCTGATCGGCTCGATGGCAAAGGGATTTCCGACACCGCAAAAAGATGAGAGGATATCATCCGGGATCGTCTGGAGAATCCCGTCTTCATACCCTAAGGCCTCGGCTCCTTCTCTGCCCACAGGATATTTGAAATACCCGGTTGCCGAAAGAGAAACCGGTCTATATTTTTCTTTGATTGTTTCTCGAATCCGGTTCAACTCTTCCGGAGTAAATGCGTCCGGTTCGAGCTGGTTTCTAGACTCTCTCACCAAAATTGCAGTTTCGGGCTGGTCCCCGCCACCCGTCTTTTTCGGTGCTCAACCGCCGGAGCCAAGAGAACAAAAATTTTTCAAAGCCATCTCACAAAAGCTCCCTTTTCCTGAAATATCATTTCCCAAAATGGGCAAACAATCACAGTCATAGAGAATAAGTATTTCCTCACCGAAAAGAAACCCAAAAGGCTTAAGCGGCTATCCTCAAAGGTATTGGCCCGAAATGGCGCTACTCATTGATGGATGGAGTTGGAGATTTTTTCTCTGCTTTCTTTTCTTCCGGGGTCAAAATTTCCTGCAGCTTCTGCATGGATTTCCCGAACTCATCCCATCTGCCCAGACGCAATGCTTTTTGCGCGTCCTCAAGCCCCTGCCTTGCGCGATTCAGGATATCGGCTTCGACCTGCGGCGAGGCGACAGGTATTTTTTCCCCTTGCTCAGCGACGCCGAAAATCGCTTTTACGGCCTGATCCAAGGTCGGAGCCATGACAACCTTTTTCCCAGACACGACGATAACACGAACCAACTGGGGAATATTGACTCCTTCGGCCAAGAGATAGACCGGCTCGACATAAAGAATCGAACTATCGATGGGGATCACCACCAGATTTCCGCGGATCACCCTTGATCCCCGCTGATCCCAGAGGGATAATTGTTCGGAAATAACGGCATTCTGATCGATCATCGCCTCGACCTGAATGGGACCGAAGGTAAGCCGTTCCTTGGGCAGCTGATAAACAATGATCCGCCCGTATGCAGGAAAATCGCATTTTGCCCCCATCCAGGCGATCATATTGTCCCTGCCCTGGGGAGTAAACGGCGTCATCAACAGGTACTGGATCTGCTTGGAACCGGGAAGACGCATGAGAATGTAATAGGGCTCGAACTGCACCTCTTCCCCGGCGTATTTTTCCCGAGGCATGGCCCAGAGGTCTTCCTGGTTATAAAATACCTGCGGATCGGTCATATGATAGTTCATATAGGTGTGGGCGGTTACAGCAAATAAATCCCTGGGATAGCGCAGATGGGATTTCAGATCTTCGGGCATCCGGGAGAGGTCCTTGAACATTGCGGGAAAGGCTCGGAGATACGCTTTTAGGATGGGATCACCGGGATCCATGATATAAAAGTCAACGGTTCCGTTATATACATCGACGACGATTTTCACCGAATTGCGGATATAGTTCAACTCCCCGAGCGACGTCTCGGCGGGCTGGGAGTATGGGAAACGATCCGTCTGGGTGTAAGCATCCTGAATCCAGTACAATTTTCCTTTGGCCAGCACAAGATACGGGTCGTGATCAAAGGTCAGAAACGGGGCGATCTTACCGACACGCTCGCGTACGTTTCTATAGATCTGGATGCGGCTTTCCGGCGTAAGATAGGTGGTGAACAGAATGTTGATGTCTGACTGCGTCCACGTAAAAAGCAGCCTCCGCCAGAAGCTATCCAGGGGGATTCCGCCTTTGCCGTTATACCGCGTGTAAACATTATCGTTGCCTTTTGGATAATCGAATTCCTTGACCCGTGTGGAAACGATCCTGTAGCCGCGAGTCTTTTCTCCGTAATAGATGGCCGGCTGGTCGATCTTCATCCCGTAATCGGATGTCGGCGGAATGTCTTTTAATAGATAGACGGGGAGCCCGCCCTCCTCTTGTCGGGACACAAAGCTCATCACCATGCCATACCCATGGGTGAACTGCAACGTGCTGTTCACCCATGTCCGAGCCTTCTCAGGCAGGTGATTCGCAAGCTCGCGTGCCGACAGCATCACCTGGTGATAACCGTCTTCAAGGTGATAGCGGTCCACATCCACCGAGTAAAACTGATAATAGAGACGAATCTCCTGCGTTTGCCTGTACGTTTGCAGGATCGGGCGCCAATCCCACAGGCGGATATTGTCGATGGTGACCCGGTTATCTTTGATTGCTTCAGAACTCAGATCGTTTAAAGCCGGGTACGCTTTTTCCTGAATCTTGTCCAACTGAAAGGCTTTGCGGGTAAAATCGATGTTGTTTTTCAGAAAGGGCGCCTCCCGCTGAAGCTCGTTGGGCTCGACGATAAACTTCTGAACTAGGCCGGGAAGCAAAACGAGCACAAAAAAGTAGAGGAAGAGATACCCTCCGATAATTGTCAGGCTTAAGGTGAAGCGGCGGAAGATAAATGCAAGCGCCAGCATGATCGCAAATATACCTGAAGCCGCGAGCATCACCCAAAGGCCGATGCGTTCGATATGATATGACGTATAACCGACACCGTAGACAACCCCTCTGGTGGAATAGAGAAGTCCGTAACGGTCGAGATAGCACCCCCATCCGACGATTACCGCAAGAGAGATCAGAAGAAACAGGAAGTGTCCGGCAACTTTTTTATCCGTGGGGCCGGTTAGAAAATGCTCGGGACCGATAACACCGAATTGCACGTAAGTGAACGCAACCAGGGCAAGGGTAAGAACCGTAAGTCCCAACAAACTGTTGCGCAAGAGCTCGTAAAACGGAAGCTTGAAAATGTAGAAACCGATATCCCGCCCAAAGATCGGCTCAGTCTCACCAAACGACCCGCCCCAATGAAACCGCATATAGAGATCCCATTGGGCAAAGAAGATTGCAGCAAAAATCAATCCGACGACAGCTGCAAGAACGAGCACTCCGGTTTTCGACCAGGCGGCCGAAAATCCGATACCCTGTCTCGTATACAGAATCAGAGTTCCCTCTTCAGCAGGAGAATGCCTGTGAAACACGGAGGTCAAAGCCAGACGAAAATTCAGCCACATGACGGAGAAAGCGATAACAAAAGCAGATGAAGCCAATAGCAATTTTAGTAAAAGTATCCGCCAGAAAACCTGAACGTAGCCCAACTGTCCCATCCAGAGCCAATCCTGCAACCACTCCGCAATCATCGACAGGCAAATTATGGCGACGATGATGCATGGAACCGAAAACCAGACAATCCTTGTCATGGATAAAGAACGCGATTTCATAGTAATTCCCCTTCTAACCATAAAAGGTAACGCCCACTCCTTTTTCCGTCAAATCGGAGTTGGCGCTTTGCCAAACAACCCCATAAATTCCAGTGCATGAAGGCACGCTCGGTACGTGGGTTTAAAAAGGTGATGATATCATGGTCATCGGATCTGTTTTTTCTTCTCATCACACGTAAATTCTGCTACATACAATGGAGTAAAGCCTTACCTACTTCCCGCTCGAACTGAAAATTACAGCGAATAGCAATCTGTTTTTTATGACAATTACGGGATATTGAGGGTACTCATGGAGAAAGATGAAAAAAAATTGGAGGCAGAGAAGAAAATGCAAAAAAAATCTGAACCGGCTTCAGGCGGAATCTTGGTGGGTCTTGTGAAAAAACTTCTCAGCATAAACTTTCTCAAGTGGGGAGTAAAAAAAGATTTTTAAGATATGGACGCTTACACCGAAGCTCACCTCATCGTTGCCGCTGTCAGAATCTTTTTGCACAAAGCCGGTACGCCGCCCAAAATCGAAGATGTCTGTTCCATGCTGGGAATGTCCGATGAAGCTGGACATTCAGCCTGCCGCAGGCTGGCCAAACTGGGCATTATCGACACCCTGGAAGATCCTTTTTCCATCAAGCTTTCCGTGGCAAACCATCTGGAAATAGAAAAACTCCCGAAGACCTCACCGAAGGAGAAAGGCCTTGCCAAGGAAATTGAAAAATTTCAGGCTGAAAAGATGAAGGCAGAAAAGAAGGTCGCCGATATTCAAGCCGAGATTGCGAAAAAGCAAAAGGATAAACTTGCGGCCATAGAAGCGAAGTTCAAAAAGGATATGGAGAAGTACAAAAAAAGCTAAAAACACATCCGGGGAATAAGCTTCGTACCGATTTTCGGCCAGGGGCGCTTCAATTACCTCTCATTTATCATTCCGAAACAATAATACGGGGAACCTGGGTAGGGCTGTCGAGAACCGATTTATAGGTATACACCCCAACACACATCCCGTGTGCGACACGGCTGTCTCCAAGGAGCTCCTGATGGTTTCTGGTCTCGAGATAGACGACCCCATGCTGCCCGCGATAGCTCCACGACGCCAAGGCCCTATCTTTGCCGAAATATTGCATGGCCCGAACGTTATGCAGCTTAATGCATTTCCCCTGAAGTGAGTAAGGATTAGTACCGGACCCATATTTATAACCGAGGGTGATAAGATTACTATCGCTGCAATCAAATTCAGGTGAAGATTGTAGGCTCTGATTTTCCGCCGCAAATGAGATAACGGCAGCGCCGGTTGAAAATGCGATGCTTAACAGCAACATAAACACAAATAATGATATTTTCCTCACCGTTCTACTTCCCATCGAGATCTCCTTGAGTTGAAAAGTTTGCGTAACATGCCGAGTTCCTGCTGTTATCCTAACTTGATAGATACTTTCTCCAGGCCAATACCGCAACATTTTTCCACCATCGATCATTGCATCCAACCCATCGAATTCAGATGTTTTCTATTGAATATAATGGCTAGAGAAAGACAGGACACCAATCATCGGCAGAAAGTTCTATCTTTTTTTCCGCAACAAGCTGGAGGCAAGCATCCACGCTCGGGGCATGATAGAGCGTCCCTCGGCCGTTGCGGATTTCATCCAGGGCTTTAACAATACCAAGCGAGGGACGATAAGGCCTATGGGACGACATTGCCTCCACAACGTCGGCTACAGCAAGAATTTTTGCCTCCAGATAGATATCCTTATCTTTTAATCCCCGAGGATATCCTGATCCGTCCAGGTGCTCATGATGCTGATAGACTATTTCGGCAATCGGCCATGGAAAATGAATATTTTTCAGTATTTCAAAACCGACTTCCGTGTGACATTTAATGATGGCCTTCTCTTCAATGGACAGTTTAGCGGGTTTGGCAAGGTATTCCGATGGAAGCGTAATCTTGCCGATATCATGTAAAAGCGCGGCAATGTGAAGTCCTTCGATTTGTCGCTCGGATAACCCCAACTCCCGTCCAATGGCACAAGCCAGGCGATCGACCCGTTGCTGGTGCCCGGCCGTATAAGGATCGCGTTTTTCCGCTGTGGAGGCAAGGGAGGTGACCGTTTCCTCCAGACTGGCATGCAGGTCGTCACGGCTCTTTTGGAGCGCCTCCATGGCAAGTTTTCTCTCTGTGATATCACGGGCGACTCCACGGTACCCGATCAGCTGCTGCTGACCGTTGAAAATAGGCACGGCATTGTTTTCCAGAACAACTCTCTGACCGGCTTTGGTGCGGCAGATTATTTCATAGCCTGTAAAGGGTTTTTGGGCCGCCAACAATTTCGAATAGGAAGCACGTGCTGTTGTCGCTCCCTCGGTCACAGATAAGTCCACCAACGATGTATTCAACACCTCTTCCGGCTCATATCCGAGCAGGTTTTTCACCTGCGGACTCGAATAGGTATACATCCCCGCCCGGTCGGTTTCCCAGATCCAGTCGCTGGTCGTCTCAAGCAGGTTGCGGAACCTCTCTTTACTTTCCTCAAGGGATTTCATGAGAACTTCGCGCTCCAAAAAGATGCGGGTCCTCTCCTTATCGGCTACGAGATTCTGACGGATCGAGTAAAGAGCAAGAAGTGAAACAAGCAAGAGAATGCCTATTGAAATTGCCGTAAGTTTATTGCGAATCGCAGCCAGTTCGGCATGAACATCATTAATATATATTCCGGTGCCGACGATCCATCCCCATGGTTTAAACTCTTTGATATACGAAATCTTAGGTACAATTTTTACGGGATCGTCCTTCCACTGCCACATGTAATGAACGTAGCCCTCTCCTTGTCTTTGTACGACCTTGACAAATTCTGTAAAAAGTCGCTTACCATGGGAATCCTTGAAATCGGAGACATCCTGGCCCACCAAATCAGAGCGGTAGGGATGCATTATCACCCGGGGCGTCATATCGTTGATCCAGAAATAATCTTTTTTTTCCGGACCGTAACGAAGTTTGCCGATGCGCAGGATGGCTCGCTGCTGGGCATCGGAACGAGTCAGCTCACCGGAAAGTTCCCGTTCATGATACGAATCCAACAGACTCCAGACGGTTTGGGTCAGCTCCCGTATCATCTCCTTCTTCCTGTTGAGGAAACTCTCCTCAAGTTGAGGCAGCAGAATGAAAAAGATGGCGGTGACAAAGAGCAAAAGTGTGCAGAGAGCGGGCAGAACAATACGGATTAGCGATCTATTTCGTAATTTTCTTATCCTTTTTATGGGCATAAAACCGTCCGCGCAAATTATCATCTCTCTCTGGCGCAATGTGCCAAGAGATTCCTGATCTAAAAATAGTATACCTAAAAATGCTGCAAACGGAAAAATTATACGATGGACGGAGGAAAAATCGGCGGAAAGAAATACATTCGTCTTATTCGAACCCGCGATTCATCCTTGCAATCCAAGGAGGGCCTTGCTTTCGAAGACCGATTTCCAGGTTTAATTATGCTGTTTATTGCTTTTGGCGTTTGCTGATAAACAGGTCGATGACCTTCTCCAGTTTATTGCCGATGGCTGTGAGCGCCAGGGCCGCCGGAGATTTCGGAGAGTATTCGCAGACAGGAAGATAGGCCCGCAAGGCCTCCTGGACGGTGGGATCATACGGGATTTCACCAAGATTGGGAATGGAAATTCCGAGGTATTTTGAAGCCAGGCGTTGCAGCTTCAGCTGGTTGATCTTGGCACTGGAACCCGCTAAATTGGTTATGAGCAACGGATTGAAGCTTTCCAGGGCTTTTTGGGTTTGTTCCCTTGACCCGGGCCTGATCTCTTCGGCCAATGCGAAAACTTCGGCAAGGGTCTGAAAATGTCTGTCTTTGAGTGTTTTTCCCACTTCCCCCTGGGATAAAAAGCTGCCCAATGCCTTGCGGATTGTCGCAAGTTGCAAAAAATTATAAAAGTCGAGAACAGCAGTGGGCTCAGGGTTCGTCACGCAAATCTGCACGTCCGAGAACATGAAAAAATCAAGAGCATGGTATCCTGCCCCGGCACCGACATCAAGAAGAAGAACGTCCATATCCAATGTCGAGAGGGCGCGGAGAAGACGCTGTTTCTCCTGAAAAGTCATATTGGCAGTTCGCAGGGTGTCACCGCTACCGGCAATGATTCGCAAATCGCCGAAGGAACCAAGAAGACTCTGCATTGTGTCCGCCAGCGAGTCAACCTTTCTGTTCAAAAAATCGGTAAGACGAACTTCAGGCTCGAAGACTCCGTAAAGAATATGGATATCGGCCCCTCCTAAATCCAAGTCCACGACGCAGACCCTTCTGCCGGTCTTTGCCAAAAGGAGCCCCAGATTGGCGACGACCATGCTTTTACCAGTCCCGCCTTTGCCTGAACCCACCGATATGGTGATCGTCATAAAGTATCCACCTTTTCCTTCAAAAAGCGGATCGTACCGTCACCTTTGCTCCTTCGATAAGCCTGCATGTTTTCGTTATTTCCGACGCTTCTTCCGTATTTCACATATTCTCCTAGCCTTGGTGAGTATTTCTTCCAAGCCGTACGACTCATTGTCCGGGGCACTCCAAAGGACCCAACCTTCTTGGGATCGTAAAACGAACTTCCCTTCCTCTCGCCCCAAAACTGCACCGGAAAAGGGGTCTTGGTCTTTTTCATCCGTCTCCCGGACATGGGAGGCTTTTTCCTGTTTTATTCCTTTTTTCAGGCAGGAATAGCATATCTCCTCGTCATGGGTTTCAAAAAGATTCAGTGCTCCGCCGCAAACCTTGCAAAATATCATTTATCGACCTGAAAGGGAACAACCTAATACCGTTTCATCGTTTTCGAAAAATTGATACATTTCTTCGTTGTCCGACCTAAACGACCTCTTACGCATAGACTGATCACCCTCCTCTTCTTTTTGCAGAATACCGCAAACGGCAGCCGGAAGTTAAGCATAGACACTCGCTGTTCCTTCCCCATAAGCAGGCAAAAGTAGACCGATTGATCGTATTTCTTTTTGCCCAAGGGGATTCTCCCGTATACTTATCATCGGCTCTATCGTCCGAAGACATTAGAAAATTTAAAAATGCGGGCATAATCGAGGCTGGAATCCCACACTTTTCAGATCATCTTGACAAACAAAAATGCATGCATAGTTTGACATTAAACGATTCGACGTCAAATTCTACTCGCCTCTCTTCCAAGAGAGAAAAAAATGACCAAACTTCGAAAAAAAACTTTTTTCCTTCAAACATGAACCTATCATAAAGGATAAGATATGAACTTCAAAGAGATAACTGAAAAACGACGGGCGATCAATTTTTTCGATCCGGAAAATGACGTACCAGAAGATCTTCTGCGTCAAGTGCTTGATACAGCGACGAAAGCCCCTTCAAGCTTTAATCTTCAGCCCTGGAACCTCATCGTACTTCGGGACCGGGAGAAAAAAGAAAAACTCAAGTCTCTCGCCTGGGAGCAACCTAAAGTCGCGGAAGCTCCGGTCGTCCTTATTTTTCTAGCAGATAAAAACGGTTGGCAGGAGGGTCATCCCACAGTTGAGAGAAACTGGCAGGAGATGGTCAAAGCGGGGGCCATGCAGCCGGAGCAGCGCGACTGGTTTTTAAATGCCGCCAAATCGCTCTACAACTGGAATCATGACGCAAATCTAGCTTTTGCAGCAAAAAACACCGGTTTTTTCGCCATGAGTGTTATGTATGCTGCAACGAGTCTCGGCTTGGAAACCCACCCCATGGACGGCTTCGATCATGAGGCTGTACGCAAGGCATTCAATATACCTGATAATTTCTGGATACCGCTTCTGCTGGCTGTCGGTTACAAAAAGCCGGGAGTTGAGCTGCGTCCGCCCAAATGGCGCAAGTCCGTTGATGAAATTCTTGTATCGTTTGA
>JBJKQT010000120.1:0-7130 GCA_046705065.1 Desulfocapsaceae bacterium
GGGGCTCCCAGGGGGGAGCTGACTATGTTCCCCAACAGCGAAATCAAGCGCAACAGCAGCAGATAGCCCAACGCCAATCCATCAGCCCCGATCAGGCCAAGGATATCGTCACTCGGTACATCAAGCCGGTCAATCCGCAACTGGCGGTCGCAACACCCAACGACGCGGGGCCCTACTACGAAGTAGATCTGATCGGAAAAAATGGCGAAACGGTCCAAGTCATTGGAGTCGACAAATTGACCGGGCGGATCAAGGTGTTGAATTAAGGTAAGCAAGATTTTTTCTTCACACGACTGCATCTTTAGAATAAACTTTAAAAATGGAGGTCTGGCTATGAAACGTTTCATATTGCCGCGGACTGCTCATTGCAAGGGCGGCTGCAGTAGAAAGTCCCGGGCAGGACGTTAAAAGGCCCGAAGTCACCGGGCTTCTGCCGGGCTGTCCCGGCAGAGGTTTTTTCTTCAGTACGTTCGACTGACACATCAGGTTTTCGACCATGCAGTACATAACCAGAGATCACCTCCTTTTTCTTGTGATTGTTGTTATTCTGATCGGTTTTCCTTTGGCCGTCCGGGGATATGATCACTACCGGATAGAAAGGCTTGCACCGGCCCACGGCAGGTTTTTCATCCTGAGCGGATCGGCCGATGAAGGATGGAGCGTCGGTCCTGTTTCCGCTTGGCAGCGCCTGGTCAACCAGCTGACGCACAAACCCGAAACGCCTGCCGTCATCACCGTCAAAAAAGGGGATACCGTCATTCTTCAGCTCACGAGCAGCGATGTCGTCCATGGCTTCAGCATGAAAGGCTATGGCATATTCGTCAACGATGGAATACAACCGGGTAAACCCGTCATCGTCAAATTCGTCGCAGACCGCGTTGGAAATTTTGCCTTTACCTGCAATGCCATCTGCGGCAAACTCCATGAAAAGATGAAGGGTGTCCTTCGGGTCAGAGCCTGAAATTCAACGAGAAGGAGCATCTTCGATGGTACGGAACCTCTGCAGGGCGGCGTCTGGCGTTTTACTTGTCCTCCTCTTGGGATTCATCCCCGTTTTTGCTGCATCCCCGCAGCCGGATCCGGCTCCCGGATTGCAGCTTCATGGATCGGTGATCTCCGGGTACGGTCCGGTGGGAGGCGCCCGGGTACGAATTCGCGGCAGCAAGAATTTTACTCTGACGGACAGTCATGGCCGGTATACGTTGTTCGCGCCGCACCCGGATTCGTCGCTTATTGTCACTGCAGGAAAGGAAAACTGGTTCAACAACGGCTATCAATTCCCCGCCGATCCTGAACTGGGACCCATCAATCTCTACCCCGTCCCTCTGGAAGACAACCCGAACTACCGGTTCATATCCCCGCAGCAATGCGCCCAATGCCACAATACCCTGGCACGTTACTGGGACCAGTCGAAGATGGCCCATACCACCTCCAACCCGCTGGTCGTTCAGATGTATGACGGCTCTTCCATGCTGGGAGTTTCCGCGGATCCTGGATTCAAGCTGGATCGACCTGCTGAAACAGGAAAGTGTGCCGTATGCCATGCACCGTCCGCGGCTGTGAGCGCTTGGGCCGGCAAGGACCTGAATGAGATTCTGCGTACCCGGCAAACCGAATGGGACGGTGTCAGCTGCGATTATTGCCATAAAATCGACAAAGTCATCAAAGACGACACGTCTCCCGGCAGGATGAAACCGCTGTTTCGAAGGTCGCGGCCACCCCGTGGCAACTCCATCCTGGTCTTCGGCCCGTACGACGATGTGGTCAATCAATTCATGGCGGCTTCCTATGCCTCGGTCCAGGAAAAAAGCGTCTTCTGCGCCCCCTGCCACGGTCACTTCGAAACCACGGCCGACAGAAAGCCATGGGATCACGACAAGGTCTATACCAAGGCCCAATGGCAGGGTTTCGGACTGACGAAAGACACCGACCTGCCGGTCCAGACCACCTATCAGGAATGGCGGCTTTGGCAGAACAATCTGCCGAAGGACAGTGGCGACCGCGGCAAGACATGCCAGTCCTGTCATATGAGCTGGCGCAAGGATATGCTGCCTTACGATGAATACATCGTCGACGGCCGGGCACGCAGCATGGCGGGCGTAAAGCGCGATCCGTCCACCATTACGCCGCACCTGTTCGAAGGCAGCACCGAGACCCAGCTGAAGACGGCCCTCTCCGTGGATATTCAGGCTGAAAGCAAAGAAAAAACGCTCACCGTTCAGGTCCATGTAACCAATATCGGCGCCGGACATTGGGTACCGACCGGCGAAACCATGCGCTCGATCATGCTGGTGGTCAAAGCAACCGATTCAAAAGGGGCCGCATTGAAAATGATCGACGGACCCAAACTTCCGGACTGGGCAGGCAAAGGGCCGATGGATAAGGGCAACTACGCCGGCCTCCCCGGCACGGTCTTCGCCCGGGTCCTGCGAGATGAGAAAAACAACCTGAACGTGCCCTTCTGGAAAGCCGTCGCTGTAGCCTCCGACACCAGAATTCCACCCAAAAGCACGGTAACCGAGGTCTTCCATTTCTCCCTTGCCGATGCAAACGACGAGCCCGCGGTCGAGGCCCATTTGATCTACCGGCCGACATTCAAAGCCTGGGCTTTGGCCAAAGGATGGGCAGACAGGGATATCGAAATGACCAGCGCCTCTTGGTGAACACAGTAAAAGTGAAACTTCATACAAAAAAAAGGAATACGACAGTGAAGTCATTAAAATTCTCATCAATACTCTTAAGTCTTATGGCAACCGTTTTTCTTCTGGCTGCACGTCCCGCCCAGGCTGGAACCATAACAGGCCAGGTCCATGTGCAAGGGCTGCCGTCGGCGGCTGGTGTCATGGTTTATGTGGAAAAAGGCCCCGTACCGCCGGGAGATTTCAGCAAGGGACACTTCGTCATGGATCAGAAAAACCTGACCTTCCTGCCTCACATTCTGGTCGTTCCGGTGGGCAGTACCGTGGATTTTCCCAATAATGACAAAGTAAACCACAACGTCTTTTCGCTCTCGGCAACCAAAAAGTTCAACCTCGGAAGTTACGGACCGGGAGAGAGCAAGAGTGTCGTGTTCGACAAGCCGGGCATCGTAGAGCTTCGTTGCGACATTCACGCGGAGATGATCGCCTATATCATGGTCGTCAAAAACCCCTATGCTGCCGTAACCGATGCCCAGGGCCGATTCCGGATCCCTGATCCTTCGTGGGCAAAAGCCACCGGCCTCCCGGCACTTCCCGGGCTTCCGGCAGGTACCTACACCGTCAAAATCTGGCAGGAAAAGCTGCGGCCGGCAAAGGCTGAGGTCACCGTCCCGGCCCAGGGAACGGCAAGCGTCGAGCTCAAAGCAGTCCGAGGTCCGGCAGGAAGTGTTCTGTATAAATAAGGTCTGGGAAAAATGAAAATTGGCCACCTGTTACGGCCGATTGCCGTCATTCTCCTTTCTGTGGCGGCTCTGCTGCCGTTATCCGCTCTCGCCGGACAGGGCTCACCAACACTCTTTTCTGCCATGGAGATCAGCACCTCCGCGAGCGGGCAAAAAATGGACCCAATTGTTTTGCCCGACCTCTCCGGCCATATCATACAGAGTGACCGGCAACACAGCCGGCTGACCCTGGTTGTCTTTTGGGCCGCCTGGTGTGGCGACTGCCGCCGGGAGATGCCGACACTTGTTAATTTATTCAAGAAATTCAAGGATAAGGGGTTGCAGATATTGGCCGTCGACCTGATGGAGCCCCCCGAGACGGTGCGGACATTCAAAAACACATTTGCCGTTGATTTCCCGATTCTGCTGGATCTTAAAGGCGAGTTCGGACGCAAATTCGGTTTGCATGCCATCCCCACCACTTTCCTACTCGACAGACAGGGAAGACTCATCGGAAAGGCCAGTGGCTATCATGATTGGAACTCAAGAGAAGCTGCCGGCCTGGTCACGTCACTTCTTGCCGAACAATAATAACACGACAACGAATCATCGTAGTACCATGAAATTTTTTTCCTCCCGACCGGCAATCTGGTCGACCATCATCTTCGGCTTCATTCTTGCTTTGGTCCTGCCCTGGCTGCTGGGCCGGAAAGCAGCTCAACCGCAACATCGGGAATTCACCGTCACCGCTGCCCGTTACGGCTATTCGCCGTCGCGCCTCGTCGTAAACAAAGGCGACACGGTGGTCTTGAAGCTCACCAGCGCCGACGTGACGCACGGTTTTTCCCTGGACGGCTATCCCGTGGACCTGATCATCAAGCAGCAGGGGATCGTCTATCAGAAATACAGCTGGAAAGACGATGCGGGCAAGATGCACGACGACTGGGACAAGGTTCAAACGGTCGAATTCGTAGCCGACAAGAGCGGAAAGTTCGTCTTCCGCTGCACACAGGTGTGCGGCAGCCTTCATCCATTCATGACCGGCGAACTGATCGTCCGCCCCGATGCACCCTACCACTGGGCATTCTCCTTGTCGGTATGGCTGATGGCCGGCCTGCTTTTACTGGCATGGTCCGGAAGTGCCATCGTGCCGTCACAGGCATCAAAAGGGATCAACCTGCTGGCTCACAGCCGCTTGCTGTCCTGGCTGATCAAACGGCGAAGTTTGCAATTTGCCCTTCTTCTGCCCATGGCCGCAATCTTTTATCTCTTCATCTTAAGCGCTCTGGGCGGCACCCCCGTGGGCAACCACAATATCACCATCATCTTCGTCTGGATTTTCTGGTGGTTCCTATTGAAGGCGATTTTCGTCCCGCTGGGCGGCAGGCTCTGGTGTACCGTCTGCCCATTGCCGGCTCCGGCCGAATGGCTGAGCCGCAAGGCGCTCACCGCCGTGCATACCATAGAGCGTCCTCTGCGCGGTCTGCGCCATTCGTTTCTGGGGCTTCAGCGAGATTGGCCGAAGAAGCTGCAGAACATGTGGCTGCAGAACCTGGTCTTCATGGCCATGATCTCTTTCGGGATCATGCTGATCACCCGACCCATTGCCACGGGGATAGCCTTTCTGCTGATCCTGATCGTCACCGTCGGCCTGGCGCTCATCTACCGCCGGAGAGTATTCTGCCTCTACATCTGTCCGGTGAGCGGATTTCTGGGGACCTACTCCACGGCCTCGATGACGGCCGTGCGCGCCGTGGACCCGGAAGTTTGCCGGAAACATAAGGAAAAATGTTGCGTACAGGGCAACGAATCCGGATGGGGCTGCCCCTGGGGGCAGTATCCCGGCACCATGGACCGCAACACCCACTGCGGCGTCTGCACCGAGTGTTTCAAGAGCTGCCCAAAAAATAATGTCGGTCTCTTCCTGCGCCCCTTCGCTTCGGGAGGCAACCTCAAAGGTTACGACGAAATGGTCAATGTGATCATGATGCTCACAGTGGCCATTGCCTTTTCCATCACCATGCTGGGTCCCTGGGGCTTCATCAGGAACGCGGCCAATGTCAGTGAAAGCGGCAATATTCCAGCCTTCCTCGCCTATGTGGGAATCCTCTGGAGTGCCGCCCTCTTGATTCTGCCTGGGCTTTTCCTGCTCGGCGCCCGTACGGCAAAGGTATTGACCGGCAACCGGGTCGCCACAAAAACCCTGGCCCTGGCGTCAGCCTCCATGCTGATCCCCACCGGAATCTTCGCCTGGATCGCCTTCAGCCTGCCCTCGGTCATGATCAACTACGGTTATATACTCAACGTTCTCTCTGATCCATTGGGACTCGACTGGAACCTATTCGGCCTTGCAACGCAGCATTTCCCGGCCCTTATCCCCGACTGGATTCCCGTCATCCAGGGAACTCTTCTGCTTATTGGTCTTTACTTCGGGATCAGGCGCGGTTTTCGGGCCATGCGGGAACACTTCGACACGCCAGGGCAAGCCGTCAAGGCCATGCTGCCGGCTACACTTTTTACCTGGTCGCTGGTCGCTGTCCTCATCAGGCTCTATATGGGGTAGGACATTTGTCATTCCTCAACGAAAACCGCAGCTGAGAGTCTCTGTGGAGCAGGCAAGGGAGAACGAACGAACCAATGCCTGCTGCCGTTAAGTAACGACTTAACAGGATCATACTAAGGGAACCGAACCCTCTTCCGAATTTTCTCGTTACTTTCTGCGGTAATATTGCCCCGTTTTTTTGCCCGTCCTTTTGTCTTTGCGTTGCCTGCTTATTGCTTCATGCGGGTATCTTCAATCAACGACCGCCACCTGCGGCCTTCTCGGAAATCTGATTGCGAAGATCAAGAATCTCTTTTTGCAGCTTTGCCACCGTCTCAGAAGTCGTAGAGGGTTTTCTCAGAGCCTCTCGCAAATCGAATTCCTTGTCGTTTAATTTTCTTCTGAGATCAACGGTCTGATCCAAAAATTTTTGTATCTGTTCCGGCCGTTGCCAGACATTCCACATAGAGCCGTATCCTCGGCCGCCGTACGGACCGCAAAAAGAGCCCATCATCCCCGGGCCCATACCGTATCCGCCCATCAGTCCATACCCGTTCCACATCATGCCGGGCCCCATGCCATACCCCATCATGCCGGGGCCCATGCCGTAACCCATCATGCCATATCCCATCGTACCTGGTCCCATGCCATAACCGTAACCGCCGCCGTACCCCATCATGCCGGGGCCCATACCGTACCCATAGCCGGGTCTGTTGCCGCCGGGGCCGTAATTACCGCCCATCATTCCCGGCCCCATGCCGTATCCATAGCCGGATGGGCTGCTACCGGAACCATTGCCACCGCCCATCATGGAATGTTCTGCTCCAGACCCATTATTGGAAGCATTGTCTCCATTCTGAGCAAAAACTGTGGCACTCGAGCCAACGGCCAAGCCAACAACCAAAAGTGAGGAAATAAGTACTTTTTTCATTTCGATCTCCTTTCAAAGTATGTGAGCTGCACAAGCCGATGCGGGATAGTAAGCTGTAAACATTCCTTACTTTGGGATATAGTTTAATGTTTATATTTTGTGGCGCATCAGGCTTACTTATATACAACACAGGAGGCAAAGTTTATCGATGGAGGACGCATTGCGGAGGCCCGCCTGGGAACCACATAAAGCCCGAAAGGTTGCGGACGGGACGTCCGCAACTGACAACAGGCCATGGACGGCCTGTCTGTCAGCCGTGGTGGACAGGCGATGAGGCCGGAGAGCAGCGTCCGGAA
>JBJKQT010000121.1:0-14862 GCA_046705065.1 Desulfocapsaceae bacterium
CGTCCCATTTCGGGACTGGTTCCGACGTTCTTCGTTGTCTGCGACATGGTGTCTTTTGACCAGTCGGAACTTCGGATAATCTCCATGAGATCGCTCTTGTTTATCATGTCCCGGACTGTGCCGTCTATGATGTCATCGAGCATGGATTGCCCTCTGGTCACCGTCTTTACGGCCTGCATGAATTTTAACGCATCGGCGATGCGCCATCTGGCGGTGACGTCGAGAAAAATATACGTTTTATCGTTGGTGGTGATCTGATTGGGATCGCCGTCCCAAATTTCAATCCGTTTATCGAAAAGATTAACATGTTGTATCAAGGGGATCTTGAAATGAAGGCCCGCATCGGTTATCGGTTTTCCCACAGGGGCTCCGAATTGGGTAATAACGGCCTGTGTGCCTTCATCCAGGATATAGAAACCGTCGTAGACGGTGACAATGGCTAATAAGACAACGCCGACCAGCAGGAAGTTTACTATCTGTTTCATATTCTTTTATCCTCTTCTATTTTGTTCCCGAGAGGGGCAGACTCTTCGAACCCGTGATGTTTAAAAGCGGTAGCGGGCCCTGCTGATTTTTGTCAAGGACATAGACGGATTGAACGGATGGGAGAATACGCTGCATGGTTTCAAGATACATGCGCTTTCGGGTGACCACAGGAGCCTTTTTGTATTCTCGCAAGATATCGAGAAAACGTTGAGTCTCTCCTTTAGCCGTGTTGACACGAGCCGAGGCGTATCCTTGTGCATTTTCAATAACTTTCTTGGCTTCACCTTTGGCTTTAGGGATTTCCCTGTTGTAGGTTTCTTCCGCTTCATTAACCAACCGTTTCATGTCTTGGTCTGCTTCGTTGACTTCGTTGAATGCAGGTTTGACAGGATCCGGTGGATTGATATCCTGAAACTGCACGGTTCCGATGGCCACACCGGCATGCAATTTGTCAAGCTGAGCCTGGATTTCCTTTTTTACATCCGACGCAAGCATACCGCGATTGCCGAGAACGAAATCAAAGTCCATGTTCCCGACGATTCGCCGAGTTACGCTCTCAGAAATATCCCGCACGGCTTGTTTTACATCCTTTACCTCAAAGAGATAGTCTTTGGGGTCATTGATTCTATACTGAACTATCCAATTCACCTTAATGACGTTTGTATCCGCCGTTAACATCAAGGATTCTTTTTCGTAACCCTGTCTGTCAAAGGATGTGACCTGTCCAGGCATCCGACTGCGGTAGCCGAATTCCTCTTTCTGGACTTTCATAACCGGGACTTTAATGAGGCGTTCGACATATGGGATGGTGAACCGAAGTCCGGAACCAACCGTACGGTTGTATTTGCCGAAGCGGAGGACGACTCCGACATCAGTGGGATTGAGGCTGTAAACCGATGAATAGACGCCTTGGATAATGATGCCGGCAAGAATAATTGCCAGGATTTTTCCGGTGGCTCCTAAAGGATTTATCTTCTTCTCCGGATGTTCACCGGCATCCTGCCCTGGGCCGGACGGTTTCTTTTCCGAAAAAAGATCCTGTATCTTTTGGATCACCTGGGCGACGAGTTCTTCCGGGGTTTGCGGTTTTTTTCTGCGGCCCCACGGCGGTTCATTGTTCTGATTTGGCATAAGCTCTTCTCCTGAAGTCGTCTGTCGATATCGGGTGATGCCTGAAATGTGCTGATATTATTGCTCTCTTCTTGTAAGAAAGCCGGAATTGGCGCTCTTTCCAGGTTTCGTTCTAGAGTAAGTCTTGATTGCAGTTATTGCAAATTTGATACGTAAAAGTATACAAGGTAACAGAAATAATGGAACAACGGAAGAGGTAATTTTTATATTGTTTCAATATGTTGTTGTAATGGAATGTTTTTTAATACCTTTCAAAAGCGACCAGCCAGGACAAGACAAAAATGGAAAGGGAGAGCAAAAAGAGAAGTGACTGTGCATAAAAAGATCGCCGAAGGTTTTTAACTACCGGCAAAACAAGTATTTTCCCGGTCAACAGTCCGGAGAGTAAACCAAAAAAGTGAGCTCCGAGATCCGTGTGCTCACCGGCGCTGCCCAACATTGCCAACAACGCAAAGGCCCCCATCAAAGGCGCATAGATACGCGAGTGGTGTTGAGAGTCTCTGTTCTTGTAGCTGAGTATTGCAAGCATGCCGATAACTGCGAAAATTGCGGTTGAAAAACCGACGAACAGATGACTGTCTCCGTGAAGGAACACGTTAATGCCGTTTCCGGCCACCGATGCAAGCAGGAGTGCGAACAGTCCCACTCCTGTTCCTACGAGAAGCAGAAAAAAATCCAGGAGAAGACCTCCCAAGACGCAGTTGTTGAGAAGATGGAGACCGTTTGCGTGCAACGTTAGCGCTGTGACGAGCCGAAACCATTGGGAATGTTCCAGTATTGCCTGGGAATCGCCGGCGCCTTTCTGAAACCAGACGGAGTTCTGGTTCCAGGGGCCGGTGATGGCATAGATGATCACAAGCGATCCCATGAGAAGCAGAGTCGGAGGCTGAAGGGTAGCGCCTTCCTCTTTGTTGTTTTTAATCAATCCTTCTGGTGACAATTCCTCTGCCTCATTGAGATATTCTTCAATTTCCCGAAGAGCCTGTGCCTTGAGGCTTGTCGGAACGAGGAGGTAGGAGATATGGTTTTCGGAAATGATCCGATGTGGGATTTCCAAGGCCGAAAGCACATACGACCATGTCCAGGGCAGATTGGTGTCTGTCGTTTCCTGGATGATTGCAAGATCGGCGGTAGTGAAATCATGATGCATGGGATTCCCTGGGTCTTGTAAACGTCGAAATGCTCTTTTCACAAAGAGTGGTTTCCTTGTTTGAGTAGATCAAATTCGAACGGCTGTCTACGTTCATCATCAAAAGTAATGTAAAAATTTACCGGAAACATATCGTGTTTGGACTTAAAAAATGACCGATCAATAAAAAAATAGTATAATCTATCTTAACTAACTTTATAAAAAATACTGTTTAAGTATTTTTTAAGAATCTTTGATTCTCACATCCTAACTAAGGATGATGGAAGGCTATAAAGATACAGAAACCTTTTTCGAGGAGAGTAACGGAAAATAAAAAAGGCCGCCCTTTACGCGGCGGCCTTTTGGTGATGAAGAACGGGTGAACCGGTTTATGCAGCAAGGATGTCGATGGACACCACGGAACCGTATTTCTCTTTCAAGTCTAGAAGTGCCGCTTTTTGCCGCTGGTAGACCTCAAAAAGTCGTGTCGGAATGTTTTCTTCCTTTCCGTACGCTTCTGTCTGGAGATCGATTCGCTTGATGATATTGTCTATGTAGAGAGCAAACTGCATATCATAGAGCGATTTCGGATACTCCTTGTTGATCTTGGCGAATAAATTTTTGAGATCTTCATATTTCGGCAACATGCCAATGGGAGATTCAATGGCTTCAACCTCACCGTTAGCATAAAGCTCAAGCCATCCGAGCCAAACCCGGACATCCTTCTTCTCCCCGAGGAGTCCTTGGCCCGAGCCCCCCCTGTTTGCATGGGTGAGGAAATAATTAAGGCCTGCCATGATTGGTTTTCCTTCACTCGAAAACTTCATGGAATTGAAAAAACGGAACTGGGCTTCCATATAATCGGCAAGTGCTCCCGGGATAAATGGGGCATTAGCCCACGGCTGGCGGCGGACTCCGGTTGCTCCCACTTCGGTTGCTGTCGCTTTGGAGACGATGGAAGCGCCGATAACGACGCCTTCGTCGGCATTTTTTGCCACCCATACTGGCGGCATGGTGTCGCTGTCTCTTCCCGAATAGGTGATGACTTTGACGGGAACGCCTGCAGGATCCTCCGATTCTGCCGTGGCATGGTTTTGAATCTCCGAGGCGACAATGGTGCACCGTGAGTTTTTATGGGACATCGGTATGGCATTGCCTTCGTCGTCTTTTTTCCCTTCGTACCATTCTCCCTGGAAATTTATACCTTTCAGTGGAACCTCTTCTCCGTGACCGACCCAGTGAGGGGTTCCTTCATCGTCGATGAGAACGTTTGACCAGATAACCTCGGCTCCGTCGCCGCGCAGGCATTCCATGAGGAAAGGGTCACCTTCTTTGTTTACATCCTCGACAATGCCGAAAATACCCTTTTCCGGGTTGATTGCTCTTAATGTGCCGTCTTCTGCAATCCAGAGCTGAGCGAGGTCGTCTCCGATAAAATCGGTACCGACCATCGCGGTCGTAGTTTTGCCACATCCGGAAGGTGCCGCCCCGGCAAAGAACGTTTTCCTGCCCCCGGGACCTGTCATTCCAGTGATGAACATATGTTCGGAGAGCTCTTCTTCGATTTTATAGTAAGTGCAGTAATCCACGCAGAATCTGTGATTGCCTTTCTTGAGCAGCAGGGTGTTGCCCGCATAGGTGCAGAAGGTGGCATATGTTGTCATCCAGCTTCTGTCCATAAAAATTCTTGCATTGGGAACATCTTCGGATGTATTGGAACCTTCCGAGTGGACGTTGGTGAAAAACAGACCCGCCCTGGCAGCTTCCCTGTCGAAATCGGCAAAACAGTTCCGATAGAGAATTTCCGCTGAGTGGAGGACGTATGCCGAAGAAGAAATTTCAATGGCGGGGATGGCCGCATGGGCGCCAATGGGGCCGCGGCTGTAAAACCCCACGATCATCGTCTTTCCCTTCATGATGCCGATCATGTACTTTTTTATATATTCCTTGGCATCCGGGCGAAGCACAGATTTTGCCAGGGAACTCATCTTCTCCCCTTCGTTGATGATATAGAATGTCTGATTGACGAGACGTGCCTGATCTTCGGGAAGATCGAAATGGATGGTATGACCTTCTCTGGAGAGTTTTTTCTCCTCACCCTTTTCAAGCGAATGTTCTCGTATCCATTGCACGTCCTGACTGCTACCTGTGTTTATGAAAACCTTGTCAGGCTGACACATTGCGATAGCATTTGCGATTTTGATCAATGCTTCTTCGTTTTTTATCTGTGACAATTTCTCTTGGTTGGCGGCGTCAAGATTTTTTGCAATGACCGTTATGGCTTCGGCAATTGATTTGATCCCTCCGACACCCATAAGAATATCGTCGTTCTTTTTGAGCTCCAGCATCCTTTGTAACTCCTTAGATATAGTGTAAAAAGGTACGATGTATCCATCATTTTTGCACGATATTGTATGATGGGAAATTTTTGTCACGCTACCATACGTTTTTTTGGGTGGTTCGTCAACAGAGTTGATGGATATCCAAACAATTATTGATGTTTGTTCTCTGGCTCTGTTCTCCCTTGGAAATTATAAGTATTTTATTTTGAAAGGGGATAGGAAATGTTCCTCAGTGCCCAAGAAGTGAATGAGTATGAAAGTTACCGTGATTTGAAAAAGCTGACGCCGCTGCTCGGCAGCGATAAAGGTTTATTCGCCGGAAGAAGATATTATAGTGTACCGATAGAGCTTGGAATACCGGGATGAAAGTAGTATACACATGTCGCGTGAAAACAAAAAAGGGTTCCGCGGCCAGTGAATACTCGCCATGGAACCCTGAAATTTTTGGTGCCGAAGAGAAGACTCGAACTTCCACGAGGATACCCCCACTAGACCCTGAACCTAGCGCGTCTACCAATTCCGCCACTTCGGCAACGGACATGAATATGCTTACTGGGCCGGATTTTGTCAAGAGTTTCTTTGCCCTCGACGGAAAAATCAAGATCGTGTATTGATATCTTATGAAAATAGTAAGAGAATTGGATGAAATAAAAGAACCGTTTCCAAATGCTTGCGTCACCATCGGCAATTTTGACGGTGTGCATCTCGGTCATCAAAGATTGTTTGATATTGTCGAACAGCGGGCATACCATTCCCACGGTGCAAGCATTGCGATCACTTTTAATCCGCATCCCTTGCAAATATTGCGGCCTGGCGGAATCAAACTGATTTCAACCTGTGAGCAAAAAATTGAACTGATCGGAATGTCGGGGATCGATGTTCTGGTAATCATCCCGTTCACAAAATCGTTTGCTGCAACGTCTGCCGTACAGTTTGTGGATGAGATTCTAATAAAACGCATCGGAGTAAAACATCTCTTTGTTGGATATGACTACGCTTTTGGTAAGGGCCGAACGGGCGATATTCCTTTTTTGAAACGACAGGGAGAAGAAAAAGGTTTTTCCGTGACCGTAATAGATGCCTATTATGAAAATGAAATTCTTGTTAGTTCAACCAAGATAAGAGAACTCGTTATGGCGGGTGATATGGCAGAAACCAAGAAGTTGTTGGGGCGATACTACCAAATTAGGGGAGAAGTACAGAGAGGCAGGCAGCGCGGAGGAAAAGAGATTGGTTTTCCAACAGCAAACCTCCATGTGGACGAGGAAGACCTTATCCCGAAACACGGGGTCTATGCCTGCCAGGTTATATGCGATGGAAAATGTTACGGCGGCGTTATCAATATCGGGTTGAATCCCACCTTCAGCGAAAACAAGCTTATTGCCGAGGTGCATATTTTTGAGTTTAACCAAGATATTTACGGAAAACCCATTAAAGTGAACCTGCTCCAGTTCCTACGGGAGGAAAAGAAATTTTCTGGAATTGAGGAACTTTCCGCCCAGATAGCCCGAGATGTCACGCGTTCTAAAGAGATACTCAGTCGGACCATGAAGCAGATAGATCGCTTTTTATGGTAAAATAAGCAGGAATGTCCCCCAGGGTCTTGTCGGCGGCGGCAAACTATTTTATTCTTGCATGTGGGGGTAATGTGCCTATAGTGTACCCGCTCAATTTTGTAAGGGGACCGAGGACAATTTGAAATACTATCGAGAGGTACCATGTCGGAACAGTTTAAAGAGAACCTGCCGAAGGTCATAGAAGAATTGGAAAAAAAATGTCGGCAAACGCCGATGAATGCCATGGCGCACCATCATTTGGGCCTTGTCTATCTCAAAGCAGGCCGAATTGATGACGCTATAAAATCACTTGAGAAAGTCATCGAGCTCGATCCGTTATCGGTCGAGACATTAATTAATCTTGGAGCCATTTATTTTGGTCGGGGAGACCTGGCCAAAGCAAAGGAGCTCAATGAAAATGCCATCAAGATCAAGCCGGAAACAGCCCAGGCCCATGCCAACATGGGATTGATTTGGCAACAGTCCAACGAACCGGACAAAGCTATTGCCGCCTATGAAAAGGCGACCCGCTACAATCCGGAGCTTGCCACTGCCTGGATAAATCTGACTTCTGTTCTAACCATGAAAGGCGAAGACGAAAGAGCCCTGAAAGCGGCACGAAAAGGTGTTGAGCTGGATCCCGACTCCGCTCTTGCTCACAACAATCTCGCCGTGGCTCTCTATTTCAGCTCAAAATTCCGAGAATCCAGAGAGCACATGGAAAAAGCGAGAACGTTGGGGTATTCGGTCGATCCGAATTTTTCAAGAAGTTTAGAAGAAAAACTGGCATAGGAAATCGGCAAGAGGGGCTTCCCTGCAAGTTTCCTTGCCTACGACAACAATGAGTAAAGGAAGAATAGTAAAGCGCCCATGGTGTCCTTTCTGCGGCCAAAAAGTTGAAAAGGCAAATGATGCGCCAATAAGGAAGATGCATGAATTCCCTGTGGGGCGTTGCGGTTGCGGAGCCGTTTATACCTGTGATCCCACAGGACATAATGTCGGTGCAGCCATGGTGGAGGCCTTGGTTTTTGCCTGCAACGACAATTGGGATTTTGCCTGGGAATTGATGCCTGAGGACGATTATCTCACAGGGAGGATCGAAAATTACGATGAGGTCACCCATCAAGTCGTAGATATAAAAAACATTGACGGTCGGCCTGTACGGGGTGTCTTGTATTTTGTCCGCCTGCATACCGAAATTGCCGAGATTTCCAATCGTGTAAGCAAGAAAAAACAAGAACGTATCGAACAGATGGCACCGAACGATGTTGCAGAAGATACCGCTCCTGAGCCGGTGCCTGATAAACATCATGTAAAACAGAAGGCCACAAAAAACCAAGTGAAGGATCTTGTCGCCAAGGGAGATGCCGATGCTCTCGTCTCTCTTTGTCTTGACGACAAAAAAACACTTCGTTTGATGCAGCGCCTTCTCTATACTCCCCAGAATGATGAACGCTGGCATATAGCCTGGATGATCGGCAGGGTCACCCAAAAGGTTGCCCATCGAGAGCCGGGGCAGGTGTCAGAATTGTTGCATCGCCTGTTTGAAGCGTGTTCAGATTCCGCCGCAACACCTTGGGGCATGGTGGAGACCATTGGCAGCGTTATTGCCGGGCGGCCGGATATTTTTGGTGCATTCACACGGCATTTGCTTGGATATATGGCCGATGCGTCAATGCAGGAACAGGTGATCTGGTCGTTGGCGGAGATATCCGCTAAAAGACCCGACTTAATTCGGGACACACCATTTTATAATTTATTCCATTTTCTTAATCATCCCGAGCCGGCGATACGAGGTCAGGTGGCTCGCTTGCTTGGCCGGATAAAGGCTACTGAAGTGGCCATTCAACTCATGGGTTTGAACAACGACACCGGCGAATTGATCATTTGGGAAAATGGAAAGGCAGTAAAAACGACGGTAGCAGCCGAGGCGGCAAAAGCGCTAACCGCGATCCATGGAGGGAAGAAAGAATGAGCAGCAAATCCGTTCAGAGCCTGGACAGTATCGCTCCGATGCAGGAAGGAAAAAAAGCGGGAGCTTCTGATGATCCGGTTCAAGCAGAATTTACCAAGGGTAAGCAATACCTTGGGAAAAACGAGCTTTCGCAGGCAGCTGCGGCGTTTCATAACGCCCTGCTTGGCTATGAGGAGAATGGAGACGATGCGGGGATAGCCAACGCCTGCAACCAAATGGGGCATGTCTGCCTGGCGAGAAAGGATTACGATCAGGCGCTGATGCATTATAATCGCGCCTGGGAGATATGCGAGCGGCTGGGTGACCCTATGAGCCTGCTTGCTCTAAAAAAACAGTATGTTCAGGTTTTTCGCGGTCAGGAGGAGTTTGAAAAGGCTGTCAGCGTTTGTCTTGATTTGTTGAATCAACATTTCGAGAATAACGATCCGCGAGGTGCTGTGGCCGTTCTGGAAGAGATGGCAGATATATATCTGGAATCGGACAATAAAGAAAAAGCGGCGGATGCGTATCGTACAATTGCTTCCATCCATGCAAATTTCAAACACAAAAGTATTGCGGAAAGCTTTCTTGAAAAGGCAAAAAAACTTGAAGAAAACCCATGATATCTGGAATACGCCATGTTTACCGGGATAATTGAGGGAACTGGGAGGTTGATTGAGAAACGGGCCGCCGGTGGTGGTGTCACGTTTCGCATCGAGTCCGGTTTCGATCTTTTAGATCCCAGTGAAGGCGAATCGATCGCGTTAAACGGTGTCTGCCTTACTGCTTATGAAATTTCAGGCAGGAAATTCCTTGCCGATGTCTCTCCTGAGACCCTTTCACGAACAACCTTGGGTGAGCTCGTCATCGGTAGTAAACTCAACATGGAAAGGGCGTTGAGGCTTTCAGATAGATTGGGAGGGCACATCGTCTCCGGTCATATAGATTGCACTGCCAAAGTACTGGAAAGAAGACCTGATGGCGAATTTACGATTTTTTCATTTCATCTGCCTGAAAAATTCGGAAAATATATAATCGAAAAGGGCTCGGTCTCCATCGACGGGATAAGTTTGACAGTAAACAGTTGCGGCAAAGACCGATTCTCGGTATCCATTATACCACATACTCTTCAGGTGACCACTTTAGGAAATCTAAGGAAGGGAAGCATGGTGAATATCGAAGTCGACATCATAGGAAAATACGTTGAAAAACTGCTTTCAGCCCAGCCAGCTGGGCAGCCCCCGACGGGCCGGGCGATCAATCCGGGATTTTTATCTCAGCATGGGTTTATTTGAAATCACTATCAATTTAAACAGTTAAGTGAGAGTTATGGCAGTCAGTCAAATTGAAGAGGTAATCGAAGATATCAAGGCCGGAAAGATGATCATCCTGGTCGATGACGAAGATCGTGAAAATGAAGGCGATCTGTGTATGGCGGCGGAATTGGTGACGACGGAGGCCATCAATTTTATGGCCAAACACGGACGGGGCCTCATCTGCCTGACCTTGACTCCCGATCATGTGGATAGACTTCAACTCCCGATGATGGTGGCTAATAACCAATCGCCCTACGGCACTGGTTTTACCATCAGCATTGAGGCGAGAACAGGCGTCACCACCGGCATATCGGCAGCAGACCGCGCACGAACGATTCAGGTGGCGGTAGCGGACGATACCCAGTCCAGAGATCTTGTCAGCCCCGGCCATGTTTTTCCTTTGCGGGCCAGGAAAGGAGGTGTTCTCGTTCGTACAGGTCAAACCGAAGGCTCGGTCGACCTGGCCAGGCTTGCGGGGATGAAAAGTGCAGGGGTTATCTGTGAGATTATGAACGAAGACGGAACCATGGCAAGAATGCCCGATCTCGAGAAATTTGCTGAAAAGCATGACCTCAAGATTGCCACCATCGCCGATCTCGTCGCCTACAGGCTGCGTCGCGACGTTCTGATTCACCGGGCGGCGGAAGCGAGAATCCCCACGGACAATGCCGGCGAGTTCAGGGCGATTGTCTACACGAATGATGTCGATTCTCACGAGCATCTTGCTTTGGTAAAGGGCTCGATCGATCCGGAAAAACGGGCGTTGGTCAGGGTCCATTCCGAATGTCTTACCGGAGACGTTTTCGGCTCGTCCCGGTGTGACTGCGGATTACAACTCAATGCGGCGATGCGGATGATCGACCAGGAAGGATGCGGCGTGCTTTTGTATATGAGGCAGGAGGGCCGCGGAATAGGACTGGTCAATAAGATAAGAGCATATAAGCTGCAGGACGAAGAGGGCATGGATACGGTCGATGCCAATATCAAACTTGGCTTTAAGCCGGATCTGCGCGATTACGGAATAGGGGCTCAAATTCTGCGCGACCTCGGTGTTCGGAAAATGGGGCTTTTGACAAACAATCCCAAAAAAATTATCGGGCTCGAAGGGTACGGTTTGGAAGTTGTGGATCGGTTTCCGCTGGAAATTGAAGCAAGCGATGAAAACAAAGAGTATCTCCTTTGCAAACGTGATAGAATGGGCCATCTCATCCAGGTTGATTGATGGTAAAGTATTTAAATGAGACGCTTGAATTATTTAAAAGCAAATTGCACGACAAAATAGAAAAAAGGGCTGAAGGACATGGTGAATGTTATTGAAGGGCACCTCAAAGCTGATGGAAAGAAATTTGCAATAATTGTGGCGCGATTTAATTCATTTATTGCTGAGAAACTTCGTGAAGGTGCAATTGACACTCTAATACGCTCCGGCGCGGCGGAGACCGATATCGATGTTGTTAGGGTTCCGGGGGCCTTTGAGATACCGCTTGTGGCTAAAAAGCTCGCAGGATCACAGAAATACGATGCTATAATCTGTCTTGGTGTCGTGATCCGCGGGGCAACGCCTCACTTCGATGTGGTAGTCAATGAAGTTTCAAAAGGGGCGGCGCAAGTGGGTCTGGAGACCGGAATACCAGTTCTTTTCGGCGTATTAACGACTGAAAATATTGAACAGGCAATAGAACGGTCCGGCACTAAGGCTGGAAATAAAGGTTCCGAGGTTGCTGTGGCTGCAATAGAAATGGCGAACCTGGTAGCCAATCTTCACTAAATGTACGACCCGCCCGTTATCCGATGCTGCGGGAGGGGATAACTAATCATGGGGGGCTGCTCCGGCTGTTACTATGGTAAATTTTTCCGGACACTTCCTTTTTTTGTTCGATTTTTTCAGTAGACTATCTCATGGGAATACGTCGAAAAGCCAGGGAATCCGCTTTGCAGTTTCTCTTTCAAGACGATTTTGCAGCAAGTGATATCCGTCGCCAAGGGCTTGACGAGCGCTTTGAGCTTTTTTGCAACCTTTACCAGGTTAATAGAAAAGCACGGCCATATACCCTTGAGCTTCTTCAAGGGATTTGGCAAAATTGCGATCATATAGACAGTCTGATCGGCCAATGTGCAAAGAACTGGCGGTTGGAGAGAATTGCCATAACCGATAGGAATCTTTTGCGAATCGGCGTGTATGAGATGGTCTATTGCGCAGATGTCCCGCCACAAGTAGCGATCAATGAGGCCGTTGAAATCGCCAAAAGGTATGGTACGGAAGATTCACCGGCCTTTATCAACGGCATACTCGACGCTGTAAAAAATATACTCCTTCCGTCTGCCGAGGGAGGCGCTGCCTGTACTCAACAGGAGTAACCCCGGGGCAGAGACATTCTGTTTATTTTCTAACTCCTTACTCCATCGGATTGCGGAGCCTTATTGTTATGAACCAACAAGCAACGCACCCTGGGCTGAAAAAAGAAGCTGCCGCTATTCTCGGCATTTTTCTCTCGGTATTTCTCATCCTGTCTCTCGTTTCACACTATCATTTGAGTGATTCTGGGAATTGGTGCGGGGAAGTGGGACAGCTTGTTTCCGACATTTTGATCGGTTTTCTCGGTTGGGGGGCATTTTTGCTGGCTGCTCTCGTTTTTCTCTCATCCTTTTTATTTCTTGGCCCTGAGATGTCGTTGAAGCGGCTTCCTCAAATCGCCGTCGGATTGACAGGTGCTGCAATCTCCTCTTGTGCTCTTTTCTCGTCGGTGTCGCTTTATGACGAACGTTTTCTCGAATCCGGAGGGTTTATCGGCAAGACCGTCTTCGGATTGACCCGTTCTTTTCTTGGTGGCGCCGGAACCGTTCTTGCGCTTTTGCTGCTCTTCCTTATTTCACTTATGGTTTCGACTCCATTCTCGCCTTATACTTTATGTTCATTTTCAGGCAAATTAGCCCGAGGTTGCATAAGCTGGATATGGGGCCTGGTTTTCGGATCCGAGCAAAAAATAGAACCCGAAAGGGAGCGGCAGATTGTTATTCGACGTACTGAACCGGTAACCGACCAGACCGCCTTGCCGCTGTCAACCATCCCGGTTGTAAAAGAGCAGCCAAAGGTTACTGATGAATCAAAAAAGGATGAGACGTTTGCGTTGCGCCCTGTTGCTCGAGGAGACTGGAAACTTCCCACTCTCTCTTTGTTGAAAAAGAATCAGCAGGTTCAAAAGGAAGTCGATAAAGAAATTTACTATGCCATTTCCAAAAAGTTGGAAGAAAAACTCGGCAACTTTGGTGTATCGGGCAAGGTCGTCGGCATATCTCCCGGGCCTGTGGTTACAACCTATGAATATGCGCCGGCTCCCGGAATTAAGATCAATAAAATAGTGGGACTTGCCGATGATCTGGCTCTGGGGTTGAAGGCACAATCCGTGCGTGTCGTTGGCTCCGTGCCGGGCAAGGCTGCCCTCGGCATTGAAATACCCAACGCCTTCAGGCAGATCGTCTATATCAGAGATCTTCTGGGATCTGATAATTATATTAATAATTCCAGCAAACTTTCAATTGCACTCGGCCTTGATGTGGTCGGCAATGCCGTTATAGCCGACTTGGCCAGAATGCCGCATTTGCTCATAGCCGGAGCCACAGGAGCCGGAAAAAGTGTTGCCATCAACACCATCATCGCTTCGATTCTTTTCAATGCTACGCCGGAAGAAGTCCGTTTTTTGATGGTCGATCCGAAGCGTATTGAACTCTCGGGATATGAAGGTATTCCCCATCTTCTCCACCCGGTGGTAGTGGAACCAAAGCTCGCTTCCAAGGCTCTGCAATGGGCTGTGCGGGAGATGGAGAGACGGTATCGGCTTCTAGAGGAGGCAAAAGTCAAGGGCTTTGACTCATACAACGAAAGCGCTTCGGAGAAACTCCCTTACATAGTCGTAATTGTCGACGAACTTGCCGACTTAATGATGGTCGCCTCAAAAGATGTCGAGGCAGCCATTGCCCGTTTGGCACAAATGGCGAGGGCTGCAGGCATCCATCTGATACTGGCTACCCAGAGGCCTTCGGTTGACGTCCTAACCGGCTTGATCAAAGCCAACTTTCCGACTCGTATTTCCTTCAAGGTTTCCTCTAAGATCGATTCCCGGACTATTATTGATACATCCGGTGCCGAACATCTTCTTGGAGCAGGAGATATGTTGTATCTGCCACCGGGAACGGCCGGACTTTTGCGTGTGCATGGCGCATATATTTCCGAAGAAGAAACGTCAAAGCTTGTCGAATTCTTGAAAAAGCAAGGCCAGGCTACCTATGATGAATCGGTTATGGAGGAGATTGAAGCAGAGGAGTCTTCAACGGATTCTGACAACGAAATGGAGATGGACGACCGATATGACGAAGCCGTTGCCATAGTTTGCGAATCCGGTCAGGCCTCTATCTCCATGCTTCAGAGGAGGCTGCGTGTCGGCTACAATAGAGCGGCGAGAATGATCGAAACCATGGAGCAGGAGGGAATCGTGGGGCCGGCCGATGGGGCTCGTCCTCGGGAGGTCCTGGCCAGGAGAAGTTATGATTAACTTGGCTTCGCAATGAGACCTGGCGTTCGGACAGGACACCATGTCTCAAACAACACAGAAGCAAAGGCATATTTTCACGTTGGCTCGAAGGTGTTCTCGCTGCCTCACAAAAAACATCTCCAATGAGTGGCGTCTGTTTTTTCATCCGGCTCATTACGGATTATTTGCAGTAGTCAATTCCGGTTTCGTTTCCAGGGCCTCTCTTTTGTAATAAACAACACGTATGAAAATCAGTGCTGATATCTATCACCGGAATTCAATGTGAAATTTTCTTGACAATATTATAGCAACAAATTATATCTCTACCTGTTAAAAATGAGTGACCGTTCATTTTTTTTCAACATTACGTGTTGTTTCGTTTTATTGTGAAATACTAGATATTTACTTTCTGAATTTTG
>JBJKQT010000122.1:0-4872 GCA_046705065.1 Desulfocapsaceae bacterium
TTTGGCACCAGCCAAATCGACACGGCGTTCATGAGAAATCCGGGCTACCTGAAACAACACGACTTACTAAAGAAGAGTCTTTGATCCGAATATTGATCAAAAATACAATAATTAACATGAAATTATATAGTTAAAGAAACACCACACCTGATCCAAGAACAGATCATGCATATTTCATTGTTTTACAGATATAAAATAAAAATACGATCCATTTGCGAATCAAACCGGAGCATATAACTCGGCATGAGCAGGTCTCGTTCTCGTACTCCTTGCTGAAACAAAGAGGCTCGGATGTGGCTTGCATTTTGCATCCGCCGTAACAGGTCGCGACCATAGTCCAAACCAGTCGACCGCGGACCTGATACGATTCTTTTTGACCGCGATGGCCGCAGACCTCGCCGGCCATTACACCAAGCACTTTTTACTCGAGAGGAACTCAATGACTACTTCCCAATCCAACGCCGCCTTGCAAGAGTTACGGAACAAATATATCGCCAAAGGAAACGTCAGCGCCACGGACTGCTATGTGTCCCATGCCAGAGGAGCAATAATAACCGATGTCGAAGGCAGGGAGTACCTTGATTTCGGTGGCGGCATTGCGGTGATGAATGTCGGCCATTCACACCCGAGGGTTGTCAATGCCATCAAGGAACAAGCAGAAAAATTCACCCATACCTGCTTCATGGTAAGCCCCTATGAAAGCGCCGTCAAACTTGCACAGAAACTCTGCGAAACCGTGCCGGGCGAGTCGGCCAAAGCCGCAATGTTCGTCAACAGCGGAGTCGAAGCGGTGGAGAATGCAGTGAAGATCGCACGGTATTATACCAAAAGGCAGGCCATCATTGCCTTCGAGAACGGTTTTCACGGCCGGACCTTGATGGGCATGACGCTGACCTCCAAAGTAAAACCCTATAAACTGGGACTTGGACCGTTTGCCCCTGAAGTCTACCGGATGCCCTTTGCCAATTGCTACCGCTGCCCATACAGCCTGAGTTATCCGCAGTGCGAAGTTGCCTGCGCCGATAAGCTGGAAGAGTTCTTTATCAATTATGTCCCTGCCGAGCAAACTGCCGCCATCATTGTCGAGCCGATCCAGGGAGAAGGCGGATTTGTGGTTCCTCCCAAAGAGTATTTCACAAAGCTGAAGGCCATCTGCGAAAAGCATGGCATCTTGATGATCGCCGATGAGGTGCAGACCGGCATAGGCCGGACCGGTGCGATGTTTGCGATGGAACACTACGGCGTCGAAGCCGATCTGACCACAGTCGCCAAAAGCCTTGCCGCAGGCATGCCGCTTTCAGCCGTCGTAGGCAAAAAAGAAATCATGGACTGCGTCCACCCTTCCGGAATCGGCGGGACGTATAACGGCAACCCGATCGCCTGCGCTGCAGGACTGGCCGTGTTCGATATTTTTGAACAGGAAGATCTGCTGGCTAGGGCACAACGACTAGGAAAACTTTTGCAAGAAGGTCTACAGGGCTTCCAGGAAACATTTCCGATCATAGGCGACGTTCGCGGCATCGGACCGATGATGGCCATGGAATTGGTAAAAGACAGGACGACCAAGGAGCCTGCGGCAGCGGAAACCAAAGCATTGGTGAAATATTGTTATGAAAAGGGCCTCATCATCCTGGCCTGCGGCACCTACGGCAACGTGATCAGGTTTTTGATGCCGTTGGTTACAACAGAGGACCAGCTGGCAAAAGGACTCGCCATCGTCCGGGACGGTCTCGCCACCCTGTAATACTTTCAGGGAAAACGGATAATCCGGAAAAATCGGATTTGCACGGCACTAATATTCTGCCGTCCCGATTCGTTTCTTTGCAAAACTGCAGTACGGCAACCGAGCCTCCATCGGTTGCCGTACTGTTTGATGCCTGCTACGAAGAACTATTTACTCCATTGGATAAACATAAAAAACAATACACCATACCCTCTGCTGAGGAAATGAGGTACCCATGTGCAACATGGTATTAAAAAGAAAAATTCTCGGCGTGCTGATGGAAAATATCGCCAGCAACAAATACCCCGGTCTCGTGGACAGCACGACCATTGCTGAAAAACTGAATCTGAGTGAAGCCGAAACCAAACGGGTCATCCGCTCCATGAGCGAAATGGGGGTCATTGAAAGCGATGAAGAAATACAACATAGTCTGATAACCAGGGAAGGAATTCTCTGGTTTCAAGGCTCGCTCTATCCGGCACCGGTTTGAATGGATATAGTTAACCAATGAGATAATCGCACGGTTCGACAATCCGATCAGACGCTTCGATACCGACCATAAACCATCCGAAAAACCCGTGCGTTCCTATAATTCTAAGGAGACCTTCCGATGAAACAACTACATGACAAAAGCCTCATGCATGCATGTGTCCCCGTTGGAGACAAATGGATTGACGCCGCCGACGGCAAGACCATAACGGTAACAAATCCGGCCGACGGCACCATTGTCGGTACCGTACCCTCCCTTGCATCCAACGAAGTGCAGGCAGCCATCACCGCTGCCCATGAAGCAATGCCTGCCTGGCGAAGCCGGACTGCAAAGGAAAGATCCGCCATCCTCTATCGCTGGTTTCAGTCGCTTATGGACAATCAAGAGGATCTGGCAACCATCATGACCACGGAACAGGGAAAACCGTTGGCTGAAGCCAAAGGCGAAATTGCCTATGCCGCCTCATACATTCAATGGTATGCCGAAGAGGCAAAGAGAGTTTACGGGGATACGATCCCTGCCGGAATGCCCAATCAACGTATTATTGTGCACCGGGAGCCCATCGGTGTTTGCGCAACCATCACACCATGGAATTTCCCGGCGGCCATGATCACCAGAAAGGTCGCCCCTGCTCTGGCCGTCGGCTGCACGGCAATCATCAAACCTGCCAGCCAGACTCCACTCACAGCGCTGGCTGTTGTAGACCTTGCCCAACGGGCCGGCGTTCCTGCCGGTGTGTTGAATGTGGTTACCGGCAACGCCAAAATAATCGGTGCCGAGCTGACGGCAAGCCCGCTGGTGCGCAAAATCAGTTTCACCGGCTCGACGGAGATCGGGCGAACGCTGATGGCTCAGAGCGCCGAAACCATCAAGAAGGTCTCACTGGAATTGGGCGGCAATGCGCCGTTTATCGTCTTCGACGATGCGGATATCGACGCGGCTGTGGAAGGGGCCATGGTCTCCAAATACAGGAATACCGGACAGACCTGCGTCTGCGCCAACCGTATTTTCGTTCAAGACCGCGTCTATAATAAATTTGCCGAAAAACTCACCGAAAAAGTGGGAGCTCTCGTTGTCGGTGACGGCTTCGGCCAAGGGGTGCAGCAAGGACCTCTGATCGATCAGGCGGCTCTGACCAAAGTGGAACAGCACATTGCCGATGCCGTTTCAAAAGGGGCAAGGGTTCTGATCGGCGGCAAACCACATCAGTTGAGCGGAACCTTTTTCCAACCCACCATCCTTGCCGACGTCACACCGGATATGCGCATTTTTGCAGAGGAAACATTCGGACCTGTAGCGCCACTATTTCGTTTTTCCACAGAAAAAGAAGTGCTTGCCATGGCCAACAATACTATTTTCGGTTTGGCCTCGTATTTTTATGCCCGAGACATCGGACGAATCTATCGTATCGCCGAAGGTTTGGAGTACGGCATGGTAGGCATCAACACCGGTTTGATCTCCTCGGAGGTCGCTCCATTCGGAGGCGTCAAACAATCCGGTATCGGCCGGGAAGGCTCCAAGTACGGCTTGGATGAGTACGTCGAGATGAAATACCTCTGTCTGGCGGGGCTCGATACCTGAAAGCAAGTTGGATAAAATTGAATCTCGATCTGTCGGGCCGACTGTTTTTGGTTCTTCCGGATTATGCGTACTTTGGTAAAGTTGAAAGTAACAATCCGGCAAAGTTCATCGCTTCCGGACGCTGTTCTCCGGCCTTATCGCCTGTCCACCGCAACTGACAGACAGGCCGTCCATGGCCTGCTGTCAGTTGCGGACCTCCTGTCCGCAACCGCTTCGGGCCTTTCATGGGCCATACAAAGTAACACTGCCACCATTTTTGTAGGTTTTCTTACAAAAATGGACGCTTCCGCTCTACAGAAAAGTCGACTTCCCAGATCCGGAAAGCGGCAGCATTTATACTCCTTAAAGTAACAACATGATTTTTCAACATTTTCCATAATTGCTTTCTTTTTGGTCCCCTTATTGCTATTAAGGTAGGAAATTAAAAGATTATTGGCGTCACAGTCGCATCGGCAACTTATCGAAAAGATACGAAACCTGGAGGAATTGCCTTTTCACTCAACTCTAATTGTTAGAATCGACAATAAAGAGCCTTTTGCAAGAGGCTTTAAAGATTGTGATTACCGACAAAACTCAGCCATTAAACCGGGGCTGCGCCCACCTGCCTCACGGTACGCCATAAACCCATCCTTGGGGGCTTGACTGTGGCCGTCCTGGCCACAGACACCCGAGAAACAGGTGGCCCCAGCCCCTTCTGACTAATATTGCTGAGATTCATTAGTAATTACAAATGTTTATGAGATCGAGTGGGGTAAAACGATGAATGGCAGGACGAGGATAAAAATGTGCGGGACGACCAACTGGGAAGATGCGTTGGCCGCCGTATCGTTGGGTGTGGATGCGCTCGGCTTCATCTTTGCTGAAAAAAGTCCTCGTTTTATCACCGTCGAAAAAGCCAGGGCAATCATCGCGAGGCTTCCGCCATTCGTGGATGCTGTCGGTGTCTTTGTAGACCATGATATCAACGTGTTGGCAGAGATTGCACAGGAAGCCGGACTAACGTATATTCAACTCCACGGGAATGAGGAGCCGGAATATTGCCTGGAAGTTGCTCGTATGATGGCGCCGTGCGGGATCA
>JBJKQT010000123.1:0-4245 GCA_046705065.1 Desulfocapsaceae bacterium
GCGATTCTCCACGGTCTATGATTTTTCTTGCCGAGTCGGTTATCCGACGAGTGAGTTCGGACGCAGCCGGTCCCGCATCGGCTGCATTGAACTTATAGCCGCCGTATTCCAAAGGGTTATGGGACGGCGTCAGGTTGACGGAAAACGCCGCTCCAAGTTCTAACACCGCGGCAGACAGCACTCCGGTAGTGGATTCGCCGGCATAATGAACCGAAATCCCTGCCCGCACCAGAACATCGATAACTGCGCCGGCCAAAACACTCCCTGCGAAACGATTGTCAAAGCCTACGACACAGCCCCGGCTCTGTGCTTCGGCAAAGCTTTTGAGTCCGAGCAGGGGCGCCAAGTCCGGCTCTTGATCGACGGCGGCATACATTCCTACGATCGCAGCAGTAACAAAGGAGACGGAACGAACAAAGAGATCTTTGCCGAGCACCCCGCGCCAACCCGATGTGCCGAACGTTACAGGCGTCTTCGGCGAACCGCCGTTGGTGAGTATCTCGTCCATAATCAGGGCATAGGCTCTGTCTATGTACTCCTGCCAGGCCATACCCTCGCTCAACCGTTTTGCGACACATTGTTTTATAACCTTGAAGTAATCATTTCTCAAATGATCCCCTTCAGTAAGGCATGCAAAAATATTTTCTGCTTCACCGGATATCGACATTTTCCCTCACCTATTTGAACGGCGCGCCGCCGTAAGACAAACAACCTCCGGATAACTATCTGTTCTCTATTTACTAGTCATAAAACAGAAAAATACTCTTGTACAGTAAATTTTCCATAACCGGATATTCGACCTGTGCTTGACGAAACTCCCAATTTTGTTATAGGATTAAGGGCAATCGGGGGCATACTCCATGAATGTTTCAAACAACAACCTTTCCTTTTCCTAAACCTATCATACCCGCTTTAGGGGTATGGTGAATTCCGATAGTGTATATGAAGGAGGACACACATGGGCTCAAATCATGAAAACGAGCTTATACTCTGGTTCGACGAGTTCAACATCAACGATGTGGCACTCGTCGGTGGCAAAAACGCATCTTTGGGTGAAATGTACCAGCATCTCACCTCGAAAGGAGTTGCCGTTCCGCATGGATTTGCAATCACAGCCGCAGCGTATCAACACCTGATCGATTCAGCAGGAATCAAGGAGGCAGTGCGAGAGGCTCTGGACGGGCTTGATACCCATGACCTTAGAAATCTGCAGGAACGTGGTAAAAAGGTACGCGAAATTATATTACATGCTGAATTCCCCAATGACCTCCGTGATGCCATCATAGCCTCCTATAAAAAACTCGAAGCCGAATACGGCAAGGATGTTGATGTAGCCATCCGCTCGTCTGCAACGGCCGAAGACCTTCCCGATGCCTCATTTGCCGGCCAGCAGGACACATATCTGAATGTTCGGGGATACGATGCAGTGATCCACAATTGCCGGAAGTGTTTCGCCAGCCTTTTTACCGACCGCGCCATATCCTATCGACACGACAAAAATTTCGGCCAATTCGATGTACAACTCTCCATCGTGGTGCAAAAGATGGTCCGTTCCGATTCCGCCTGTTCGGGCGTCATGTTTACAATTGATACGGAATCGGGTTTCGAAAATGCAATCCTCATAACCGGAGCATGGGGTCTTGGGGAAAATATTGTGCAGGGCGCCGTCACCCCGGATGAGTATTATGTCTTTAAACCGACATTGCGTGCAGGAAAAAGGCCGGTCATTTCCAAACGCGTTGCCTCCAAAGAAGTCAAAATGATCTACGATAATGATTCTGAGGAACGGGTTAAAAACATACCGACAACGCCTGAAGAACGCGGTTCGTATATCTTAAGCGATGATGAACTTCTGCAACTGGGCCGTTGGGCAATGATTATCGAGGAACATTACGGGAAAAGCATGGATATCGAATGGGCCAAGGATGGCGACGGCATAGCGACCGGAACCGGAAAGCTCTTTATCGTCCAGGCACGCCCCGAAACGGTTCACTCTCAGGACTCCAAGCTTATAACGGAAACATACAGGTTGCGGGAATCAGGGAAAATCCTTGTTAACGGCCAGGCAGTCGGCACGAAGATCGGACACGGCGTTGCCCGCGTCATTAAAGATGTCTCCGGCATCCATGATTTCCGGCCTGGAGAAATTCTGGTTACCGACATGACGGATCCTGATTGGGAGCCGGTCATGAAAAGCGCGGCAGCAATCGTCACCAATCGAGGGGGCCGCACCTGCCATGCCGCCATCATTTCGCGGGAACTCGGCATCCCCTGCTTGATCGGAACGGAAAGAGGCACACAAAGCATCGAACAAGGGATGCAAGTTACCGTCTCCTGTGCCGAAGGGGAAACCGGCCATGTCTATGAAGGAAAACTCGACTACACCGTGGATCGGTTGGATTTCCAAAGCCTTCCCAAAACCAGAACCAAGATCATGATGAATGTGGGAATCCCTGAAAAGGCCTTTAAAGAATCGCAGATCCCCAACGACGGTGTGGGGCTGGCCCGAGAGGAGTTCATAATCAACTCGCATATCGGCATTCACCCGCTGGCCCTCTACAACTTTCCCGACCTCCGACAAAAAGCAGCCGACGGCAATGATGAACTTGCCGGGATCGTCAAAAGGATAGAAGCGTTAACCACTGCCTATCCAACGGATAAGAAACAGTTTTTCATAGATAAAATTGCCGAAGGCGTCGGCCGGATCGCAGCCGGATTCTACCCTAAAGACGTTATCGTACGCCTTTCTGATTTCAAATCCAACGAATATGCCAATCTCATCGGCGGAAACCTCTACGAACCCGAAGAATCCAATCCCATGATCGGCTGGCGCGGTGCCTCACGCTACTATGACCCGAAGTACAAGGCCGCTTTCGAATTGGAATGCAAAGGTCTTCTAAAAGCCAGAAACGACATGGGACTTGACAATATCAAGTTGATGGTCCCATTTTGCCGAACACCGGAAGAAGGAAGACGAGTCATTGAAACAATGAAGGAATTCGGCCTTACCCAAGGAGAAAATAATCTTGAGGTCTACGTGATGTGCGAGATCCCCTCCAATGTAATCTCGGCGGACGCCTTCTCCGATATTTTCGACGGTTTCTCCATAGGATCAAACGATCTGACCCAGCTTACTTTAGGACTGGACCGGGATTCCGATCTGGTTGCGCATATCTTCGACGAGCGCAACGAAGCAGTGAAAAATCTGGTAAAAATGGTCATCGATGTGGCCAAACGGCGAGGACGAAAGATCGGCATTTGCGGCCAGGCGCCTTCCGATTTCCCCGAGTTTGCCACGTTCCTGGTTGAATGCGGAATCGATTCCATGAGCTTGATTCCGGACACCATTATCAAAACGCGGCTTGCTGTCGCCGAAAAAGAAAAGACTATGGGAATATCAGTTTGAGCTAAAAAGTCAGGCTGACAAACCTTTACACCCAGACGGGTCGGCACGCCGGATGAAAACCTGGTGCTGCCGGCCTGTTTGTGCAAACTTGTTTCCTAGCAAGGCCTGAACTATCCAGTCCTTCCGGCTTTCCGCTCAGCGTTTTTCAAAATGTTGATTTTTTTTGAACGAAAATCCTCATTTTGCAAAAGGCTCATTCGTCAAGCTTTTTGGCTTCTTCTATGATCATAATCGGAATATCGTCCCGAATTTCATAGAGCAAACGGCATTGTTCACAGATCAAGCCGTCATTGTTTTCATTGAGATGTATTTCCCCTTTACACTTCGGACAAACCAAAATTTCCAATAAATCTTTACTGATCATCGCTCAAACTCCTTGACCGTGAGTCTTTTTATTTAACTGCTACCCATGATATTTTTACTTATAATGATACCCGCGCACAAGCCGGACATAGCAGTGATCGATGGTCCGGCCGTTCATCCTGACGTCAAGCTCGCGGAGAGGGCCGGCCTCCCGGACATGTAAATCGAAAAATTTCTTATCCGCCGTCGCCTTCGAGAAGGCAACCAGCAGCAAGTCCTTGCCGTCCAGGTCGGCGGGCGGAAACCAGTAGCCGTACATCAGCGCATTCCAGCCGAAGATATGCCAGGCCGTGGTCTCGGAAACCGCCCGTGCAGGTGAGCCGGCGCCTGATTCCAGCGCATTTTTTTCCCGGTAGAAGGCCAGGCCGCTTGCTATCCTGTATTTGTCCATCCCCACCACGACAGGGCGCTTGCCGTCCTCCTTTGCATACGTGTCCACGATGTTCTCGATGCGCCCGGCCAGTTGCTCCCATCCG
>JBJKQT010000124.1:0-14739 GCA_046705065.1 Desulfocapsaceae bacterium
TTGACGGTCTTGAAATCTATTCCACCGTTACGCTTTTTGCCAGATTCCGCGGTTGATCGACATCGCAACCTCGACGGGTCGAGATCTCATAGGCCAGCAACTGAGCCGGAATCGTATAGAGAATGGGATTCATATCCTCATGCACAGCCGGCAGATAAATAATATTGCCGGTTATGGTTTCAAGATGTTTGTCTCCCTGCGTCCCAATCAGAATCAATCGACCCTGACGCGCTTTAATCTCCTCGACGTTGGAGATGACTTTTTGGTAGACGGAATCCTGAGGAACCAAGGCAAGAATCGGCATTTCCTTGTCAATTAAGGCAATGGGCCCGTGCTTGAGTTCGCCTGCGGCGTACCCTTCCGCATGGATATAAGAAATTTCCTTGAGTTTTAAAGCCCCTTCCAGGGCAATCGGGAAATTCACGCCTCTGCCGACAAAGAGAAAATCGCGGCAAGTATAAAAATTCTCGATCAAGGCCTGTATCCAGGTTTCGATTTCAGGCAGCGCGTCTTTAACAACGGCTGCAATACCGATCAAAGCAAGTCCCAATTCTTTGCTTTTCTCGGCTGAAATACATTTCTTCTTTTGGCCCAGATACAGGGTGAACAAAAAGAGGGCGGCGAGCTGAGATATAAAGGCTTTCGTAGAGGCCACACCAATTTCAGGTCCGGCATGCGTATATATGGTTCCATGGGCTTCACGAGTCATGGTGGAGCCCACCACATTACAAATCGTGACGACTTTTGAGCCGAGTTTTTTTGCAAGACGTATACCGGCTAATGTGTCAGCCGTCTCCCCGGACTGTGAAATCGATATGGTAAGCACCCGTTCATTTATCAAGAGATTACGATAACGGAACTCCGAAGCGATATCCACTTCGACTGGGATGCCGGCATATTTTTCAATCCAGTATTTTGCAACCAGAGCGGCATGCCATGATGTCCCGCATGCCACAAGAAAAATCCGGTCTATATTGTCTATATCCCTCTCATCGAGTCCTATCTCGGGTAGATCGACTTCTCCTGATTCCGGGTTGATCCGACCGCTAATCGTATTAGTTATGGCCTGGGGTTGTTCAAAGATCTCTTTCAGCATGAAATGCTTGTACCCGGCCTTTTCGGCCATGGCTGCATTCCATTCAATGGGCGTGATCTTTTTTTCGATAATCTCACCGGTTTCAAGGGAGGAGACAACACAGCTATTCGCCGTCAGGACCGCATATTCCCTATCTTCCAGAAAAATAACATTTTTAGTAAAAGGCAGGAGCGCCGGGATATCGGAAGCCAGAAAAGATCCCTGACCGTTTTCGTCGACTCCGAGAACCAACGGGCTCTGGTTGCGTGCAGCGACTAAAGTGTCGGGCATTCCAGACCAGAGAACACCTATGGCATAGGAGCCTTCCACCATATCCAGAGATTTCCGGATCGCTGCCACCAGATCTCCATCGAGGTTCTCTTCAATGAGATGCGCCAACACTTCCGTGTCCGTTTCAGAGGAGAAACGATGTCCCTTTGCTTTCAAATCTTCTCTTAAGGAATTATAATTTTCTATGATTCCGTTATGGACCACCACGAGGTCCCCATGACAATCACTATGCGGATGAGCATTCTCAGTCGTCGGGGCGCCATGGGTGGCCCAGCGGGTATGCCCAAGGCCGATGTGTGCCGGGGCTACAATGGCGTCGTCAATAATGGATTCAAGGTTTGAAAGTTTCCCTTGGCACCGATGCTTGATCAATTTTCCATCCTGCAGATAAACGACACCGGCCGAATCATATCCTCTGTATTCAAGCCGTCTGAGACCCTCCAAAACAACGGGAACAACGCGCCGCGGTCCGGCGTATCCGACTATCCCACACATAAACCTCTCCTTAAACCAGAAAGTCCGGGACCGATCCTGCGTTGCAGCCACGGACGAACCATGAAATTTTCCAAAGATCAATTGCTCGATCAGGTTTTTTTTGCACAAAGAGCAATTAGTTCCAATCAGTTAATACAGTATTGTCATGAAAGGAATTAAAATCCCCTCCATTTTAATAATTTAGGATAGCATAGCTTTTTTTGATTTTGCGAGTTTTTTCTTTTCACGACGGAAAAAAGAATGTACCATCTAACGAGCAGGCCGGGACGGAGAGCAAGGCCTTGTTTTACTGCAAAATCTTGTCCCAACCCGAAATCCGGTTGTCACTTTACCGGAATATTTAGAAACTTTTCCCTTAAACATACGAAGAGAACGATGAACGATCGACAACGACTCAAGGAAATACTCCTTGAGAAATCTTACAGAAAAGGAAATTTCACACTCACATCGGGGAAGACTTCCGATTTCTATATCGATGGAAAACAGACAACACTCTCGGCAGAAGGCTCTTACCTCTGCGGCAAGTTGTTGCTCGAGCTCATCAATAAAGAACAGCAACCCATCGAAGCGGTGGGAGGAATGACTTTGGGAGCCGATCCTCTGGTAACGGCTGTTTCATTGGTCAGCTTTTTGGAAAAACGACCGATACCCGCTTTTATTGTTCGAAAAGAAGCAAAAGGACATGGAACGGGGAATTATATCGAGGGGTTGAAGAATATGCCGTCCGGCTGCCGCGTCGCTTTGGTGGAAGATGTGGTTACCACGGGCGGTACGCTTCTTAAAGTCATCGAACGCGTCGAGGCCCAAGGATTTAAAGTGGGACTTGTCGCAACCGTTGTCGAACGTCAGGAAGGGGGAGTTGAGGCTCTGGCGGACAAAGGATACAAGCTCAAATCCATATTCACAAGAGAGGAACTTCTAAGCTGATGGCAATAAAATGTAAAGAATGCTCTGCCGAGCTTGAAATTCTGCGTCTCTGCAGACGAATTCGTATGCGTTGCACTGGATGCCACCGTGAATATCAAATCCATGAAATTGCAAGTGATCTTGATTCTGAGACAGAAAAGTTGCTTGAAAAATACACGGTTATTATCTACGATTAGGCATATGATCATTCCTTTCGTTTCTTTTTCACAAAAGGCGATGCATTAGCCGTTGGAAACGAACTTGTCATATCTTATTCTTTTCGATAGATTTTTCTGGATAATTCTTGTTTTAGCATTACAATAAATTGTGATGCTAAAAAGTAAAAGTCATAACATGGTTCAGAGGAGAATTTAATCGGTCTTTCTACCAACTGATAATGGACGTTCAGAAATCTTTTGTCAATACGGACGGTATTGCCGTGGTCAAATGCCCTTCATGCAGCAAGGTCAAGAACATGCAGGCAGACCAATTCCGAGGAAAACAGCATACCCTGAAGGTTCGGTGTAGTTGCGGGTATTCCTGGAGCCTTCTCCTTGATTTTCGCCGTCATTATCGAAAGGATACCGACTTGGGAGGCCTTTACGCCCTTGAATCTCCTGCCGCGGGCGGAGGCCGTCTAACCGTTATGAATATCTCGCGAAGTGGGATAGGATGCAATATTACAGGATTGCATTCAATCAAAATCGGTCATAAAATCCGTCTCCAGTTCACCCTGGACAACAAAAAACGAACCCCCATAGATAAACGGGCCATAGTAAGAACGGTACATGGGAATTACATAGGCTGCGAATTCATTGAAGATCGAGCCTTTGAAAAGGATCTCGGTTTTTATCTTCAACCCTAACAAAGTGTCTTCAACTTCTGAGGCGTTTACCTATCAAAAGTTGAGCCTGCTCCAAAAACGGCAGCAAACTCTCTCGCTTGAGAGCACTGACCACTACACCTTCCTTCTGAACTTCCCGGACAAGAGGTTCCGGATTTTCCACCTTGTCAATTTTATTAAACACTTTCAGGCAGGGAATATTTCTGAGCTGCAACTCTTCAAAAAGCCTCTCAACGACTGCCATGTGATCCCTGAATCTTGGATTTGACAGATCGATGACATGGATCAGAAGGTCCGCCTCACCCAGTTCTTCCAGGGTCGCTTTAAAGGCTTGGAGTAGTTCATCCGGTAAATGCTGAATAAAGCCAACCGTATCGGTGACGATCACCTCGATATCCTCAGGAAAGCGAAGTCGGCGGCTGGTGGGATCCAGCGTTGCAAACAATTTGTCCTCCGCCAGAATGTCACTTTCGGTCAACGTATTCAATAGAGTCGATTTTCCGGCATTGGTATACCCTACCAACGACAGAACCGGCAGATCTTTTTTTCTGCGTTTGGCCCTTCTTCTAAATCTTTCAGCCGTCACATTTTCCAATTCTTTGGTAAGCCTTGTCAGCCGATCATTGATCCGACGTCTATCGATTTCAAGCTTTGTCTCACCGGGACCTCTGGCTCCGATTCCGCCTGACAGACGGGATAGGGAATCATCGCGGCTTGACAGACGCGGCAACATGTACTTCAGCTGCGCCATTTCCACCTGGAGTTTCCCTTCTCTGCTCATGGCCCGATGCGCGAAAATATCAAGGATGAGCTGAGTTCGATCAATAACCCGCAGCTCCGTAAAATCTGTAATCGACCGGACCTGAGAAGGGTTCAGCTCTTGGTTGAAGATAAGGAGATTAGCGTTAAGCCGAAGGGCGCGAATCATAATCTCGGCCAACTTTCCTTTTCCGAGAATCAGCCGCGGATTGATCTTACGGCTCCTTTGCAATACCGTGTCAAGGACTTGCACCCCATCGGAATATGCCAGGTCGACCAATTCCTGCAAGGATTCTTCAGCGCTCGATTTCGGTTCGGTGCTGACACTGATGAGAATTGCCCGATCCAGCCCTTTATCCACATCTTTTTCAGCCCATCTCCTGGAAAATTCTGATTCAAGCTCAGCTATAAGTTCAGCAAACGACTCTTTTTGATTGGCAGGATGAACTCTATCGAGAAAAGCCCAGTTCTTTCCGTCAACGGCATCCGGCAAAAGATGGGCTGAAAGCAGATGGCCCGGCATGCCGTCTTTGGTAACCTGAAGAACCGAGAGCATGTCGAGCCGCAGAAAAAGAAGGTCCATCAAGTCTTCATCACTGATCTCTTCACCGGCCAGATGAGTATGAACCATGCGCAATCCCTTTAACCGCCCTCCTGCCGATCTGACAAGGGACAACTGCGGGATCATTATGCCGCCGAAGGTTCCGACGATGATTGTCTCGATCTTTCCTGAACGATGAATGAGGAGACCTATCTGCCTGTTCAGTTCGAAGGAGATCTGACAGAGGGTCCGCGCCATATCCGCACCGATAATCATGTCGCCTGCAACCCGTTTTGATGCCAGTCTTTCCAGAATTTTCAAATGGTTTTTTTTCAGGCCTTGAACATTGCCCGTTACACTGCCTATAATCAATCCTCCACTGAGATCACAGTCAAATTCATAAATATATTTTTAAACGATCCTTGGAATCGCCCAATCCTGAGCCCTTTTTTATTCCCGGTAATTCTGTGCTGTGGGATAGCGTCTTCCATACCCGAAGGCCTTGCTGGTCACCTTGAGCCCCATGGGAGCCTGCTTTCTCTTGTACTCATTGATACGGATTCGTCGCAGAATATCTCGAACCAGGCCTTCCTCAAAACCGTGGGACAGAATTCTTTTGAGATCGTATCCCTTTTCAAGGTGCATCTCTAGAATCCGATCCAACTCGTGATAAGGCGGCAGATCATCCTGATCGCGTTGATCGTGCTTGAGCTCCGCAGACGGAGCCTTGTCTATAGTATTTTGAGGAATGACCTCTCCATCGCGATTGACAAAGCGGGCAAGCTCATAGACAAGTTGTTTGGGTACATCGGATATAACCGCCAAACCACCGCTCATATCGCCGTAAAGAGTGCAATAGCCGACGGCCATTTCGCTTTTGTTTCCGGTTGTCAACAGTAAGCGGCCCAACTTATTGGACAAAGCCATGAGCAAATTGCCCCGAATCCTGGCTTGAATGTTCTGTTCCGTCAGGTCCTCTTCCATACCTGAAAACAACGGCGAAAGACTTTTTTGGTACGCTGCAAACAACTCACTGATGGGAAGGATTTCAAACCGGCAACCCAAATTTGCCGCAAGAGACTGAGCATCCTTTAACGACCCTTCGGAACTATAGGGAGAAGGCAAAGCCACACCCATGACGTTGTCGGCCCCTAAAGCCTTAACCGCCAGGGCTGCTGTCAAGGCTGAGTCTATACCTCCGGAAAGCCCGAGTACCACAGAGCGAAATCCGCATTTGAATACATAATCGCGTACACCCATGACCAGTCCGTCATGGATGGCTGCAATTTCGTCCTCCTGCACCGGGCTATGGAGATCACTTTGCCAGGTCAGCGTATCGACGATGAACATATCTTCGGCAAATCCCGTTCCTTTACCGATAACACGGCCGTTTTCATCAACAGCCGTACTCCGTCCGTCGAAGAGCAGCGAGTCCTGCCCACCTACCTGATTGACGTATAAAAAAGGGACGTGATAGCGGGATGTAATGGATTGGAAAATTGCATTGCGGGCTGCCTCTTTCCCTTTTTCAAACGGGGAAGCAGAGACGTTGACCAAAATATCTATCCGGGTTTTCAGCTCATCTGCCACGGCAAACAGATCCTGGATCGGATCGACTTCATATTCACCTACCTGGTCGTGCCAGATATCCTCACACACCGTCAGCCCGAATGTAAGATCTTCCAAGGTATAAAGTCCTGAGCGGGGACCTGGCTCGAAGTACCGGGTCTCATCGAAAACATCGTAGGAAGGCAGGAGACGTTTTCTTGCCTTGAAAACAATCTCACCATTTCTTGCAACAACCACCGCATTGTACAAGGGTTTACCCGGTCGGCCTTTTCTCCTTTCAATACAACCGAACATAACGTCGATCGCCGGCAGCTCGGCCAGAAGTCCGGCAACGGCACGCTCATGATCATCCAGAAATGAGGTCCTTTCCAAAAGATCTTGCGGAGGATAGCCTGTTACTGCCATTTCGGGAAATATGACGAGACGGCATCCGCGTTCAGCGGCCTCATGAGACTTTGCAGCGATTATTTTACAATTTTTCTTAAAATCGCCGATAACCGGATTTGTCTGTACCAGTCCTATCTTCACCTCGACCTTCTCCTTTGTTAAATGAATCCATACAAAGCCAGCACAACATACCACTTCCCTAGGCGCTCAACATTAATCATTTTTCTTCACCTCGACATTTTTACTTTTCTGATACTTCCATACTGCGCGATTGTGTTCGGCCAGCGTTTTGGAAAACTGATGCGACCCGTCGTTTTTGGAAACAAAGTACAGATACGAATCCTTGTCAGGATGAAGAACGGCGCGCAGAGAATCTTTCCCAGGGTTGCAGATCGGCCCGGGAGGGAGCGCTGGTGTCATATAGGTATTATAAGGAGTGTAGTGCTGAAGATCATCTTTGGTAAGGTTGCCGGAGAAAGGCTCAATGCCGTAGATAACCGTTGGATCGGATTGCAAACGCATGCCAAGTCGCAGGCGATTCAGGAAAACTGCAGCGATCTTAGGTCGTTCGGAGGGATCGGCCGTTTCTTTTTCGACAATCGAGGCCAGAATGACGGTATCCTGTTTGGAGAGCGTTCCCGTTCCTTTTTGGGACAGTTCATCCCAAACGCTTTGAAAACGACGTACCATGGTCGTAATAATGCTCCGCGCGTTCGTTGACATTCTGGTTAGATAATATGTATCCGGGAAAAGATAGCCTTCGAGATTTGAAATATTCTCAAGCCCCAAAGATGCGATAAAGCGAGAATCGTGAACCAAATGAAGGAATTCATCATGGTTGCACCATCCCCCCTTTGCATAAATATCGGCAATCTCTTCGGCTCGGAGTCCCTCCGGAATCGTCACGGGATGCTGAACAGGTTGGGCCTCTGAAAGCTGACGCATGACCTGAAGCGGCTTCAATCCGGTGGTAAGTCGAAACTCCCCAGCCTCAAATTTTTTTGAATACCCCGTAATCTTTGCCAAAAGAAGAAATCGAACATCTTCATGGATCAGCCCGGCTTCGCCAAGAAGGTGACCGATGTGGGCCGCCGAACTTCCATGAGCTATGGTCACGACGGCCCAAGGAGTCTTCATATCCGGTCCCTTTGTCTCGGCATAACCGAACAACCAGCCCACAAAAACAATAATCCCTAGAAAAAACAAAAGGGCCGCCTTGCGGACAGCCCTTCGTGAAAAGATATGCAACATTTCAAACTACGCAGTTAAATCCGCATCATAAAATTCTTCAGGCCTTTTTGAGCTTGGCGCTCTTCCGCTCAGGCTTCCCTAAAGCAATTTGAATAACTTCGTCCATATCCTTTACTGGGAAAAACTGCATTTTTTTCCGGACATCGGCAGGAATCTCTGAGAGATCCTTTTTATTCTGATCCGGAATAATGACCTTGTTAATCCCTGCCCGAAGTGCGGCCAACGCCTTTTCTTTCAAGCCGCCAATGGGCAACACGCGGCCTCTTAATGTCACCTCTCCGGTCATCGCCAACTCTTTAATCAGCTTCTTCTGGATGATTGCAGAATAAAGTGCCGTCGCCATGGTAATCCCTGCCGACGGCCCGTCCTTCGGAATGGCTCCCGCCGGGACATGAATATGAATATCGATCTTGTCGAAATAATCCTCTTCAACACCCATTTCTTTTGACCGGCTTCGGCAATAGGTCAAGGCGGCCTGTGCCGATTCCTTCATAACATCTCCCAACTGGCCGGTAAGGATTAACTTTCCTTTACCCGGCATCAAATTCACCTCGATATGCAGGATCTCTCCGCCCACCTCTGTCCAGGCAAGGCCGGTAACCAAACCGGGCTGATCCAGAGTTTCCATCTCCGAGTCCGGAATGGACTTCGGCGGACCAAGATACTTGTCCAGGTTGTTCATGGAAATGCTGTACGGCCCCTTCCCGCCTTCGGCAACTTTCCGGGCAACCTTTCTGCAGACCTTTCCTATTTCCCGCTCCAGGTTCCTGAGTCCGGCCTCATGGGTGTAATGAGTAATGATATGCGTCAGGGTATCATCCTGCAGTTTCAATTTACCCGCCCCGATGCCGTTTTCTTTGAGCTGGCGCGGCAACAAATATTTCTTGGCAATAACGAGCTTTTCCTCCAGAGTGTATCCGGAAAGCCTGATCACCTCCATCCGATCCAGAAGCGGCCCGGGAATGGTGTCGCTCATGTTGGCTGTAGTGATGAACATTACCTTTGAAAGATCAAAGGGAAGATTCAGGTAATGATCCGAAAATTCAAAGTTTTGCTCAGGATCGAGAACTTCAAGCAGTGCAGATGAAGGATCTCCCCGATAGTCCGACCCGATTTTGTCGACCTCATCCATCATGAAAATCGGATTATTGGACTTGACGGTCTTCAACCCCTGAATGATTCTTCCCGGCATGGCACCGATATATGTACGCCTATGACCGCGGATCTCTGCCTCGTCCCTCATGCCGCCAAGGGATATGCGATGGAACTTCCTGCCCATGGCTCTTGCAATGGATTGGCCGAGTGATGTTTTGCCCACCCCCGGAGGCCCGACAAAGCAGAGAATGGGGCCCTTGGTGGACTGATTCAATTTTCGCACTGCCAGGTACTCAAGAATTCGCTCTTTCACTCTTTCCAGCCCGAAATGGTCCTCATCCAAAACCTGTTTTGCAGCCACCAGATCCAATCGGTCGCGTGTGCCTTTTTCCCACGGCACATCGAGTATCCAGTCAATATACGTCCTGATGATGGTTGCCTCGGACGAGTCGGGATGCATCATCTCCAGACGGCTGAGCTGCTTCTTTGCTTCCTTGCGCACGGACTTGGACATCTTCTTTTTCTTCAGCTTTCTCTCGAGTTCCTCAATCTCCTGAATGCGTTCGTCCGTATCGCCCAGCTCCTTCTGCAACGCATGAAGCTGCTCACGCAAGTAATACTCCCGCTGCGATTTGCTCATCTCCTCCTTGGCATCATTCTGGATCTTGGCCTGAACCGTGGAAACCTCCAGCTCTTTGGCCAAAAGCTCGCCTACCAGTTTCAATCGATTAACCGGATTCACCTCTTCCAGAATTGATTGCGACTCTGCAATTTTCAAACGTAAATTAGAGCCGACGAGATCGGCCAATCGGCCCGGGTCTTCTATATTGTTGATTATCATCATCAGGTCGGCCGACAAAATACCTCGCAGCGACATGATCTTCTCGGTCTGTTCACGAACGGAGCGCATCAGAGCTTCGACTTCGACTGTAATCGGCCCCGCGTCCTCTTCCTCCATTACCTCGATGGCGACCTGAAAAGACGGCTCCTGGCGTTTGAATTCCTTGATGCGAGCCTTGGACATTGCCTGAACCAGGACTTTCAGCCTGCCGTCGGGCAATTTCAAGGTCCGCATGACCATACAGACCATCCCTACGTCATAAAGATCTTCCACTCCGGGATTATCCTTGGTGGCGTCCTTCTGGGTGACCAACATCAGAAGTTTATTGGCGGCAAGAGCCTCGTTAACCGCTTCCACGGAATTGGGACGGCCTACGAACAGCGGAATTATCATATAATTGAAGATCACCACATCGCGTACCGCCATCATGGGTAAAACTTCAGGGATTTCCATATCTTCATTACCGGAAAAATCGTCCATACCGATACTCAACGAATCACTGTATTCCACTCACACCTCCTGACGTAGATAATGGTTTGGCATGACAAATCACGACCACGACTCACCATGCACTTGAGGAATATTCTCCTTATCCCTCAATCTTTATCCCCGTTTAATATTTTACATGAATTCTTTAATTAAGCAAAAAAGTTGAAAAAACCTAAACACTGACTTATATGAAGTCAAGGTGACAAGCGCAAGCTTATTTTCCTTATATTTATTTTTTCTTAAACTCTTGCACTATTTTCACCATGCTGCCGGAACTCATAGAAAACAGGCATCTTTTCACATCCCATCGGAGAATATTATGTTGACTGCCGGATCCTTTTTCAGCCTATCGGATTTTGAACATCGAGGACTCTTTCGCCGAGATGATTATGCTTGGACAGCTCTCAACCTGCTGAAGGACTATATGGACGCCTTTTCCTATCCAAAACTTTACGCTGAGATCCTTCAAGAGGGAATTCCTGCGGCAAAACCCGTCATCCTTTACGAAAATATGGTTATGGATTCCTCCGATGTCGACATTGACTATGGCGATGCAACTAAAGGGAAGCTCGTCGTGTCGAAAAACGGTGAGCGACTCGAAGGGGCAACGGTCATCATGGCCGGCGCTGTCCTTTTGGGAAAACGGATACTGCTGGGCAAAGGCGTTTTGGTGGAAAGCGGAGCGATGATCAAATCTCCGGCCATCATAGGCGACCGGACAGAGATTCGCCAAGGTGCATATCTTCGAGGCTACTGTTTGAGTGGTAAAGGTTGTGTTCTCGGCCATACTACCGAAATTAAACATTCCATCCTGCTTGACAATGCCAAAGCCGGACATTTTGCCTATCTCGGTGACTCCATTCTGGGAGAAAACGCCAATCTCGGAGCCGGAACCAAATTCGCAAACCTCAGATTTCTCGATGGAAATGTTTATATAAAAATGGAGGACAATCTCATCGATACGGGAAGGAGGAAATTCGGCACAATACTAGGCGATGAGACGCAGACCGGGTGCAACTCGGTTACCAATCCCGGTACTTTGATCGGGAAAAACTCCTTTTTAATGCCGAACACGACAGCCCGTTCGGGATACCATCCGCCAAGATCCATCATCCGGTAACGCACTCTTATGAAAATTAAAATACCGGACTTTTGATATCATCCTCCAAAATGAGGGATAAAGTCTGTTTGACTCAAAGAGAACAGATCGGTTTTTATCTGTATTTCTTTTACAGGAATGCTCCTTCGACAGTGGACGGTAACCTTGCCGGGAGAGCGGAAGACGATTTTACAACTGTTACTTCTTCCATTTTTTTTTATTCTAGTTTATTTTTAATATCCAGTATTGATAGAAGAAGAACCACGATAACATAGTTACAGAGAACAAAGATCCTTACCGACTGAATAGCAAGAGCCGCCTCAAAAAGATCTTTCATGCAGGGTACTCTATGATTTTAGCTGCGTTTGATTTCGACCATTCCTCAATACCGGAGTTTGGTCAGGTCGGTTGTGAAAAAAAAATTTACCGAGGGTATATCATGAGGACAATCAAAAAGGATGATTTCATCGATTCCATTGCCGACAGTCTGCAATTCATCTCCTATTACCATCCGTTGGACTTCGTCAAAGCCATGCATGCCGCCTATCTCCGCGAGGAAAATAAAGCCGCTAAAGATGCCATCGGCCAAATATTGATCAACTCCAGGATGTCAGCCACCGGCCATCGTCCCATCTGCCAGGACACCGGAATCGTAACCGCCTTTGTCAAAATCGGGATGCAATGCTCTCTCGACACCGACATGACTGTCCAGGAGATGGTCGATGAAGGTGTCCGCCGTGCTTATAAGGATCCTAAAAATCCGCTTCGCAAGTCTCTGGTTGCCCCTCCATTCGGAGAGAGGAAGAACACCAAAGACAATACCCCGGCAATTGTCTACACTGAACTTATACCCGGCGATGGACTCGAGGTTTTCATTGCGGCCAAGGGCGGCGGCTCGGAGAACAAAAGTAAATCCGTCATGCTGAACCCGAGTGATTCCATCATCGACTGGGTGACCCGCACTGTTCCCACGATGGGCGCCGGCTGGTGTCCGCCAGGTATTTTGGGTATCGGAATCGGCGGCACTGTCGATAAAGCCATGATGCTTGCCAAAGAATCGCTGATGGAACCGGTCGATATGCCGGAACTCCTGAAAAAAGGCCCATCCAACAAGATCGAAGAGTTGCGGATAGCAATCTACGAAGCCGTCAACGACCTCGGCATCGGCGCCCAAGGTCTTGGCGGGCTTACCACGGTGCTCGATGTCAGGATTCGCGACTATCCGACCCATGCTGCATCACTGCCAGTGGCAATGATTCCGAATTGTGCGGCAACTCGCCATATCCACTTCAAGTTGAACGGCACAGGCCCCGCCGTTCTCACCCCGCCTAAGCTGGAAGAGTGGCCTGAGATTGCGTTAACGGCGGGAGACGACGTCAAACGTGTCTTTATCGAATCAATCACAAGAAACGACATCGCTGAATGGAAAACCGGTCAGACACTGCTTTTAAACGGGAAGATCCTTACCGGTCGGGATGCCGCCCACCGTCGCATCCAAGAAATTTACGACAAAGGCGAACCCCTGCCTGAAGGAGTCGACTTCAAAGACCGTTTCATCTATTATGTCGGTCCAGTGGATCCCGTGGGCGACGAAGTTGTCGGGCCCGCCGGTCCGACAACTTCGACAAGAATGGATAAATTCACCGATATGATGCTGGAAAAGGCGGGGTTGATTGGTATGATCGGCAAATCGGAAAGAGGCGATGCCGCCATCGCCTCGATCAAGAAAAACGGCGCCGTCTATCTGATGGCCGTCGGCGGTGCTGCGTACCTTGTTTCCAAGGCAATAAAGAAAGCACGGACAGTAGCTTTTGCCGATCTGGGGATGGAAGCCATCTATGAATTCGAAGTGGAAGACATGCCGGTCACCGTGGCAGTTGATTGCCACGGGGAGGCAATCCACAAAACAGGCCCGACATTCTGGCAAAAGGAAATTGCCCGGAGGAAATAGCAATTATTCCCCTTCCCTTCCTTCAAGTTCTTTTGGAGGAAGGGAAATTTTATAGAGAAATACAATTCACTTTGACGTACCGCCGGAAATATCACGCCGTAATATACCGTTTTCCTTGGCATCTGCAAGAGGTGGCGTCGTCGTCAGATACACGCGGTTGCCCGGATTTGCCCTTGTTACCGGCTGATTTTTTTCATTGTTCATAGCGTCGACGGTGACCGGCAGCATCTTGATGCCTTCGGCCATATATTCGATCCTCTCACCCTTTTCCAGCACGTTTCTGATCTCAACAAGCGGACTCCGCCCGACCCCTCGAATCACTGCCACCGGTTCAGCCGGCTGAACGGCGCGGGAGGTACGATACAGCATCTCGTCTGCGCCGGGTCGGTTGAGGATAAAGTTTTCAGTGGTCCCCCGGGTCCCGGTCTTGAGGATTTCCTCCATGAACTCTTGGGGTATCTTTATCCGATCGGGTTCCTCCCATTGTGCAGGAGACAGTTCTTTGAGAAAATCAAGAGCCGCTCGATACACCCGGACCACACCGCCGACATAAAATATGGACTTCATCCGTCCTTCGATTTTCAAGGATGAAACACCGGCAGCCACAAGTTGAGGCAAGCGCTCCAACAAACAGAGGTCCTTGGCATTAAAAATATAGGTTCCTCGTTCATCCTCTTCCACCGGATAATACTGGCCAGGGCGCTTTTCTTCGATCAAGGCGTAGCTGTAGCGGCAGGGATGAGCGCAATTACCCCGGTTTGCATCCCGTTGTGTCATATAGTTTGATAGCATACAGCGCCCCGAATAAGAGATACAAAGAGCACCGTGAACAAACACCTCGAGTTCGCACCCGACCTTTCCACGAATCTGTTGTATCTCCTTGAGCGACAGTTCGCGAGCAAGATTTAATCGCCGTGCCCCTTGCTCTACCCAAAATTCCGCTGCACGATAGTTGGTGACATTCGCCTGGGTGGAAAGATGGATCGGGACTTCCGGGATAACCTTTTTTGCCATTGCCAAAATTCCCGGATCGGAGATGATCACACCATCTATCCCCACCTCCTTTAAAGACAAAAGATGGGAATCCAGTCCTTCGAGGTCATCATTATGCGCCACAATATTAACGGTTGCATAAACCTTTACCTG
>JBJKQT010000125.1:0-6611 GCA_046705065.1 Desulfocapsaceae bacterium
ATGCCATTTTGACCAAGAAGCTTGCCTCCATGGCCTTTTACGCCTGCGGAGACAGGTGGGATCATTTCCTGGCCGAGGTTGAGGCCGATTTTGCTGCGGCTGTCGCCAAGATAGTTTGAATGAGAAATCCGAACTAATCCTTTTTCCTCGTGGTTTTTTCCTTCACCTTTTTCCTGAATCGCTGAAACAAGGTGAGCGTGCTGGGTTCTGTCAGCTCAATGTCCGGAACCGGGAAGTCATCCTCATCCAAATTCCGCTCTTGGGATAACGGATATTGTTCCTGATTGTCTGGGGCATCGCTTTTTGTCTCGGAACCAAGGGGCGATTTATGCCAAATCCCGCCAGTGGTAAAACACGTCCATCCCCAGCGCAGCCATTTCATGAGGGAGAATGCCAGCCAGAGCGCCCAGGCAAGCATCAAACATCTGTAGACAAATAACGGAACACTGACGATCCAAGCCTGAGGAAGTGAGGGCGTATTCCTGTCCTGGTACCAGATGAGTGAGCGACCATGCGATCCGTTGCCGCCGATTTGCATATCCGGATAACCGAGAAGACCTTTTTGTACAGCATAAAGCAGTGAAAAACAGGCCAGGACGGTTGCTGCAACAAGGACAATTTGCAGGAGATTGAAGGCGATGGGAGATGTCAGCGTCTCCCCTTTCTGCTTTCGCAGCCCCAGAAGAAAAAGCCAGCCGACCACCAAAGCTCCATAGACAACACTTACCTGACTGAGCCCGATTCCCAGCAGGAGCCATTGGATTGTGGTAAGCTCAATGAACCGAATTCTGCCGAGGAAAAATGAAAGTAATATTATTACCAACAATTCTCCCCAGAAAAGAACGGCCGGACCTATCCTGGGGCCGCCGGTCAATAAAATCCAGCGGGAAAGCGGAACGTCCATATGGATTGAGGCATTAACGCTGGAAACTCCCAGGTCGACCTTCGGAGAAAACGATTTGGTATACAACCCCTCTTTGCTTCGCCAATCGATCTCGACTTGTTGTTTGCCCGGTTGGATTGGAAGGGTAATTTTCCCTGCACTCGGTTGCAGCTGATATTCTTTGTTGTTGATTGCGACCTTGAGCAATTCCACATCATTGGGCAAGGTTATTATATGATCTGTTCCTCGGCTGGCATGGAGATTGAGATGCAGCGTGCAGTCGGTTGCCCGTAACCCGGGCTGAATCGAAAGCCGGCTGGAATCGATAGTCATGGTGGGGCCGGGAATGCCTTCCGGACGCGTTATGGTCATGGCCATCGATTCACCTGGGTACGGGCGATATTCCGGAAACCGAAGCCCTGCAGAATTCGTCTGGCTGACCTCCGGGATGCCTGAAACGACAACATGCCATATAGGGCTGATGTCAAGATACCAGATTTCAACCCAGTCCGATGTCGTTGGGGCGGAAAGAGTAAGCGATTTATTTTGAGGAAGAACAGAATGCCATGAGAATTCGGTTTCTTGTGCTCCCAGATTAACCTGCACTTTATTTTTTGTAATATAAAGCGGCTCCGTTGTCGGTCTCTCACCTGAAATAATCGGTACTTCGGCGGTTATGATATTTCCTCTGCTTTTTCGGACAACCCGGGTGTCCACAGTCCATTTCAGTCCGAGATGGAGCGTTCGTATAACCTGGAAGAAGGGGGGCAGGGTCAGCTCCTTACTTGTTTCCCTGTCACGATCTCCTTTCGAATTTGTTGTAGGATGGTCTTCGATTTTTCTTACGTTTATCTGTTTTGCCATCGTTCCATCAGGGTGAATCCCGGTGATGGACCAATGAGATGGTTGTGCTTGAGCCCGATGGGGAAGAAGCGGAAAGATGAGATTGAAATCGCTTATATCATGCAGGTCTTTTTCCATCCTGACATGATGAATTCCGGCAGATAAATGAACCAGCAAGGTTCCGTCATCGGATCGAAGCCCGGTTGCGGGTTTATCGTCGACGAAGATTGCTGAAAAAGTACGATTGCCTCCAGGCAGTGGAACCGCCGTCTCGGTAGAGGCATGTACCGTAAGCTCAAGAGAAAACAGTTCACCGTCGAAAGCGAATACACAGGTGTCGATGCTTGCGCATTCCTCGCCGCAGACTGGCGGAGCAAGAAGCCTGTCGTGTAGTTCCTGCAGCATCTCCGGTGATGGAATCTCGGCCTTTGATGTCAGAGGTATCAAAGGTATCAGCAAGAAGACTGTCATAATTCCCAAAAGATGCTTTTGCGAAGTGATCGCGGAGTTGCGGTCACCGGTCAGCAGTAAGGATGACCTGCGAAGAAAGACCAATATCAGCAATGAAAGCAAACCCACACGCAAAAAAGCCAAGATGCAGTTTAGCCATGGAGGAAGAAGAACAAGGCGGACTTTTTGATCCGGCCCTACCGGCCCGTTCCACGTAAGAGGGATTGTCAGCCAATGCCAGTTCGGTAATCCAGGCCCCGTCTGAATCACAGCTTGCGGATCTATCTGCATTTCTTCCGTGCCGCGTTCCGACGAACCCATTAAGGGAGATGGCGCCATAGTCTGCAGGCCGTACGGCTTATTGGTTGTAAAGGAGTTGGGTGCGGATTTTGCCTCCCTCCTCAGGCCGATCGATGCTGAAACGGCATCCTGCGCCTTGAGTTCATTGTCCGATGCAACCTGGAAGTAAGGACCCATTTCCAATTGGGGAAAGAGTCCAATGCGGATTTCCCGGACCATGAATGGTACGGATTGCAGGATGAGCAGCACCAGAAAAAGGATAAGAGGAGCTTGAACGAAAATTTTCCCCTTTTGAGAAGTTACTTTGCCGCAGATGGCAAACAAGGCGAGGAGGGGCAGCCAGAGATAGCGAGGCGATTGGGGTTGATGATAGGCAAGAGCCAATACGAAGAGGGCCAGCACCCCCCAGCGTGCGCCCAAAATTTTTCCCGTTGCAATGGCTGTGATCAAGACCAGGAAGATATCGAGCAAGGTCCATCTGTTAAGCCATGTCGGCACCCTGTCGATTCCCGAGGATGCAAGCAATTTCCAACCTGGGGGAAGGTTGAGTCTGGCAGAAAGCTGTTGGAATGTCTGATCCCACCCGGGAGCGGGAAATGTAAGAAGCATTGAGTGGACCGATTGATCGATCCTGGAATCGGCGACAAGGGAAATATTGCCTTTCCGAAGCTCGACACCGACTTGGTCGGAGTTCGGAAGCCGGGTGATCAATTGGCTTTTGCCGTCGACAGTCACTTGGCCTAATTGTTGTTCCCGGACTACGTTGAGCCGCCAACCTTTTGACATTGTCCCGGATATTGCATCGTGTGCAGTCAGTCCTTGACCCGTTTCATCCAGCCAAAGCGTTCGCGAAAGAGAGAGACGGTCCGGGATTGTCCGGGGGTTGCCTCTACCCTTTTCAATAAGTCCCATCACATCGTTTCGTCCGACGAGATAGGCTGGAAGGTTCATCCACGTTGCGGGAAGTCCTGTCCGCGACGGATCGATTGATCTGACATTTTCGATGCGTACCCGGCGGAGCTTCGGCGATGCCTCGAAAACCCAGATCTCGTTTTCCGGCCAGAGGCCATTTATTGTGCCGATCGTTAATTTGGCCGGCGTTTTCGGGAGGGTATTTCGAACGAGAAGATCGATTGTCCATTGCCCGGGACGTGCCTGAACCAGGACTCTTCCCTGTTCATCCATACGCACGGGAAGGGGTGATGTAATCTTTAAGGGAAGGAAATCATCTTTGACCATCAATCCCAAAGTTATCTCGCGGGGAGTACCGGAAACGGTCAAAACCATATGCAACTCTTCCTGAAGCGGGATGGAGTCAATGATTTTTCTAAAGACTTGAAGGGTGGCCTGGTCCAATTCCTGAGATACTTTGTTGTCACGCGTTTTCAGCCAAAGCTTGCCTTGTTTGTCCATAAACGGCATACTGCCGCCCGATAGTTTATTGTTTAAAGTGACCAGTCCTGTTGCGGCCGGCAGAGTGATGGAATCCGGCATCTGGTTCCAGCCTAGTATCCCGGTGATAACATGTTGGCCAGGCATGAGCCGCACGGAGGGCGTTCCTTTATGATCGAGGACGGCAATACGTGTTTTGCCGTCTTTAACCCTCTCGGGCCAGAGGGAGGAACTGCCCGGAAGGGGCACCAGCGAATCGGTCTCGATGAGCCACTCTTGAGTGAAAAGTGCGCCGTTGTCCGAAAGCTCGATATTCAATCGGGAAGGCCAAGTGCAATATCTTTTGGTTGCATCGTTGCTGCGCAGAGTGCATGTTTTTCCCTCTTGATCGTGCATAACCCAGGGGATCCATTCCTCTAGCGATTTCGGAGCTCCGGTATTTTCGACTGTTGCCGCGGCGGCCGGTGAAGAAAAAAGAAGAGGGAGGGAAAAGAGAAAAAACGCAATAAAAAATGCGCAAAGAGTCCGGAAAGATGAGATTTCTGAGTTCATAGGGTTCCGTTGGTTTCGGGATTGAGGGGATTCGAGGGTACACCCCCCACTGCAATCAAGGACAGTTTGAGTGATTTTATTAAAAATATGAAGCGACTGTCAATGAAACCCTATGAGTTTTTATCAAACAGGCTTGCACATCCGGTAACTATTTCGCGTGGTCCAAGGTGCCGTCATGGTTTCTCTTAAGAAATGCGGGTTATTTGTCGTTTGCAGACCCCATCTTTTTTCTGACGATGATGGTTGAAAAATAATGGGGCGGCTCGGAAATGGATCTAAGGTTGGTTATAACCCGTTCATCTTCCATGCCGGCGCGCTCGACCAGCACCGCTTTTTCGAGCAGGTTAAGGTCGCCGAGCAGTTCGCAGAGATGAGGCATTACGTTATGAACTTTCATCAGCACTACGGTGTCGAAGGTCTCAAGGGTTTGACGCAGACGCCGGTCTTTAAAAGTAGCCGGAATGATCGCCAGCATTTCATCGCCGAGGCAGACCGGAATGGCGGTGGCCGCAGAGCAACTGCTCATAGCCGTGATTCCGGAGATAAAGACAACTTTTGCTTCAGGTTCAATTTCCAGCACATTTTCATAGAGATAGAAGCCGGTTGAATAAACGGCCGGGTCGCCTAAGGTTGGAAAGGCGACATTTTTTCCCTGATGAAGAAGCGCAAGAACCGTACGGGCGGCACTCTGCCAAGCGGATTTTACCTCTTCATCCGGCTCTGCACCGATGTGAATCTTTTTCATCGGGAAATACAACTCCACAACCTCCTTGTCACTTGTGTCGACGGCCTGCCTGACGATGGATAGGGCTGTGGAGTTGCCGTTCGGAGATCCCTTCGGGGTTACCAGAACGGAGCATGTCTTCAGAGCGTTCATGGCTTTCACCGTGAGTAGTTCCGGATCGCCCGGGCCTGTTCCGACTATATAGAGTGTTGATTTCATGGATCGGTTCTTTGATTGAGGTTATTGATTGAAAGTGTGGGCTTTTGTTGCTTGATCTGCAGAAGGATAGAGAATTTCGTTGAGCATTTCTATGCCCTTAAGAAGGCGCATGGTTGGACGTGAGACCAGCTTTTCGTCGATGAGGTAGAGTCTCCCGTTCTGAATTGCCTTGATGCCGCTAAAACCCGGCTCGTTTTCCAGCGTGGATTTATCCACACGGTTCATCCTTCCGATTTGGGCGAGAAAGACATCGATATCATCGGCATGCGACAAGAGACGTTCCTTGCCGTAGTCGGCGATATTGGTCGAATGTCTTGGTATCGCATCTGTTGCGATATTGATTCCCCCTGCACTTTCCAAGGCAAAGATGCTTATTGAGTCAGGGGAAAAAGTTCGCATCTTTGAGTGAATGGCCTCAAAATAGACTTTGGGACGCTTGCTCCTGGGAATATCTGCATAACGTTTTTTTATCCTAGCGAGACCCGACTCGAATGTTTTGATCATAGCCGACGCTTCTTTTGCTTTCCCCGTTAGTTCGCCCAGGTCCTTCCAGTAGGAATACATCATTTTAACGCTGGTTGGCTGCAGGGAGACTACCGTTATTCCGGCCTGTTTAAGTTCTTTGAACAGCAAGGGGTGGCTTCCGGCGATCATGGGACGTATGAGAATGAGATCGGGACGAGCCGCTATGAATTTTTCGGGATTGTCTCTGTCACTGAAAACAGGTATTGAAGAAATGGATGCCGGATAATCGTCATCTTCCGTTCTGCCGATGATTTCCTTTTCCAACCCCAGAGAGACCAGATTTTCCGTGTGCGCTCCATACAGGGAAATAATTCTGGTAAAGGGCCGTTGGAAATGGATGGTTTGGCCGTCTTGATCGGTAAGTTCATGGGCCGCGGCCTTGTCATGGGGAACGATGAGCGGCAAAAAGACCGCGAAAAAAACAAACACGTTAAGCAACGGGGAAAACTTGATCCGGCAGAGTAGTTCAGGCTGAGGTCTTTCTGAGTTCATATTCAATTCGAGGTGTTTGGGTTTCAGGGTGAAGGGATATGGTGCTTTCAACGCCGAAAACCCGGAGAAGAAGTTTTCGGTCGAGCACTTCTGATACAGCTCCGTTGGCCACGATCCGCCCCTGCTGCAAAACAATTAATTCATCGCAAAAGGATGCAGCAAGATTCAGGTCGTGAATGGCGGCAATGACGGTTACCTGCTTGGTCACGACCCGGTTATACATTATCCGCA
>JBJKQT010000126.1:0-17512 GCA_046705065.1 Desulfocapsaceae bacterium
GCCTTCATCGGCTGTGTCCATATCGCCTTCCACTCGGAACAACATGTGGTCCTTCCCGATGTAATTACGAGGCTTATTCCCCTCAACCTTTCGGCTTACGGCCCATCTGCCTGGTATCTTACGCTTAGAGCTCTATCATTCCTGTCGACGCTTTCCAACTTTTTTTCCGATTGCCGTTCCAACAGCAACAAGCAGGTAGACCGCCGCAGCAAGAACGATGATAACCGGGCCGCTGGGCAGATCGAGGGAATAGCTGGCACTTAGTCCAGTCAGGATAAAAATGGCGCAGAGAAGGATAGCCAGAACCATCATCTGCCGGATGCCGGATGCAAAGTTGCCGGCAATCGCCGCCGGCAGCGTCAGCAGGGCAATGACCATGATGATGCCGACAACGCGCACCAACAAAACGATGGTCAAAGCCGTCAGGCAAAGCAGGATCAGGTAGAACCAGTGGGTCGGAATACCTCGCAGGCTGGCGAATTCATTATCAAAACAGATTGCCATGAAGTTATTGTAAAAGACCGAGATGACTCCAAGCACCAGGATGTCGAGCGCCAGTACGAGATAAATATCATTTTTGGAGATCAGAAGGATATTGCCGAAAAGGTAGCTCATGGGATCCATATAGCCGGGTGTCCTGGCCAGAAAAAGCAGCCCGATCCCCATGCCGGTGGCCCACAGCGCTCCGATCACGCTGTCTTCACGCTGCTTGGCACGTAGACTGACCAAGGCAAGGATTCCGGCTGCCAGCAGCGCAACGACCACGGCACCGGCCAGCGGGCCGAACCATTTTATACGCATGACGACCTGCAGATAAAGACCGATGCCTATGCCGCCCAGGATGCAATGAGAGATGGCACCGGCGATATAGCTAATGCGCCTGACCACCACAAACGTACCGATGATGCCGAAGGGAATGGCGGAAAGAAGCCCGGTTATCATCGCATAACGGAAAAAGGGCAGGTTTGGGTCGGTGAGCGGAGCCAGGAAATCAAACATGACGATGTCCCTCTTCCCGGCAGGTATGATCGTGCCGGATCATTCGCAGATCTCCGCCGTACATCTCCTTGATCAGCTCGCCGGTCAGCTCGCTGGTCGGGTGAATGACAACCTCACGGTTGACGCAGGCAATGCGGGTGAAGAATTTTGAGGCAAATCCGACGTCGTGGGTTACCATGAGGATGGTCATTCGCTGTTTCAGCTCACCTAGAAGGGTGAACAGGTTGGTTTCCGAATCCTGATCGATATTGGCTGTGGGTTCATCGAGAATGAGGATTTCACCACTCGAGACAAGAGCCCTGGCGATCAGCACCCGTTGCCGCTGACCGCCTGAAAGTGCGGCAAAGGAATGATCGGCATAATCAGCCATACCAACCTCGCCAAGCGCCTTTATGGTCTGATCCCAGTCGGCGCGCTTATAGCGGCCGGTCAGCGAATTGCCAAGCCGGCCCATGCATACCACTTCTTTGACGGAGATGGGAAACAGCTGGTCGTATTCTGCATACTGGGGTACATACCCAATACGTTTCCGTGCCTCTTGGGGCTGCTGTCCCAGTACCCGGACCTCACCAGCATCAGGGGTCAGCAGCCCAAGAATCAGTTTGACGAGGGTGGTCTTGCCTCCGCCGTTGGGACCGACAATGCAGATGGAATCAGCCGGCCAGATCGCCAATTGCACGTTCCGCAGGATCTGGCGATCGTCATACCTGAAGGAAATACCCTTCATCTCAATGACCGGCCATTTGGTTTTGGTCATCATGATCATCTCCGTTTACTGTTTTTTCAAGGCGCTCTCTATCCTGTCCGCCATCACTTGAAGATTTTCCGCCACATTCTCCGCCAAGGGGTCAAGGGGCACAACGCGGCCGCCAATGGCCGATGCCACCACCTTGGCACTTTTCTGGTCGAATTGGGGCTGAACAAAGATCACCTTGACCTTTTCTGCCCTGGCCTGCTCGATCAACCCGGAAAGCTGTCTCGGCGTAGGAGACTTGCCTTCGATCTCAACTGCCTCCTGCTGCAGATTGTAAGTACGGGCGAAATAGCCGAAGGCGGGGTGAAAGACGAAAAACCGGCTACCGGCAAAGGGAGCCAGTTGCGCTGCGATCCGGCGGTGCAGCTGTTCTAGTTCCGCCTTAAGCTGCGACAGATTACCCTCATAGGCCTGGCGATGATCAGGATCGGCGGCGATCATGGCGGTGGCCATCGTCGCGCCCATCTTTTGCAGGTTTGGAGGAGAAAGCCAGACATGGGGATCAATCCCCTCCAGTTCGTCTCGGTCGGCGCCCGGATGTTGCCCTGCCCGTTGCTGGTGATGTTCATCATGTCCGACCATGGGGAACTTCTTTATATCCTGCGTCGAATCAATAATTTTCAGCTTTGTTGCGGAGGGACGCACCCTTTCGACCAGCTGTTTTTCAAACGGCATGCCCACCGTGAACCAAACGCTTGACTTTGCCAGGATGGCCACCTGTTTCGGTGTCGGTTCAAAATCTTCCGGTTCCTGCCCGGCCGGTACCAGCACATGAACGCTGACCATGTTACCGCCCACCTTGGCAGCTAGCCACTTCTGCGGAGCAATGGAAACAAAGACGTCCATCGAAGCCTTGCCCGTGGAGGCGAGAACAAGCGACAGGAAAACGAGCCCTGCTATCCATACCATCTTTTTCATTAACTCTCCTCCTTGATACTTTCTTGAAAATTTCCCGCGTTAATGCAGAGCGGTGTGCGGTTCGGTACGGCAGACGAAATGCAGCGCATCACACTCCCCACACTTCTCCAGCGAATGAAGCGTAAGAAATTCCTGGAGATGTTTGTGCTGCTCTATACTCAATGCCCCAGTACCGCTGCAAAGCGGACATTTTTTTTCCAAAGCGTCCTCAATTGCCTTCCTGATAAATGCCGATTTATTGGCGATGGCATCGAGGTTGCCTGCCAGCTCTTCATCAACCTTGAAGGTGAATACTCTTTCTTTTTTCTTCATTTTTCCTCCCGATACCTCTATTAACCACATTGGTATTACTAAGTAATACGCTCACCGCCATATGTCAATGGTCCCATCGCACAACAGTTCATCGAGTAAACGATGCCCAAGTGATCCTATGCTCAGCATGTCACTGCAACCGTTCAGGTGGTACATGGAGTCAGGAAGCTAAAAGTGCAGTGCTATCAGCCGGGGATGTAACCCTTTGAACAGATGAGGGCAAGGTCAATGATCCAAGCTCCCCCCCAAGAGCCTTGAGCCGGATTCCCTTGCCTGTCGGCATGATTTTCCTTCCTTTCGCTTGTCTTTCAGGCTGCTAAGAGTTATTAGCTCTGAAAGTTGGTACTGCTTAAGAGCATGGTCGGCCGTAGCCGTCGGCTCTTATAACAGTTCTAAACGATGTCGTAATTTTTATGCCGGAGAAATAACGTTGATCCTACCTGAACCCGCTAATGGGGTTCGCTGTATACTGAGGTGGCTATGAAGCGGGCGGCACAGAGAGCCCGTGAACGAGCTAGGCAGGTGGGATCAGGAGTTGCTGCCCTGAGAGACGGTAAGATCGTTGAAGAACGGCAAGGTTGATGCATACAGCCATTCCATACCTCAGGACTATCTACACCTAAGGCAGCCTCTCATGATCTGATCCTGCCGGTGCCAATCTATGTTATGGTGGTACCCCACGATACTCAAGATTGTCGTGATATCTAATATAGGGCTAACGGTGTTTACTCGTATTGAGAGATATGATGGAAGCATTGACAAACGGGGAGAAACCTTTTTACCATCATCTTGGGACGCTAGTTGACGGATGGTTAAATAGTTTTAAAGGAAAACTCAAAATGTTGATTCAGAAACAATTAGAGTTCAATGGAGAGTCTGGTAAATTTTATACGTTTGAAGTATACACTAAAAGTGCTCGTCTCCCCCAAAAAGCCGGTATTTATATCATTACGTATTCTCATCCTCGTGGCCACTTGTCTGGTTTTCAAGTCAATGTTCTTGCTATTGGAACAGCAACAAATTTAGATTTAGCAGTAGCAGATTTAAGAGAAAAAGATAGGTGGTCGAAAGAATGTTGGAATTATACCTGCATATTGTGCCTTAATGATGCAGCGAGTAGGCAGGAATATTTTGACGATCTGCAAGGAACGCGTTCTGTTCAATGCTGAATGATTTCAATTTGGGGGCATCATCACGGTTTATGATTTGTGTGATTGCCTGAAAGATAATACCTTCTTGTTAACCACCAAATCATTGGCGAGACGGCCGGAAAAAACCTCTCAAGAGGACAGCAGCAAGCCCCCCAAGAGCTATCTATTAGCCTCCGATTTTTTATCCCTTATCCTGATGTTTTTGAGTAGCAAAATTTAGAAAAACATTATTACGATAATTTGGAAAGTTATTTACCACCCACACTTTCGTTTTACCCGTCCAATATTGTCAGGTAATTTAATATGAAGCTCAGGATAATGACAATGTTTTCTGATCGTTTTATACCTGATCTGATTTTTGTGAGGGTCAGCTTATAATGGGCAGGCGGACATCAATTCTTTACAATCGATTGCCCCTCTAAAAATGAGTTGAATCCCCTCCTGCAAAAGCAAGGTCATATCATTAATCATCGCTTCTTCAATAATTTCAGCAAGAGGAGCACGTTTCATGATTAGCTTTCTGATGATCGGGTTTACGACCAACAGTTCATACAACCCTATTCTCCCTTGATATCCGCTATCATTACATTTGGGACATCCTTTGGCACGATGAAAGACGAGCTCATCACTGTACATGACATTGATATGATCAAAGAAAGAAATCCCGTAACTTTCGAGCAGGCGATCGTATTCAGCCCTTTCAGGATGATAAGGTTCTTTACAGTGCTCGCACAGGATTCGCACCAGGCGCTGAGCCAGAACGCCGCGCAGTGCACCAGCAAGGTGAAGGGGATCAAGTCCCATGTTCAGGCAATGAATGATACCTTCAGCCGCCGAATTGGCGGTCAGAGAGCTGAGCAGCAGATGTCCGTTCAGGGCGGCATCAACAGCCATCACAGCTGTCTGCAGATCCTGCATGTCACCGATCAATATCACATCGGGATCTGCCCTGTTAATCACTCGCAGTGCATCGGCAAACGTATAGTTAAAGAGAGGGTCAACCTGCACCTGACGAATCCTGTGTTGCTGGATTTCCACCGGATACTCGGCTGTCCATATCTTTTTTTCAGTTGTGTTTAGGTGGTTTAACACTGAATGCAGTGTGGTAGTCTTTCCTGATGTGTTGGGACCGACAACCAGAATGAGCCCCTGTTTCTGCTCGATAATTTCTTTAAACGGAGCGAGGAGTCGGGTAGGCATAAGCTCGTCAAGTAAAGGGAGTGGCTTTGGGTCAGGCAAAATATGAAGTACAATATCCTCATTGTTGTCTGCAGTAGGAATTGTTGCCACTCGCAGTTCAATTTCCTTGCCCTCAGAAGTGGTAAATTTGATTTTACCATCCTGCGGTCTGGTACTTTCAGCCCGATTAAGGGAAGCCAGAAACTTTATCCTATCAACAACCTGCCGCACATATTGCTGCGGTATTTTAGGCGCATTACTGCAGACACCATCAATTCGATACCGAACCTCACCCTTCTCCTCAATACCGTAGGGTTCTATATGAATATCAGAGGCTTGGGAGGTATAGCCACCTTCTATGATTTCATTTACCAGCTGAACCACCGGGGGCTCATCAATATCGTCATTATTTTCTACACGTATCTCCGGTCTGACTCTCGTCTCTACAACCGTAACCCGTTTTTCCTTTACTTTTTCCTGTGGTTTATTGTCTTCCAGCAAATCGAACAATGAGGTGTCGAATGAAGGTGACTGCTCTTCACTGACACTTTTTAAACTGCTAAAATATTTTGCTCTGGTACGCTTCCAACAAGAGCGGATATCTCCTTGAAAGGCAAACACCAACTCCACCTGATTTACTCTGGGAACCTGCTCTCGTATGGTGCTGGTAAGGGTTTGATCCTCGATATTCTTTACGGCGACTAGAAGTTTTCCATCTTTCAGACTCAGCGGAACCAACTCTTCTTTTTCAAAATAATCAATATCTATCACTTGAAAGAGCTTCTTGGGAATACAGTCGACTTTTTCCAGATCCACAAAACTGGTGGAATAAAACCCTGCCAGCATTTTTCCCATTTTCAGCCTTGGTATCTGGAAAGTGTTCATTAACACAGTTTCCGGATCTTCCCCCAGCTCAGCGGCTTTTGCCAGTCCTTGTTCCAGCTCCTCCCGTGAAAGAAGTTTTTGCGCCAGCAGAGTTTCATATTTGGGAGGAGTCTGTTTACCGAAAATGCCATGAGTATAAAATGCGGCTGCCAGCACCCCAGCCAATTGACTGACTCTATTCTGATCTTCAAAAGTGAATTCGGTATCGTCCCTCTTGTTTATCAGCTCGACAACCCCCATCAGGGTGTTGTTGTGAACAATGGGAATGGCAAGGATCTGTTTACTGCGAATATTGGCCTTTACATCATACGAATCGGAAAAATTCAGTTCAGAGCCTACACGCCGCAACTCCCGGAAATCATATGGATCCCGAAGGTTGATCGGCAGTTTTTTCTTGGCCACATATCCGACAATGGAACTTGTTCCGATCGGCATTACAATCTTCTCAAGGGAATCTCCCGGGAGTAAAATCCAGGAAACCAGTTCCTGCTTACGCATATTCACAAGAAAAATTGCGGCCATCTCTACTTGAAAGACATCCAGAATCCGTTTACACAGCGTGCCCTTGATACTCTTTATGTCCGGTGCCTCCTGAATAACATCTAATAGAGACTGTAGAGTAATCTCAGGAGAGGGTTCTTCGCTTTGTACACTCATATCATTTGTATCAGATAAATATTGGTGAATAATTCTTTGCCAAACATGATTTTACCTCGGAAGCAGTTGCTCATTATTGTTCTGAAAAGCAGAATAGTGAGCATAGAAACACTCAATGTGTTCCAGATCAAATACAGCGACATTTCCCCTTATTTTCAGCATGTTCCAGTGAAAATGGCAGGTAATTGCTCCCGTGAGTAATTAATTAAATTTTCAGTAGCAATTCGATGTAAGACTCAATGCTGACAAGGGGTTTGTCGAATTGACCGATAAATGATTTAGATATTTTGCCACCGGAGCAATAACAATAAGGGACAACTATGATAAGTGTCAATATGCAAACGGAAATCTCCCATCATTCAAGGGATATATCTTTCTCAGGAAATATCTGTCTCCTATATGTTAATTTCACATCGTGAGGGGAAAATCCAATGGAGGAAAAGCTTACCCCACTCGGGATAAGGTCAGGTTGGCCAGTTGATGTTTCGATTTTTTTGGCATTTCGAACAAAATTCAGTAAGTGGTTTTCTTATTTCTTTCATGATCTTTTTCCTAATTTTTGGCACCCAATCACTAAAATCAGTCGCAACTGTAAGGAGTAGGCTGGATTGCCTTCGTTGGGCACGACGTCTAACGAACAAGGATAGATCGTGAGAGCGTAGCGATCCACGATCTTATCCGTTGCGCCATGCAGGTTGGCATAGGCAATTTGATCATTATTTAGCTGAAACAAAAGTAAGAATACACCTGCGGGAATTACTGCTTCTATGGCAAGCAGATATGGTCAAGAAGTTTCCGGCAGGTTTTGACCTTCAGAAAAGATCTTAAAACGCCGCACTTTGAAAACACTCATCCTTGGCATTGGAAACATAAAAACAACAGTACGTGCCAAGGTGGATTATATTCTGCGGGGTGTATCCGTCTCCTGGGTTAGGCGATGGGCTACATCATATGAGTAGGAGTATGTGACCTCATCGGAGTGGACTGTAAGAGGCTGACTCAAAGCATTGCGAGTGTGCCCACACTTTGAAATCCACTGGGTCGGGATTAGAAAATTTTGTCGAGTGCCATATGCTGTGATTGCTGAATTCCGTCCCGTTTTTGATGATGGAGACAGGTCTGTCGGAAGAGACTACCACGCAAAGGGTTTTTTTGTGTTCGGCAGAAAACCGTAACGCTGAATTGTAACGAGCCCCTCGAGATCGGTCTTCACCAGCGATAGTGCGTCCATCCAGGAGGCAAGCAAATCCATAGAGATTGCAGTCCGCACCGATGTAAAGAGCACCGTCCACCTTTGACAACGCACAGGCTAATTCCAGGAGATTTGTCTGTCCAAGATCCAATGGGATTGACAGCAATTGACCTCCAATATGCAAAGGTTCCGGATTCATATCCAGGACAAGAGTGCAGCCGTGTTTTTTGTTCTGTGCGTTATGGACGAGAGTGGTGACTATCTGGAAGAGTCTGGTCCTGACAGATGCATCGACTCCATAGTCAATCAGCGCCTCTTCCACCTCGAACAGTTTCGCTTGGTGAGTAGTGGAACAATAGCTACCATCTGCGAAACTGCAAATACCCTCCCCGTTGATTTTGAGGAAGCCGATTTTTCCATGGAAATCAGCCGTGAGGCAGAATTCGGGGATTGGGCCTTCGGCAACACCAAGAATACTGTTTCCGTCAGAAATGAGCATGCGATCAGATTGCGATACGGCCTGTAAAAGCTTACGCACATGTTTGTAATGGTCTATGTTTGGCTGCTCGTTGTTTCTAAAGCGGGCAAGGAATTTGATGGAACTGAGATGCGGCGGTTCGACGAAAACCAGTTGACCCGAAGGCAGAGCTTGTTCTTCCCTGGTTTTGGAGATTTCCAAGATTGATTCCAGAATTGGATAAATATGTCGATGCACTTCGTATCTGTCCCTTGATTGGGCTTCCCGCCAGAGGTGATCGTGGATAGCTTGCATGGCAAACTTCCGCAGGAAAGAACCTGAAATTCCCGTATAGAGCTCTTTATTAGCCATATCATGGGAAAAACGAAGAACTGTATGCTCAAGCCACCGTTGTGTAGGGCCGATGGTGAACAGGTCGGGATGGTGCTCGGTAAACCACATTTGATAGGAAACTGTTGCAGATTTTCCACCATAGGAAATCAGGCCATCAAGTTGAATGTCATCCAGATATTCTATGAGGCTGTAATTACAACTCGCCGGGGAAAACTTGTCATTCATTCTCCATTCCTCGTTTTCCAGGTAGAAAGTACGAAGGATGGGGGCATGGTCGCCGAGGAGATTATCCGGGTCATAGATATAAAGTTGACTTTTAGACGTTAGGCTGTAAATAACCGCTACACGGCTCGGGCCGGAGAACTGTGAAATTCCCGCGCACAGCCCATTCAGGGTGTCTTTTATGCAGGTTGCAGCAAAATTTTCGTTGGCTATAGTATTCATGATTGAATCCTGGTTGAAAGGGAAAAAGGTCTCAAACAATGGTCTCATGGTCTGAATAGTTCTCTGGTGTTTCTGAACTCAGCACCTCAATGGTTTGATGCAAGGACTCCCGAGATTTGATCCAGCTCCGTCAAGGTCAATCGATACTGTAAAGACGCCTTCAAATCTTCCACCTCAGCCTTTTTCAAGGCCGCGATGGTTTCAGCATGCTTTGCAGCATTCACGGTTCCTGCCTTGAATTGCTTTTCATCAAGTCGAGCATTTTCCCGTCTCAGGGCCAATACCTCTTGGGCAACGCCAATCATCTTTTTCGAGTTGTCCAGTTTCCGGAACACTTTGTCGATTTCGATTCCGACCCGCTTGTCTATCCGTTCCAGGTTTTCTTTGGCTTGTAATTGCTGTGCTTTCCTCTGGCCGATTTCTCCTCTTCGTTTTCCCCAGTCGAAAATGTCCCAGCTCAGCTCAACCCCAACGATACCTACGTTGTGCTCGAGAAATGCCGATCCTTCCTGGTAGCCGTATTTGGCAAAAAGCGTTACATCCGGGATATACTCGTCTTTTGCAGCCTGGACCGCGTGCCGTAACTTTTCAAGCGTCTCCCGTGCTGCTAAAAGCTCTCCATTCTTGCCGCGGGCCTGTTCATGGATCTCTTCTTTCAATGGTTCCGTCACCTCAGGCAACCCCGCCTCGGTCACCTCCAGGACAGTGTCCCTGGGTAGCCCCAAAACATCGTCAAGTTCCTCAGTCACATCAGAAATACTGTTTTCCACGACGAGAAGCGCCTGCCTACTCTGGAGCAGATTGGCCTGAGCCGCGGTGGCCGTCACATTGAGTGAATTCCCAGATTCCACAGCCTTCTCGCTATCATGCTTGTTCTCCTCAGCTGCTCTGAGAGAGGCCTCAGCCGCAGTTTTTTCCCTGTATGCGATCAGCAAGGTGTAATACAGCTGATGTACTGCATAAATCGTCTCGTTTTCCGATTTTGTCAGCTCAGCTTCTGCGATGCCACGATCCGCTCGGGCAATCTGATTGGCCTCATGAATCTTGAAAAGCTGGGTTATTGGCTGTGCAAGGGTCGTTTCACTGAGAAAAATGGTAGAGTCGCTCTGCCGTATTTTCATATCGTGGTCCGGGAAAGGAGTACCGCCTAGATTTCCCAGACTTCCGGCCGGCATGGTTACGAGCTGATCGTTTGATAACCCCATAAATTTAGTATCGTTCGTGAGATGAGGGAAATACTGCGACCGCGCGGAGACGATCTTTGCATCGGCTTCGGTGACTTTTGCCCGGCCGATCTTCAGCACCGTATTCTGCTTAAGCGCCAGTTCTACCGCCTGCGGCAGGGTCAGCTGTTTCACCGGTTCTGCAAAGGCCTGGCTTCCACCTGCAAAAAGCACACATGCGGCGATCGTCAAAGCGACTGCGGCACGATTGACCGATTGCCCTTTCAAGGAGCGGGATTTGACTGCCACAATAAGGACGGGAACAACCAGGAGCGTAAAAAACATTGAAAAGACGAGACCGAAAGCCATGACGCTCGCCAGCGGACTCCAAAGGCTCGACCCGGAAAGGATCATTGGAACCATACCCATGGCCGCGGCCATGGAGGTAAGGAAGATTGGTCGCAACCGCCGCGCTCCCGCTTCCCGGGCGGCCTGTTCCAGACTGGCCCCTTCCCCGATTCGTTCGTTGCAATAGTCTACCAGGATGATACCGTTTCTCACCACAATGCCGCACAAGGCGATAACCCCCATGAACGAAGTGAATCCGAACGGATTGTGGGTAACGACCAGGCCTAACATCGCCCCGAACAGTGTGAGCGGAATCGAGGCCATCACTACAAGTGATTCTGCGATGGTCCTGAACTGCACAAGCAGTATCAGGAAGATCACCAGCAGACTGATGGCAAGAGCAACTATCATCTGCGGAAACACTTCGGCCTGATTATCTTTTTCACCGCCGTAATAGATCCGGTAGCCCGTCGGCAGTTTCAGGGCTCCGATCCTCGGCATCGCCTGTTCCAGGATTTTCGAGGCATAAATACCCGGCTTCGGGAAGGCCCTGACCGTTATTGTGGGTACGCCGTTCCTGCGTATTATCCGGCTGGTCTGCCATTCGGGTGCGAGCGTAGCGATAGCCCGAAGCGGAACCCTGGCTCGGGTCAGTGCCGAGGTTAAATAGGTATTTCCGATGTTGGTGAAGGATGAACGGGAGGCCGGATCAAGTCGGAGTTTAATGGTGACGGGGCGGTCACCCTCCCAGAAGGTGCTCACCGGAGCGCCGTCAAAGCCCCCGGCAAGAGTCTGCGATACCGATGCATCCGTTATACCGAGACGGTTCGCCAGTTCGTCGTTGACCTTTACATCAACCATATACGAATCGTTAAAGCAGTCCCGGTACAAGTATTGGACTTTTCCAGTGTTCCTCAGGATATCCTCCACCTTTTCTCCCAGTTGCTTGAGTTTGCCAAATTCATCACCGGCGATCCTCACTTCGATGGGTGCTTCCATTTGAGCGCCTTGCTGCAACTCCTTGACGATCACCATTGCCTCAGGCACAAGCGTTGCCAACTTCGGCCGAAGCTCGTCTACCAGCCTTGATGTGGCTTCCACCGAGGCGGTGTTGACAATGAACTGGCCATATGCGCCATCCGGTTGCTGGGGATTGACGTTATAGTAGAACCGAGGGGCGCTCTGACCGACAAAGCTCGCGTAGTGGACGACGTCCTTGGTTGTGCCTAAAGTTTTCTCAATACGCTTCATTACTGCGTCGGTGGCCTCGATCCGTGTTCCCTGGGGCATCCAGACATCGATCACGAACTGGTTACGCTCGGCTGAAGGGAAGAACTGCTGTGGTACGACTGAAAAGAGCATGATCCCAACAGCGAACGCACCCACCCCGAGGGAGTAGGCTAACCACTTTCTATTCATAAAGACCTTGATCAAGACGCCGTACTTGTCCTGGAGCCGGTCGAGCATTCCCCTTTTCTGTTTACCCTGAAGTTCCTCGGCGTCCTGGTCGTGTAGCCCCTTTTTGATAAAAAAACTGCATAGGAGTGGGGTTATGAAGACCGCCACGATGAACGAAACCGCAAGAGCAATGGCGACCGTGATGGGGAGCGCCCTGACAAACTCACCGACAGAGCCTGTGATGATGAGAAGCGGCAGAAATGAAGCGATGATCGTAATGGTTGCAACGAGGACAGGAACAAAGACGTCGCTCGCACTCCTCCAGGCCGCTTCCGATTTGGGGACCTTGTGGTCCAAAAGTTCGACATAGTTGTCGATAACAACGATGGCATTGTCCACCACGATTCCGAGTACCACGATAAGCCCCGCGATCGACACCTGATGCAGAGCTATCCCCATCGCCTCCATGGCTCCGAGGGTGCCGCACAGGCTTATGGGGATGGCCAGGGCGGCGATGAGAGCCACCCTGACAGGAAGTAACAGAACGATGACGATAATCACCGCAATGATCGCGATCAGGAATTCGCGGCTCAAGTCCGAAATCCGTTCTTTGACGACCGTTGGCTGGTTGGCAACCATGTCGATATGGACGTCGGGAGGAAGGAGAACATTCAGTCGCTGGAAAACTTTATCCAACTGCTCGCCGAGTTCGACGATATTCTTTCCCTTCTGCATTTCCATCGAGAGAAGCAGACACGGTTCACCGTCGTAGCGCACCATGAATGCAGGGTCCTGATACCTCCTCTGTACATCGGCAAAATCCTTGATATAGACCGGATGGTTGTCCTTGGAGACGTCGACGAGCACGTTTCGTATCTGGTCTTCGGTATTGAAGACCCCCGTGGTCCTCATGGGAACTTTATCGCCGTTGGTTTCAAAATGCCCTGCGCTTTGGATCACATTTCGCTGCTGCAAAGCGTTTGCCACCTGACGCGGATCGGCGAAGTACTGCGCCATCCTTTCCAAACTGCTGGTGATCCAGATTTCCTCTTTCTGCGTGCCGTAGGTAACAATCTTGCCAACGAGGCGGACAGTTCGCATCTCATCTTGGATCTTGTCCGCAAAATCAAGCAGTTCCCGGTATCCATACCGCTTGCCGTGGACGGCAACGAGCATCGCTACGGTATCGCCGAAATCGGAATCGACCACAGGCCCCAAGACGCCGGAAGGGAGTTCGGTAGCATGAACCAGATTCATTTCATGGCGCAGCTTTGCCCAGAACTGGTCGGAATTTTTTACATTGTCCTCCAACTCGACGTTGATGATGGCGAGACCGGGCCGGCTCGTCGAATAAGTCTTTTCTTTCCTCACCTCGGGAAATTTGAAGATGTGTTTTTCAAGGGTCTTCGTGACCTGTTTTTCCACCTGCTTGGAGGTCGCCCCAGGGTACATGGCTGCCACGATGCCGGTTCTTATTGTAATCGTTGGATCTTCCGTTCGTTGCATCTTCAAGAAGGCATGGACGCCGAGGAAGACGATCATTGCCGTCAATATGATGGTGACGGCTGGATAGCGAAGCCAAAACTTTATAGAATTCATGAGAGTTGTTCCTCTAAATAAAAAATTCACTCACCGCCGGCTACAGAGTCCGCCTGTTTCTAAGCTTTTCCAGAAATTCATCAATACAGGCAAATGCGACAATTGCGGCCACTGCGAGGATGGCGAAAGGATAATAAATCCAAAACTTTATCGAAATCATAAACGCTGTTCCTCTCGAAATGGAACTATTTGCCGTTGGTCTGCTGTTCTGTTGCTGACACAGCCATCCCGTTTCTGAGTTTTGTCTGCCCGGCCAAAACGATAAGTTCATCACCGGAAAGTCCGCTTTTTATCTCGATGTCTTTATTGATCAGTGTGCCGATTTCAACCCGTTTAGCGTAGACACGCTTCTTGTCGGGGTAATAGACATACACCTGCGTGGCTCCCTGGGGATCACGTACAACGGTATCCCCAGGGAGTGTCATTACTGATATCGTTTTGTCTCCGCGTATGGTCACTTCTGCGACCATTCCAACCCGCAATAAATGCTCGGGGTTCTCCACGGTGATTCTCGTCATATAGGTTCGGGAACCGGGATCTGCGGAAACGTTGATAAGGCGGACCGTGCCTTGGAATGATTTTCCCGGGAGGGCGGGAATAGAGATCTCTGCTTTCTGTCCGACCCTGACAAGATGGACATCCGTTTCCGGAACGCCTACATTCACCTCTACAGGCTCTATCTGGACAATCTCGAAGACAGGACGCCCCACGGAGGCTGTATCACCCGGTTCTATCAACCTCTTCGATATATAGCCGCTGGTAGGGGCCAACAGAGTTGCATCGTCAAGATGTTTCCGGGCCAGCTTTTCCAATGCAACAGCTTGTACATACTGTTGATTGGTGGAATCATAAACTGCCTTGTATTTCTGAAAGTCATTGGCAGCCAGGCTTTTCGCGTCATAAAGCATCTTCATTCGTCTGAATTCGTCTGCTGCACGTTCATGACCGATGCGAGTCAGTTCAACCTGAGCTTTAGCAGCTGCCAATTGGAGTTGATAATCAGTCGGGTCAATGGAAGCAATAACCTGCCCTTCTTTGACGAAATCACCTTCTCGCGGGCCAACAGATGCCACTTTGCCGGGAACGAGAAAGCCCATAACCGCTGGAGATTTCGGAGTGGAGACAGTCCCGCTTGCAAATATCTTTTCCTGCTCTTGAACCTTGTGGAGCCTGCTTACAACCACCGGCATGGAATCCGTATCCGCTGTCTGCTTATGTGACTCTTCTTTGCAGGCAATGAGCGAAACACTTAAAATGGACAAAATAACAGCCATCAATATCGATTTGTGATTTATTAGCATTGTTTGAAACTCCATTTATTTTCTTCTTATTTGTAAATCTTCATTTTTTTCTGTAAGTCCGAGCCACATTTTCGTTTCAACTATTTTCTTTGTTCTCAGAAACGACTAGCTATTTCCAAAAGCTTGCTGCGTACCGCTTTGTACTCACTCTCGGACACTTGCTCCGGGCCGTCTCCCTGAAGAAGCACCATTTCCTGTGTCGTAACGCCGAAAAACCTCAGAATCGAGCTCAGGTAAGCAATGCTTAGGTCTTGCTCCTGCCCAAATTCGTAAGGCATAGCCGCATGCAGATGCAGAGATTTTCGGTATACAGAAGAAAGCATCCCTTCCGCCCCAAAGGGCGTCAATCTATAGGTGCGATCGGGAACACAGATCGCATCCATGTACATTTTGAACTCGGCAGGGAACCAGAGGTTGAGGCTGTGGGTTACGAAGACGTACTTATCGCATCGGTCAAACTGTTCGGCAAGACGCCAGAGCCTGCTCATCTTTCGCCGCTCTTCGAAGGAAAGAAGGCCGTAATCATTCCCCTTTTCGATTCTGCCCCTGGCGTTTAAAACATCGATATCGACTCGTTGTATACTATCCCGGTACAGGTCAAGCACCTGCACCTCATCCTGCGGATTCCGGCGAAGGTATTCCTGCAAAAACTCATCGCCAAGAGAGAGGACACGAGATGAATCTTGAGTTCTGACATCGCAGGTAACATAAAGCAAATTGGCCATGCTGTTCTCCTTTCAAATTATTTTTTAACCTTCCTTAGCGATTAACATGCCAATTCTATATTTTGTTAAATTTCATATATTTGCGAAATAATGTCTGTTGATATCACAATATTTTGTAATATTGATTGTGGAATATTGTGAAGTGCGGATACAATACAGTATGTTGTAGTTTTCCTTGGAGGAGACGAACCATATTGATTTTGATGAAGAAAACGGTGCCGGTCGGCACGGGGATAAGGCGACGCAATGGATAACCGCGACGAATTCATAAGAGAGATAACCCTCAGAATCTGCAGCAGCCTGGAGATAAAGGAATCTCTGCGCAATGCCTTCGAATACCTGAGGAGGCAGGTTCCGCTCGATATCCTGGCCATCTTCATTATCGACAGACAGTTGGGCGCGATCCGGCATATCGCCCATGCCTTTGAAAAAGGCTCTGTACTTCCTGACGAAATAATTCCTTTACCGGAAGGAATGTCGGAGGCGATAGCGGCGAGGGATTTCCAGGCACCATTTATAGTGGAATCAGCAGAGGATGAGATATTCAGCATCTTAGCACCACCGACGAAAATCTCTGGGAATACGGACTTACTCATTCCTTTACGTATAAGGGGAGAGTTACTTGGCGGACTCGTCTTGCGGGCTCATGGAGAAGGGCGTTACAATCAGGAACATGTTGAACTCGTGAGTTGCCTGGCGCAGCCATATGCAATCGCCCTGGCCAATGCGCTGGCCCATGAGGAGGTACTCAGATACCAGGCCATCCTCATGGACGACAATCGTTTTCTCTATCAAGAGTTGAATCGGGGCATTGCGGACGAGATAATCGGCGGCAGCACCGGCTTGAGTTACGTGATGGAAATGGTACGCCAGGTGGCGCCTCTCAACAATACAGTACTGATCCTGGGCGAGACGGGGACCGGCAAAGAGGTAATAGCCAACGCTCTTCACTATTTATCCCCGCGCAAAAACGGCCCATTCATCAAGGTGAACTGCGGCGCTTTGCCGGATAACCTGATCGACACTGAGTTGTTCGGCCATGAGCGAGGAGCGTTCACCGGGGCGGTCGCCGAGAGCAGAGGGCGCTTTGAACGAGCGGAAGGCGGAACAATTTTTCTTGATGAAATCGGAGAACTTCCCCCTTCGGCACAGGTAAGGCTCCTACGGGTGCTGCAGCATCATGAGGTAGAGAGAGTTGGGGGAAAGCATCCGATACCTGTTAATATAAGAGTTGTTGCTGCAACCCATCGGGATTTGCAGATAATGATAACGGAAAAGAGCTTTCGCGAGGATCTCTGGTACAGGCTGAGTGGATTTCCCATCTTGGTGCCGCCGCTAAGACAGCGGAAAGAGGATATTCCAGCGCTGACCCGCCATTTCGTGGCGGTTAGGAGCAGGGAATTCGGGATTGGCTATCCTCCTTCGATTGCTCCGGGAGCCCTTCTGCGGCTTATGGAGTACCCCTGGCCAGGCAACGTCCGCGAATTGGAGAACTTGGTCGAGCGTGAGTTGATCCGGCATCGAGGGGGGCCGCTTACTTTCGACATAAAACCATCCCGGGAGGAGGAAAGCTCAAAGCAACCTTCCGATACTGGCGCACTGCCTTCTCCGCTGAAACTCGAAGATGCGATGGCGGCCCATATCGAAATGGTCCTCAAATATGCCAAGGGAAAGAT
>JBJKQT010000127.1:0-17288 GCA_046705065.1 Desulfocapsaceae bacterium
CCCATTCTCTATACGATTCCGGCTCAGTTGCTGGCCTATGAGATCTCGACCCGTCGAGGTTGCGATGTCGATCAACCGCGGAATCTGGCAAAAAGCGTAACGGTGGAATAGATTTCAAGACCGTCAAGAGGTTGCTGCAGGAGAGTATAAAGTATCATGCTGAGCCCCTTCAGTATGGTACTTTATTTTTTGTGATTACCAACAAAACTCAGCCATTGATCCGGGGCTGGGCCCACCTGCCTCACGGGACGCCATAAACCCATCCTTGGGGGCTTGACTGTGGCCGTCCTGGCCACAGACACCCGTGAAACAGGTGGACCCAGCCCCTTCTGACTAATATGGCTGAGATTCATTGGTGATCACAATTTTATATGAAATTTCTCCAGAAGCAGCACCATGGCCATACTGGAATGAGGAGCTTTCATGGATTGTTGTGGCTGGTCAATATGGTCCAGGCGTGCTGGTTAGATTGAGAATAGAGGATAATGATGCTTTTGGGGAAAATAACTTGGCTGAGCAATCCGGTTTATGTAACATAGATAGTAAACAAAAAAACATAGACAGGAGGATTTATGGCAGACATCAAGGGAACGAAAACCATGAAAAATCTGATGGAAGCTTTTGCCGGTGAATCGCAAGCTCGAAACAAATACACCTATTTTGCATCAGTTGCCAAAAAAGAAGGATACGAAAAGATAGCTGAAATTTTTCTTGAAACTGCAGGGAACGAAAAAGAGCATGCCAAACTCCATCTAAAACATCTTGGAGGGATAGGTTCGACAATCGAAAATCTCAAGGCCGCAGCAGCCGGAGAACAAGACGAGCATACCGATATGTATCCGCGTATGGCCCGTGAGGCAAGGGAAGAAGGCTTTGAAGAGATTGCCTTTGTCTTCGAGGAAATCGGTAAAATAGAAGAAGCCCACAAAAAGCGTTTTCTTCAACTTTTACAGGAAGTTGAAACAGGAAAATTCTTTACAAAGGAAAAGAAGGTCAAATGGCGCTGCCGGAACTGCGGTCATCTGCACGAAGGCGCCGAGGCTCCCGCATCCTGCCCGGTGTGCAATCATCCGCGGGCCTATTTTGAGTTGGTTGAAGACCACTATTGATTATCAAAACCAAACGCTTTTCTCCCTTCCCCTGAGCCGCATTTCTCATCAGTTCAGGCGGCGTCAGGTTCGAAGTTTTTGGCAATGGGCTAGAGTAATTATCCGAATGATGGGGAGGGCTCAATTCACTTCGTTATAAACGCATCTTGAGGCCGCAAGATCGGCAAAATGCCGGAAATACGGATTCATGGTACGTTGTGCATCGGCCGGGAAACAGCACATCCCGGCAACTGCCGTTGCTTAAGGTGATGGGAAATGAAATCATTGAGCTGAATTTTCATCTTCTGCCATTGATTTTTTAGTATTGCTCATTACCGATAACTATATAATAACCGGACATTGCAAAAGAAATGCAATAATGCGATTGTTCGGAATATGCTGTGTAATATCAACGTAACACAGTCTTGAGCATCGAGGAAAATGAAGTGAGGTGCGATATGAAAACCCAAAATATACTCTTTGAGCAACGTGTCGAAACTTCGGACGGAAGTCTTGGAACCGCCCTCAACTATGACAAGAACACGGATACCTGTAGTGTGAGACTGGACTCTGGCAGAGTGGAGCATGTCAAGGTCACCGAACTCAAACAGGTCTCTCTGTTGTTGTCCGGAAGTGCAAAACCGAATCCACCGGATCGAGCTCCCGGGGGCGACGACAATTGGTGAGACAGTTCTGTAAAACGACTGTAATAGTTATAAGTGTCTATTAATGTAGAACAACTTATTGTCGGTCTGATTTTCTTGGTTCCGGGCTTTATCTCAACCTCGGCGGAAAGAATATTTCAGCCTCGTCGTTTTAAATCCGCCTACGACTGGACTTCTTCCAGTTTGATAAGAAGTATAGTGCTTAATCTCCTGGTGTTGTCGGTCGCTTTGTCAATTTTTATTTGTGCCGGGTGGCTCCCACCTGAAATACTGTTTCTCAAAGTGAAAGATATCAGCCAATATTCAACACGGATCTCTCTGGGAGAAACGCTCCTTTATATTGGAGGGCTTTACCTGGTATCGGCAATTTCAGGAGCCTTAATCGGAATTTATCCGGAATTGACCTTGCGAGCCTTGGCAAATAGATTCTCATTGACATCCCTTGGTGAGGCTGATTCGGTCTGGAAAGGCATAAAAGCCCACGAGCGCCAGCAAGGTAAGCGATATACCTGGATAAAGGTAAGTTGCAAAGAAGGAAAGACTTATTTCGGAAGATTGAAGCGGGCCTCTGCCATTGTCGAACAGGAGAAACCCATCGAACTTTTTTTGAGACCCGCTTATGAACTTCACCAGAGTCAGCTCAAACAACTTACATGTATGGGGCTGCAGGCTGATGGACTCTATATCCGGCTGCAGGCTGCGGATACCGTCGAGTTTTATTTTACCACCGGTGCCTGTTTGCCTCTTCCAGGACAAACTGTCTAATTCATCGTCATTGTCTTTCCAAAATTACTCTACGCATTTCACTGTAAGCCGAACGCTGCCGTGGTTGTTTCCATACAGGCTCCAGACATCGTTTGGAAAACAATACAGATAGCCGGGAGCTTTTATCTTTAAGGGCTTTATTTCGTGTTCGGTGAGATCGACATATTGATGCGGAACCGGGCTGCCGTCGTTTTCCACCACGTTCACTTGGTCCTCTTCATTACCATTGCCTGCATCGTTGGCAATGGCACCGACCAGAGTAAACCATTTCATCCTTTCCACTCGTTTGGTACCAAGAAAATCAGTCGATTTGTTTTTTGACAATTTTTTAAAGATTCCTTCAAATGTGCCAAGAAAAGAGGATGCCGCCCGTACGATATCGCCCGGAGTCAGTTTGTTGTCCTCGGTACCACGCCAGTCGCAACTGTCTTTGCTGTCCTGCCATTCTCCTGTGGCGGAAAAGGTATAAGACTTCCCTTTTTCCAGATAAATTCCGGTGTAATTCCAATGGGTGTCAGCGTAAATATCAACGCTGTGGAAATCGCCTGGTTCGAGAAGCAGAGTGTTGTGATACTGCGGGTAATCGATGGGAGAGACCTCCTGGCGTTTGAGAACGCTTTCATGGAACATTGCCTTGTTTGCAGGCACCATGGCGGGAATGTTACGGGGCCGGGAACGGAGTTTTGCAAAAGCGCCCTTATATGAATTATGCAGCGTTCCAAGAGCATTTGGTTTAATGGTCACTTTGCTGCCATCGCGGAATGAGAGATCTTTTCCGTTGTTGCTGCTTTCGTCCATCATCCAGAGAAGAGCGCCGTCTGCCAGTTCACAGCCGGCATATCCTCCACCAACGTCTGAATGCACTCCAGGAAACCAAAGCTCCACTGCATCCACATGGCTCCTTAAGTTTTTCCAGCGGGTGGGACTGAAACAGGAACGTATCTCGTCGACGGCAAGGGCATGGCGAGCCCTTTCGATGTGGTTTCCCAGTTCCGTGTGGTGAAATCCCCATTTTGACGGATCATCAAAGAGATTGAAAATCTCCAGATCATCGGGCACGCCGAGCGCGCCCACGGTTTCCCATACTCCGAGGAAATGGATGGGGACGGCGTTTCCATTATGGAAAAATTTCCAGGACGGCTCAGCCCAATCCGCCTGCTCGGCATCCGGCAATCGGTATCCTTGATCGTAGGCGGTCTTTACCCGTTGCCATGATTCAGAGGGTTTTTCATCCCGAAGGTCCAGCAATCCTTTACCAAGAAATCCGCCAAGGCTTCTTGCCGTAAAGGCACCGCGGCTGAAACCGAAGAGGTAAATCTCGTCGCCCTCATCGTAATTGTTGCCAAGCCAGTGATAGGCACTGCAAATGTTTCGGCTGATCCCGGCGCCGATCGCACCCCCCAGTATCGAGTCGACGATTCCGCCTTCACCTCCCACACCGGGATGATAATATTTTAACTGCTTGATACCGTTTGGGCTTGTTTCTGCAACGGCGTTGTATAACTTGAACACGTTGGTCGGAGCAGGAACTCCGTTATCTTCCTGCTCAGGGTTATTCCATGTTCCATCACAACAGACGACAAGACGCTTCATCGCGAACCTCTCTTGTAAGGGTTTGAAATAAGGCTCAATTTTTCTTTGGTGTCTTGATAAATGTCCCACTGCTGTACTCTTCGAACGCCACTCGCAATTCGTCTTGCGTGTTCATGACGATGGGACCATACCAGGCCACCGGCTCATTGAGTGGCTTTCCTGAAACAAAAAGAAAACGCACCGGCTTGTCGGTGGTTGTCGCCTGCATTGTGTCGCCGTCTCGTTCATACAGAATCGCCGTTTCATTGTCGCATATGCAACGGCGTTCAACATCGGTCCAGCCATGGCCAACGACTTCATAGGCGTAGGCGTCACGACAATCATCAAAATATCCTTCTCCTTCGATGACATAAACGAATATGGTATGTCCGGCTGGTACAGTATGGGAAAACACGGTTTTGGGAGGTACTGTGATGTCGAGCATCTCAGGATCGATGATAATGTCTCGCACCGGCCCTTGGACACCGGATATTTCACCTGCAACGATCTTGATTTTCACACCGTTTTCAACTTCAACTTCCGGAATATCAGAGGCCTTGACGTCTCGATATCGCGGCGGCATCATTTTATGGCTTGCCGGAAGATTTGCCCAAAATTGAAAGCCCCACATGGTGCCGGTGGGGCTTTCCTCCGGCATCTCTTGGTGGATGATGCCGCTGCCAGCCGTCATCCACTGAACGTCGCCTGCGCCAATCATTCCACTGTTTCCCATGCTGTCGCCATGGGCCACCCGCCCTTCGAGAACATAGGTGATGGTCTCGATTCCTCTGTGCGGATGCCACGGAAATCCTGGTAGATAGTCGTCTGGATTGCTCGAATGAAAATCGTCCAGCATCAAAAATGGATCGAATTGCGGCACCTGAGAATACCCGAAGGCGCGTTTGAGATGGACCCCTGCTCCTTCAATCGTAGGCCTGCTTTTGAAAATCTTGGCAATACGGCGAATGGTCATGACTGTTCCTCCATAAATTGGATGGGTGCGGTGAAGGCTACGTAAACATCAGCCATCTGAGCCTCTTGCAAAATGGCTTTCTCGGATTCTCGCCGGCTCGCTAACCGGCCCGAACCCAGTGTATGCTCAAAATTTTATCTTAGGAACATCAATTAAATGCCTGCCATAAAATTTTTCGCATGCCTTGATTTTGAACGAAAATCTTCGTTTTGCAAAAGGCCCATCTGTAAGACATTTGATCGGGATTTTTATGAGAGTAGTATCGAGGTTGATTATATCACAACCGGAAAAGAAAAAAGGGGAAATCAGCAATAGATTTGCTGTTTTGTAAAACCCTTTGAAATAACGATAAATTACTATTTCAGTGTGATTTTTTGGGAACCTATTTATTAAAAATCGCTCAAAAGAATTCAGAGCCGAAAACGATAATTTTTACACATACATTTGTAGAACCTGCGTCGACATGATTAATTTAAAGTGATATCAACATGAAAATAAGGAAGGACGTATGGACCAAAAACGATTCATTACTGCAGGTGGCTTTATAGACGGCACCGGTTCCGATATACGGAAAAAGATATTTTTAGAAGTACAGGGCGGAAGTATCGCAAGCATTGGTTCCGTGGCAGAACTTACCGAAAATGATGAGGTTATTATAGATGATTTCTCGCACTGCCTGATTTTACCGGCGCTGTTCGATTGCAGCGTCTCGCTTTTGCGTTCACCTTCCGTGGATGAAAATGTCCGCTTATCGGCAAAAGAGGCGGATTCAGCTAAAAAAAAGGTTATGGTGGAGCGGCATATCGCTTATTGCCATGCGTATGGAATTCAAGGAATGGCCGTCCACGACAATCTTTCTGAACTGAAGGGCTGCCTTTCGGAAGACGCCGAAGAGAATGAGCTGATCGATATTCGAACATCCGACGATTCTTGCTGTGATAGGCTACATGGCATCGACGATGGCAGAGAAGACGCAGATTTTCTATGGATTGGCTACTCAGACAGTATTGATGCTGAGAATAGTTCGTTTTCCCGTCTCAATCATGACGATCTGCGCCGTATTCTCAAAAAGAAAGGCTCAAAAAAGGCTGTCGTGGTGGCAAACGGCATAAAAGAAGTAGCAGAAGCGCTTGCAGCCGGTTGCGATGCCGTCGAACAGGGCTATGGCATGGGCGAAGAGAATCTCAGGAAGATGTCCGAGAGAAATGTGCTGTGGATTCCCAACGTAGTGCGGGCCAAGAATGCCTTGGATGGTTCCGGCACCGGAGGGAGTGTGAGTTGCCGTTTCTCCCAACGTTATGCAGCTCCAGGCAAACAGATTCCCGGTATAGAGGCTTTTTGGAAAAAGATAGTCGCCGGACAAATCGAGCAACTACGGTTTGCAAGAAAACTTGGGGTGATTACCGCCGTAGGCACTGGTGCAGGCAGTATCGGCATTCTTCATGGCGAGTCCATGATAGAGGAGATGAAACTCTTCATGAAAGCCGGTTTTCCCTTGCAGGAGACTTTCAAGTGCGCATCGGAAAACGGAGCGCGATTTTTCGGCCTGAAGAAAATGGGAGCCCTGACCGTCGGGCGAAGCGCGACGTTTTTGATTGCCAGAGGAGCGGTGCAACAACTGCCGAGAAAACTTTCCTTCCTGGAAAACATTTATGTTAATGGAGCACCAAGCGTCAACTATTGTAAAAACCCTATCATTAAATCGTGATTTAAATGGAGCCCGTTGTGTTTTCCTAACTAGTTCCCGTCTGGAAACTAACTACAACGTGCAAGGAAGTGGCTAAGACCGCATTGGAAGATGAAAATGGCTTGAGGGTGTTTCTTGGTGATCAAACCCGGTTTTTTATTTTCCCGATCAATTCGGTTGGCCGGGGGGGAGTCTGCAGTTATTGAGAAAATCCTTTATGCGGTCGATATCCTCGAGTCGTCCGAAAATGGTTATGACATCTCCGGGATTCAGCAAGGTCTCTCCTTTTGGAATGAATATCTGACCCGCCCGCTTAATGGATACCATATTAATGGTGTCCGGAAGCGGAAGGTCCTTAACCATGGCATTGCAACAGGTATCCTCTTCTTTTAAGACAAATTCGACAAAACCGTTTTCTTTTGATTTCCGCAGTTCAATTTGCTCTTCGACAATCTGACCTCGCTGTTTACGTACGACGCCGACATCATAAGCGCGAACGATATCGCTCCTGCTGATGATGCCGCATAATGTTTTCGAGCCGTCCCTCAGGACCACAGGCAACCTTGCCAGATCTCGCGGGGACATTTTTTGAATGGCGGCCCATATGGGTTCGTCGGGGAAGACCGTTATCGGATTTTCCACTGCAAGGTCCGCCACCTTTAACCCTTTTGAACTGAAATTTTCTTTGGACTGCGCACGATGGATATCCTGCAGGGTCAGTATGCCCCACAGCCTGTTTTTATCGCAAATAACCGGAAAGCCAAGGATATTTGTTTCCTGGATAATTGCCATGGCCTCTGCGAAGGATGCTTCTTTATGAATGGTGAGAGGATTTGTCTTCATTACCTCACTAATTTTTACCCCCTGCATGATGTCCATATCCCGGCCTTCTGCAAACCGAACTCCACGTCTGGCAAGTTTGATTGTGTAGATGGATTCCTGGTGAAGCCATTGGGCAAAATAGCTTCCGGTCACGCCGGCTGCCATCAACGGCAGGATCATGAGGTAATCGTTGCTCATTTCAAAAACGATGAGCATGGAGGTAAGAGGGGCTCTTGCTGTTGCCGAAAACATGGCGGCCATGCCGACCAGGGCGTAGGCTCCGGTATTGATTTCAAGGGATGGGAACAGGAAATCGAAAAAGTGTCCCATGGCTCCTCCGAGAACGGCGCCGGTGAAGAGTGATGGGGCGAAGACGCCGCCTGAGTTTCCGGATCCTAATGTGAGGGAGGTGACAACAGGCTTGAGGACTATCAGCAGCATCAGGACCCAAAGAACGGATCTGCCTTGAATCGCTTCCTGGATGAAGGGAAAGCCTGAGCCGTACATATGCGGAATAGTCGTTACAAATCCGGGACCATGAGATGCAGATCCCTCCGGAAAAGTGAGGTTCGGCAAAAGCATATAAAGGACCCCGACGACCCCGATCAGAAGACCGCCTGCCGAAGGTTTTAATAGTTGGGGAAAATCCCAGTTGTCAAAGATGGATTCTGTAAAGTCGAGCATGCGGATAAACATAACACCGACAAGAGCGGCTGTAAGTCCCAAAACAAGATAAAGAATAATTTCCCAAGGATTATGAAGAGAATAGACGGGGACAAGGAAAAGAAAGGTGTTTCCCAGAATATTCCTGCTGACGACGGAGGCGGAAACCGCCGCAATAACGACGTTTCCGAAAGCCCGCATCTGCAGGCCGCACATCAGAACCTCGATGGCGAAGGCGACACCGGCAATGGGGGCGTTAAATGTGGACGCTATACCAGCTGCAGCACCGCAGGCGACCAGGTTGCGGACTCGTTCGTCGGAAAGCCGAAGTACCTGCCCGATAAAGGATCCCAGAGCGGATCCCACCTGAATAATCGGTCCTTCCCGGCCTGCCGAACCTCCGGTGCCGATACAGACAGCCGAAGCAACGATCTTTGTAGCGGCAACCCGGGGTCTTATTCTCCCGCCGCCCAAAACCAGGGCCTGCATAACCTCAGGAACTCCGTGTCCTTTGGCCTCACGTGCATAGAGGACCATCGGCCCCACAACAAGACCACCGAGCACGGGAATAAGCAAATAGATCGCATTGCCGAGATAGGGAAATTTCCCGGCAATCGATCCATAGGAAAAATCCTGAATAAAATAGATTAATTTGACGAATACGACTGACGCAAGTCCGGTGCTTGCCCCCACGATCACCGAAAGAATGAGGAGAAGGAGACCTTCGGGGGGAGAAAATCGATCAAGGTACCAGCTTAGGGGCAACCTCTTGGGAGTCATGAAGGGGTCCGCCAAAGTAAATTTTTATTGTTTTACCTTGCAATGGCATGACGACCACAACTGAAATCCTACCTTAAATATTCCGTAATGACAAGTTTTAAGCGGGTGGTGGAGCCGGCCTAACTTCCGGAATTAGCGATATTGTCGATGAATGACTCAGGATGGATGTGTGGCGCAAGCATCGATAAAAATTCGTTGGTCAGTTTGGTTCATAAGGTGAGAATTGAGCAAGATTGCAACGTGGGTAGAGAAGTATGGGATATGCATAAATCCCACATGGGGAACTATCTGAACATTTCCTTTAAAATCAAATTCGAACGACGTACCAGGAGAGAGGTTCCCTCTTTTTTCAGAGACCTTTAACTTTGACTATCCCCCGGCAAAGCCGGGGGGGGTGCCTAAAAGAAATTATTAACCCATTTCACTTATCCTGAAGGTTGCTGTAAGGTAAAGGTTTCGAATGCCGAAGCGCTCCAGAGACAGTTGAACGGTATGGTTGTCAGAAATTCCTGGGGGGTAACTGATCATAAGAGGGATCTCACCGTTGAGCACTCCCTGACCGCTGCACCTCCAGCATTCATATGCGCCTATTCCACCTCTTCCATTACAACTAGGGCATTGCAGACGAGCTGGCACAATCAGACGAACATGCCCCCCTCGAAATGCCTGGTCAGGGGTTAATGTAATGAAAACGGTCAAATTCTCGAGCCGTTCTCCCTTTGTTGGGCTTTTTTCTGAAAAATTGCTGAACCACCGATCAAACAAGGAATCCAATGACGGCCGATAAGTATGAAAAGACTGCAAAAGAGAAGGACTGCCGGCTTCTACACTCCCTCTTTGGGGAATGAGAGGCTCAACTTCACCACGATAAGGAGATTCTCTTAATGGTTCAATATGGTTAGATCGACCCTGAGGTTGCCGGTTTTCCAACAAGGTCGTATCGTAACTTTTACGCCGAACCGGGTCGCTAAGGACGGAATATGCTTCCTGAATATTTATAAAGGGCGAACTTTGTCCATAGTGATCAGGATGAAATTCCTTGGCAAGTCGGCGGTATGCCGACTTGATTTCATCTTGTGATGACGATGAAGATATTCCAAGAATGATATAGTAGTTTTTTGGCATCTCAGATCCTCCTGAAGATTATGAGTGTAGAGTATAAACCCGTAATATCCTGAAGGGCATGACAATCATCATTGGTGATATTTTATTTCATATAGTAAATTGTTTGTACAAATTTTCAGCTACAATCAAGCTCCTTCACTTGCATTTTCGACGACAATCCCTTCCATTACCTCGCTTCTTTCAATAACCTGTCTCAGGTTATCTAAATTTCGTTCATTCATATCGATGCTGAGTTTAATCATCTCACAGGTGGCATCTTCTGCCCCAAGGAGATTTTCGGCCTTTTCAAAGAGTTTTTTTCCTTGTTCAATGTACTGCGCCATATCTTTATAGATAATTGATCTATTTTTATATTTCTCTTTTTCTGTCCGTAAGATCGGCAGCAATCGTTGAATGGAGACTTCAACAAGCAAATCTCTTGATACATTCAGCTCTTTTGACAGATTCTCGATGATTTCCAAGGATCTTCTATTGAGAACATATGTTTTTTGCCGGCGTTGCCTGTTATCTGTTTGCGTCTCTTGCTCAAGCATCTTCTTAGCAATCTTTTTTACAATCTCCTCATCTTCGATAAGCTGATCAAAAAGAGACTTTTGTTTGAGCCCCAGCTGAAAAGCCACGACATGCAATAACTTTATTATATGGTCAGGCAGCCGAAACGTCGCTCTCACGGACTGCTTACCTTGAAGCTCTTCAGCAGATAGGCTTATCCCTACATCATAATGTGAAAAGCTCTTGGTCCTGCTCATATATCACCTCCTTGAAAACAAAACTAATCCAAAAAATTACTTTGTCAATTAATTTATTAATAGTAATTAATAAATAAGTTACGAAAAATTTTAATCATGATATTGACAGCTGCGTTATCGTAATTATTTTTCGGGTACATGATAAAGGAGCCGGTTTAAACTGGCCTATATAAGAATAATTTAAAAAAAGGAGGTAGATTATGTGGACGAGATGGAGTGACATTGATCGTATGTTTCAAACCATGGATCTGCTTCATAACAGGATGAACAGACTGTTTCCTGAGTATGGCAGGTCATCGGCCCTTCCAGCCTGGACTGTGACCCAAGGCGGGCCGAAGACCAATCTCTACGATCTCGGAGATTCCCTGGAGATGAAAGTTGAAGTTCCTGGGGTAGAAAAAGATGCCCTTAATGTAAAGGTACAGGGAAATTACCTTGAGATCAGCGGTTCTCGAAAATCCGATGCACCAAATGGATATTCGTCTCACCGGGTGGAACGTGGACCAACAAGCTTTAGCCGGAGTTTCACTCTGCCCTCTGATGTGGACACCAGTAAGGTAGAAGCACAGCTGACCAATGGCATGCTGACCCTCACTCTTCCAAAACTAGAGGCTGCAAAACCAAAACAGATAACCATCAATTAAGGTGCTTGGGGATAAAATCATATACGATGGAGGAATTGTTATGAGCGAGAGAACTGACGTTATAAAAAAAGATCAATCCATGTCCGAAAGAAGCCGAGAAATCCCTACAGTAGTTCCTCTCGTTGATATTTATGAAAACGATGAGGAGATCCTTCTGCGGGCGGATATGCCAGGGGTAGAGAAAAAAGATATCAGTATCAATATCGACAATGGAAAACTCTCCCTCGGAGGGATAAGGAAATTTGAAACAAAGGGGTCTGCTCAGTGGGAAGAGTTTGGCGATGTGGAGTACCAGCGTACGTTTTCGGTTCCGCAGTCTATAGAGATTGAAAAAATCGCAGCAGAACTGAAAGATGGTGTTCTAAGTCTCCACCTGCCGAAATCGGAGGCAGCCAAACCGAGACAGATAGAAATCAAAGCTTCCTGATACAGCAGCGATTGATCAATGAACTGAAGCGGGATATGGTTTCCTGATTCGCATTGAATTGAGAGTACATGAAGCGGGAAATCATCTCCTGGAGGATGGTTTCCCGCTTTTTTTTGTTTGGTAATAAAAAAGGAGTGGAGGCTGTTATGGATTTCAAGAAACTTGCACCATGGAATTGGTTTAAGAAAGAAGAAGAGGGAAGCGGCATTGTTCTGCCAGTTAACCGTCCGGATAAACGATCAATTCATAGAATGGATGCCGCGTCTCAGCCGATGATTCAGCTTCAGCAGGAAATGGATCGCTTATTTGAAAGGGCATTCCGAAGGTTTGACCTGTCCCCCCTCTCTAATGAATGGTTAACACCGCTTACGGCTTCAGGATTTTTACGTCCACAACTGGATATTGCAGCGACGGAAAAGGAATATTCGATTACCGTGGAGGTCCCGGGCGTCAGTGAGAAAGACGTCAAAATAGAAATTGCCGATGATACGATGACCATACTAGGAGAGAAGAAACAGGAAAAAGAGGAGAAGGAAAAGAATTACTACCGGGTTGAACGATCCTATGGTTCCTTTCAACGAGTCCTGTCCTTACCGGAGGATGCAAACCAGGACGATGTGAAGGCGACGTTTAAAAATGGGGTGCTAAGCATAAAAATGCCTCGCAAGGCATTGCCGAAATCCGATGTGAAAAAGATAGAAATTAAGTAACCGTAATAGGCTCCGGCAGTTGAGCGCCGGAGCCTAATTTAGAGATGAGACTAAATCCGGAAGCGGAATGGATGAGGGTATGGCAGTTTCAGGTTCTCCTATAAAAGAAAGCAATACGGATAAGGCCGTACAGATTGTCATGGAAGGAACCGGTGCAAAAAAAAAGAATTTTTCAACTAAGCGAGTATACAGAGGCTTACGCAAATTTCGAGCAGGTGTCGAGTCGGGAATATCCTGGTTGAAGCGCAGTTTTGGCTTGGACAGATGTATTTGGAAAGGCATCGATTCATTCAGGAGTTATGTCTGGCGACAATCGTGTCTGCAAATTTGTTGACATTGGCCCGCACACAACTGTCTTGAATTCCAGTTAATTGGCCGACCCTTTAAAATTCAGATGGAAGAGGTGCGTCTTAAATCGATGGTTTTTACTATCAAAAGCGGTTGCTGTCTCGACATGTGCTCGTTGGGCATGAGATCTGGTGAGCACGAGGGGTATGTATTGGCTAAATATTTGTTGAGGGCTGTACGGATCTCGTTATTTATGGACAGGCACTAGCTAGGTAAAAACCAAGGGTCGATACCTTTGTATTTTTAATAATGGCCAGATAGATATAGCAGGAAATAAAAGAAATTAAGTTAAAGTCTGCTTGATCGAATTTTTCCCCATGGCGATAATTACACAGAATGTTTTCAATAGGTATTATCCTTCTGTATAATCCTGGAAATTTCAAAACCTCTATTGACGCCGGGAAATCAGGCCCCCTGGCCGGCATGCAAAAAAAGTGCAAATGTACATAGTTTCAAGAGTATGAGAATGGCCGTGAATCCAAAGAATCTCGTCGTACGAAGAAAAATTTCATATAATCATATTAACCTGTTGCAAAACGGCGATGCCTATTTCTCGACACTTGAAGATGCACTCGGTCAGGCAACACGAGAGATATTTTTAGAGAGCTATATCTTTAAAAACGATCATGCCGGGCGGCGCATTGCGGAAGCTCTCAAACAGGCCTCTTTACGAGGCGTGAAAACCCATGTGCTCATAGACGGTTTCGGATCAAGGACTCTGCCGGATGAAATGATTGATTATCTTGAGTCGGCAGGTGTTCTCATACTGAAATTCCGTCCCAAAATTTCTCCCTGGACATTCCGGCGCAAAAGGTTGTGCCGGCTTCATCGAAAAATTGTAGTGGTGGATTTGAAGATGGCCTTCGTCGGCGGCATTAATGTTCAGGATGATCGTAAAATTTCCGGCAGGGCTTCACCACAGTTTGACTTTGCCGTCCACGTGCAGGGACCGCTTGTGAAAGAAATTCACGATTCTGCCCGTCGATTATGGTTCCGTGTAGCTTTGGCAAGACGTCTACGGCTTTCCCGCAGCCGGTATAACAACGAACATGCGGTCCTTTCTGAACCAGCCGGCGCCATACGGTCATACTTTCTTATACGAAACAATTTCCGGCATCGTCGGGATATAGAGTATGCCTACTTGCAGGCAATCAGAAATGCACGATATGAAATTATTCTGGCCAGCGCCTATTTTCTGCCTGGCTTGAATTTTCGTCATGCTCTTGCTGCGGCGGTGCGGCGAGGTGTCCGTGTTGTCCTGCTTCTGCAGGGGAAAGGGGACCATCCATTACTCAGCCACGCCTCACAGGCCCTGTACGGCAATTTCCTTGATGCCGGAATAGAGATTTACGAATACCACCAGAGCATGCTGCATGCAAAAGTTGCCGTCATAGATAATCATTGGGCAACGGTAGGGTCTTCGAACCTTGACCCGTTCAGTCTGCTGCTTGCGCTCGAGGCAAACGTTTTTATGGAGAATGCGGAATTTGCAAAAAAATTAAAGAAAAATTTGGAGGAGGCCATAGCGGTGGGGGCAAAACGAATATCCGACAAAAGATGGAAATCTCAGCCTATTACGACGCGCATGGCAAGTTGGCTTAGTTATTCATTTGTCCGGTTTTTGATCGGGATAGCCGGATATGCGCCAGGTGAGCTGAATGATCATTACTAAGTACGTGCACCACGAATCCTCAGGCTATTATGGAGAAGGGTTGATGGGGGTAAAAATGCATCGCGTAAGCCACGCCTAGCCCATGATCCGCAATAGGGTAAGGAAACTTCCGTATCATCTTGTGGCAGTATGGGCCATTCCCCGGCTGGATGACGTCCCTTTCAAACCGACAGTTTTTCCTGGAGATTAAGGAAAAGGTCGCCGCGTCCTTCGGGACCCGGCACTCCCTTGCCGCGAAGCCTGAGTTTCTGTCCGGCTTTACTACCCGGCGGAATCTTAACTTTCAGACGCTCCAGCCCCTTGGGACCTCTTGTTGCCAACTCGATGATTTTACCCAAGCGAAATTCATTGGCACTGAGATAGGCTGTATAGGTAGTCTCCTGAGGCTCCTTGTCGGAGTACTGCAAATTTTTTGTATTTTTCTTTCCAGGACCACTCAACAGCGATCCGACGGCTCGACCGAGGGAGCGGAAAACGGTTTTTTTGTTCGGCAGGCATTTTCCGCCGGTCTTCAATAAGGTCGGCCCGGCAAGAGAGCCGAAAAAAAACAGGCCGCTGAAAAAAAGTCCGCCTCGTTTACTGGAAAAACTTTTTTGTACGAACTGTTCGTTGGCTCGAAAACCCTGACGCTGGAATTCCTGTAGGAGTCCTTGAAAAAGTTGCTGGAAACGCGGGTCTTGAAACAGGTCGCGAAGGATGTCCTCCTGGCTGTAATGGAATCCGCCAGTGGCATTTGAATGATACTGGTTTGCTCCCATGGCCCGAGCAGCATCGTATTGGCGTCGCTTCACCGAGTCGGTCAACACCCCGTAGGCCTCGGCGATCTCCTTGAATTTCTCTTCGGCTCCAGGCTTATCGGGGTTGCGGTCCGGGTGATACTGCATGGCCAGTCTTCGGTAGCTCTTGCGGATTTCATCTTCACTTGACTCCGGGGTCACTTCGAGGATCTGGTAGTAGTCTTTCATATTCCGGCAATGTGTAATCGTGTTGGTTGTATAAAAAGTTCAATGCGCTTTTGTATAATAAACACTCCTGAGATATTTTCATGCAGAAAGCCGTTTTCCGGGTAAACGGAAGAAAAAAGGGGCGTCTATATGATTACAGATATATAAAATCCCATAACCAGAACCCTCGCCAGCGCTCCACATTGGCAAAAGTGCATGGGCGGATAAGCCTCACCTTGTGCTCAAGACAAGTGAGCTTAAAAACCTCTGAATAAGAAAACATGTCGTCGTGAGAGAGTGATCAAGGGGCGTTTGGTGGTTTCGTGCCGTCCGCCGAAGTGCCGTGTTTACGCAGCAAGCCACGCAGTTGATCGTAGCTGAGACCGAGAATCTCTGCTGTTTTCTTCTGATTGTAACGAGCCTGCCGAAGCGCTCGTTCAAGCAGAGTAACTTCAAATGTCCTTACTGCCTCACGAAACGGCAGATTGTGCAAAGCAGGCTCGGCCGTCGTTGCTGTTTCAGGCCGTTGTGGCGGGGTGTCGTTCTCGGGAGCAAGGTGATGGTCGTAGCGGCTGTATGGGGAATTGAAGGGATCAAAGACAATGTGGTCGATGCAACAGCTTTCAGTGGAGTACACGGCCCGTTCCACCACATTCTTCAATTCCCTGATATTGCCCGGCCATTCATACTCCTCAAGAGCACGCACCGCCTCTTTGCTGAACTCCGGTACCTGTTCTTGACCTATTTCGTATGCCATTCTTCCTGCAAAATGACGCGCCAGAAGCATGATGTCTTCTTCCCTGGCTCTTAAGGGCGGCAAAAACAATACTTCAAATGAAAGCCGGTCCAGGAGATCACGCTTGAACTCGCCTCGTTCGGCCATGGAGGGCAAGTCGGCGTTGGTGGCCCCGATGATGCGGACATCGACCTCCACCGGTGAGCTCGAACCGACCCGTTCAAAAACGTTGTACTCAACGACACGCAGAATTTTCTCTTGTGTTTCAAGAGGAATGCTGCCTATTTCATCGAGAAAAAAGGTTCCGCCGTCCGCGGCCTCGAAACGCCCGGTTCTTCGTCTGTCGGCACCGGTGAAGGCACCTTTTTCATAGCCGAACAATTCGGACTCGATGAGCGAAGGGGAGAGTGCCGCACAGTTTAAGGTGATGCACGGCCCTGACCAACGCGAGGAGAGATAGTGCAACCGGCGGGCGGCCAGTTCCTTGCCTGTGCCACGCTCCCCGATCAGCAAAACGGGTCTTTCCACCTTGGCAACTTTCGACAGCTGCTCCTGAAATTGCAGAAACGATTCGGATTGTCCAAGGGCTTCTCCAGGAGAAACGTTTCCTGCTTCATATTGATTGGTCTTTTCCGATTTTTGCACATATTCTCCGCTATTAGTTGCTAATAATTAGTACATTAAACCATATTTTGGTAAAAATAACCAATAAAAAACACTAAGGAGATATACTAACTCGCTATATTTTCGTATGAATATGTATTCCATTCAATTCGGCATGGGATATGCACTCACATTAAACAAGAGAACATTGCCGCAAACCTAATACCGATGGGAGGAAAACATGGGAATTTTTTCACGTTTCAGCGATATAGTAAGTTCCAATATCAATGCCATGCTCGACCGCGCAGAAGATCC
>JBJKQT010000128.1:0-7961 GCA_046705065.1 Desulfocapsaceae bacterium
CCCATTCTCTATACGATTCCGGCTCAGTTGCTGGCCTATGAGATCTCGACCCGTCGAGGTTGCGATGTCGATCAACCGCGGAATCTGGCAAAAAGCGTAACGGTGGAATAGATTTCAAGACCGTCAAAAAGGTTGCTGCAGGAGAGTAATAAAGTATCATACCGAGCCCCTTCAGTATGGTACTTTATTTTTTGATCTGAATTAAAGGCGAAGAATGTCATGATAGTAAAGGTTGATACAAAGAAGAATCGTCTGTTCCTGAAGTTTTCCGGCAGTGTTTCAAAAAAAGTATTAGACAAAGTGTATACCGACGTCCGGTTCGCTGTTTCTGATATGCTGCCGGGCTTCAGTGTGATAAACGATCTCACCGAATGTGACCTTTGTCATATCAGCGCTGTTGCCACTTACAAAAAGATTTCGAACTATCTCGTCAGAAACGGAGTAAAGGATGTCGTTCGAATAATAAATAAAGAAAGTGTGGTGCTCAGACAATTTCTGAACTTTGCGGCAAGATTTGCTGAATACATTCCCATGTATGCTTCTACCCTTGAAGAAGCGGAAGAACTGCTTGATAAAACAGATAAGAGGAACAGACTCCGATTGCATTTTGCCGGCAAGCTTCAAGTAGAATATTCCGCCAATAACGCTCGAGGAGAGGGGCATATCCTTGACATTTCAACGGTCGGATGCAAAATCGCCACACCCACGTTCCCTCCTGCAGTTGATTCAACAATTGCTATTGCTATTACCTTTAACTCTCCCAAAACCGCCCAAAAGACATTCAGAACCGAGGCAAATGTCGTCAGAACTGACGAAGGCGGATTCGCTGTAGAATACCAGGACATGAGCGAAGAAAAGCAAAAGGAACTCTGGCAGGATTTGCTTCGAGAATTTGACTATGATTTAGAAGTATTCCCAGCTGAGATAGTTTAGTCAAATATCATGAAATGCGGGGTAGTGCCCCAAGGTGGGGGTAAAAAGGTTTCTCCCTGTTTGTCAATGCCTCCATCACATCCTTCATTGCAGTTTGGAATGCCTTGTCAAATATCATATATTCGCAATCGCCAAGCATGATTTTGTTGTAAAGCTGTCATGATCTGCCGGGGCCTGGTTGGGCGTTTCCGCCTTTCCGTTCGTCCAGGCCTGTGCCGGTGGAAGGTGTAACGCCGCGCAGGTGAACATCGCGCTGGGGAAAAGGAATCTCGATACCGGCCTCGGCAAGTGCCGCAAAGATGGCGAAGTACAGGGCACTGCGCACCATTCTTGGTGCTGTGGTGCGGATATTGATCCACACCAGCAGTTCGAAATTGATTGAGCTGTCGCCGAATTCAAGGAAGTAAACGAGCGCGGGTTTTTCCCGGGCTACAAGCGGTTCGGCGGAAGCAACCTCCAGCAGGATTCTCTTGACCTCTTCGGGAGAGGCGTTGTAGCTGACTCCGACCGGCACTCCGAGGCGAATGAGCGGCGATCCCAGGGAGTAGTTGACCAGGGTATCGCTTATAAACTTGGTATTGGGGATCAGGTACTCGATGTTGTCGCGGGAGCGGACCTTTGTGGCTCGCAGGTGGATATCGATTACCTTGCCCATGGTGTCGCCCACCTCGATCCAGTCGCCTTTGCGCAGCTTTCCGCCGAATATCAAGACAAAGCCGCTGATTACGTTGGCAGCCATGTTCTGGAGCCCCATGCCGATGCCGATGCCCACGGCCCCTGTAAATACCAGCAGCAGACGCAGGTCCAGACCGACCACGTTCAGGGAGATCAGAAGACCGGCGGCCAGCATGAGGTATTTGAGGAAAATGTTGATGGCATACCCGAGGCCCGGTTCGATGCCCATGGCGGGATAGACCCGATAATCCAGGTAGGCCTGCAGCAGGCGTGAAAGAAAGATAAAGGCGAGCAGGATAAGGCTCGCCTCCAGAATGACCCAGAGGGTCACTCCGGTTGTACCCAGATAAAAGACCGAAAAAGACATCACCTGTTTTAACAATCCCAACAGCCCAAGGAGATTGAGGACAACTAGGAGTGTTGCCAGGGTGGTGGCGTAGAGGAGAATTCCCCTGACGGCACGAAACATCAGGTCAGCGGTCTCGTCTTCCTGGTCGGCGTGAGCTTGCCAGTTGTTCAGGATCTTGATCAGACGATGGTAGATAACCATAATAGCCAGATAGCACGCGACCGAAGACCAGATCTTGATGAGCAGCACCCTGCCTAAGGTTCGATAGCCCAGCGCCCACAGCACCGCAAGCAGCAGGGACAGGACGATTAGTGGGATGTAGAAGCTGGTGAGAAAACGCAGGAACTTCTGATAGCCAGGGTGCGGGAGATCGGGGAGCATGGAGAGCAGCACCTTCTTTTTCAGATGCAGCAGAAAGAGTATGACAATGATCGACAACGAAATCGCAAACTTGAACAGGGCCAGCACGTCGGCACGCAGTTCAAAAGCAACCGCGCACCAGTAGAGTCCGAGAACCAGGATGGAATAGAGCACCGCCGGCCTAGCCAAGTGAAAAAGAGATCCCCCATTCTTCGGGTCGATGCCGAACAGACCGCGGATGAGCAGTTCGCGGAGAAGGTTGATGATCAGGCTGCCGGCCGCCCAAAGCAGCAGCAGTCTGCTGATTAACTGGAACCAGACGGCTTGGTAACCGGTTAGATCACTGATCAGCTTGGAAACGACCAGCAGGAGCAGAGGAAAGAAGGTGGCTGTCAGCACACGGATGGCCGCCAGCAGGGAAGAGTAGAAGGATTTTGGGAGCGGAAATTCCAGGAGCTCAAGTCGTGCTTCAATGCCCTGCATCAGCCTTTTTTGCCCACGGAGGCTGTAGGCCAGCGCCATGAGGAAGGTGAGCACCAAGAGCGAACCGATAAAGCCGAGGAGCCGGCTTTGCTCGACCAATGCCTGAAGCAGTGCGGGAATCTGCAGGGGGAGCCTCTCGCATTGCGTGTAGATGTATTGGACGGTCTGCCAGTCAAAGCCCAGAGGCTCTTTCTGGAATAAGGTTCGGGCACGTTCTTGCAGCTGCTGTTTGACCTGCCCGACCTGGCGGGAGAGGTCACCGCCGGCGGTCGGTGAGAGGGCGACCGATGAGCTTTTTGACGTCTTCCCGGCCGCCTGACTCCCTGCCTGCTCCCCCGCCTGGCCGATGGCCTGGAAAACCAGGAGGAGCAGAATGGTGATAATCATCGGGAGTTTTGGCAAGTGTGCCTTTTGCATAACCAATTATGGTTCTTTGCCAAAAACTTTGAACCTGACACCGCCTGAATTGATGAGAAATCCGGGCTATTTCTTTGCCATCTTGGCGAACATGGCCTGTGCGCCCTTCTGGATTTCCTCAGGCGTCAGATCTTTGGTGTGGCTGGCAAGGCTCCAGGCGTATCCGAATGGATCAAGGACTGTACCCATTCGATCCCCCCAGAACATGTCCTCGACAGGCATCTGGATCTTGGCGCCTGCCTCAACAGCTACAGTAAAGGCTTCATCAACATTTTCGACATAAATATAAAAACTGATAGGGGAACTACCTATGGTCTCAGCACTTTTACTTTGACAATCAGGATTTTCTTCACCCATCATGATAATGGAGGTTCCAATCCTGATTTCAGCGTGCATCACACCTTTTCCATCCGGCCCCGGCATGATGAACCGTTCCTCTGCGCTAAAAGCCCGTTTGTAAAAATCTATGGCCCTGCCGGCATCCTTGAATACGAACATTGGGGTTAGGCTTTGATACCCATCCGGAATTGCTTTTGTCATGGTGCACCTCCTGGTTGATGAGGCAGTTGATTTGTTACCACTGTGGTTATTTTCGCTGAAAAATGAGCCAACGAATATCAATCGGGTTCTGCCTTCTTGATAAAGGTAGTATTCATTCAGCGGAAAGCAAAGGGGGGAGGGGGAAAAGGGGAGCTGAATCCAAATATGGAGGCCGGTTGATGGGGGGAGGTGCATCGTTCAAGACCGGCTTTATTTCATAGCCGTTTCAAAGTTGCCTGCTGAATGTGTTCCTCTTTGATATGTTTGGTAAAACGAATATGAACGCTGTAATCGTTGTACAGATGAAAAGAGACTGCAACCACTTTGCCAACGGCAGAAAATGAAATATTATTCTCTTCTTGACCGAAAAAGAAAGATAAGTACAAATGGCGGGCGAGAAGGGCGCGAGCAATGGATTTCTTAGGGCATTTGATCAAAAAACATGTCCCGGCAACAGAAAGATCCGAGAGTGATCCGCGAAACGAGGTTTGGGTTCTTTGGCCATCTTTGGTCAGCACCGTGGCTGAAATACGGCCTTCAACGGGGTATCGTGTATAAGACCTTTTTTCCAAGCTTTTTCTCTGGATAATTTCATCTATTCTTCCAAACCGGATGCAGAAATCCGTCAGTTTGTCGAAAAGTCCCGGTTGTAGTTTGTCCCAGTTGTCGGTTGCGTTGCTTTCGAGATATCTCAAATGAACTTCAGAGTGACTTACGGCGGTCGCCGAACAAAGCGAGATGGTCGTAAAGGTATACTCTCCTAGAATATCTCCCCGGCCAAGCTGTGCCAGAACGGTTTGTTTATCTCCTTTGGAAAAGTAGATGGTTACCTGCCCACTATCTATGAAAAAGAGCCTGGTGTTGAGCGCTCCCTGGGAAAGGAGTACTTTACCGGGAGGCACAACGACCTCTTTAAGGCTGTAATAGAGACAATTTTTTTCTTCGGGGCTCAGCGATCCATAGAGGTCGCTCCAAATTGCCAGATGCTCTTTGCTGATCCTTTGAGCTTTTGCCTCGTCCAAAAGTTCCGCTGATTTTATAATTTCCATCAGAGCGGTGGGATTTTCAGCAATAAGTTGTTCTCGGAGTTTTTCAGCAACAGCAAAATTTCCTTTTGTAATTGCAGACTGTATCTGAAAAAAGAGGTTCTGAACCGCCTCTGGCGTATTTACGTCTGGTGGGTTTTTCTTGTCAAAAGGTGCGGGAGACATCGGTGGTCCTCATTGTTGAGACAAAAGCATAGTTTGAAAAAATAGTCGTTTATCAATTAATTATACACAATTCTGTTTTCTTAACAAATACGCCGTGGGAAAAAGATTTGCACCCTGAATATGTCTTCTCACTCACTTTTCCCGTGGGCCAATTTGAAATTGCGGCAGAATGGCAAGCCAACCAGGTTTTGCGGCATCACCGAAACTCTTTGGTTGTTTTTTTGCTAGGTGATACACTGTTAATATCTTCAATGGTCCCTCCAACAGCACACCCTTTTCCTTTTCAGGAAGGAGGACTCCCATGTCGATCAAGAATCTCGATGCGCTATTCAATCCACAGCGGGTGGCGGTTATCGGTGCAAGTGAGGATGTTGCGTCGATCGGCTATCATGTTTTTAAAAATCTGATTGGGAAAGGATTCAAAGGGATCGTCCATCCGGTGAATTCGACCAGGGACGGGGTGCAAGGGGTGGAGGCATACCGAAACGTAGGCGACATCCCTCACTCAATCGATCTGGCAATGGTGGCAACTCCTCCAGAGGAGTTGCAGACGGTCCTTGGCGACTGCGGACTGAAAGGTGTCAAAGGCATCGTTATCCTTGCTCCGGATTATAAATATCGCATCGAACATGCCTATCATGTCTCCGAGTCGATAAGGAAAATGCCTTCGGTATACGGAAGCCGCGTACTGGGCCCCAATTCTCTCGGTTTTCTTCGGCCTTCCAAAAATCTCAATGCCAGCCTTTATTCCGGGATGCCGCAACACGGCAATATCGCTTTTATCTCAGAAAGCGGAATATTTTCAACAGCATTTTTGCAATATGCCATAAGCAAGAAGGTCGGTTTCAGTTATTTCATATCTGTTGGTTCCAAACTCGATATCAATATCGCCGATCTCATAGATTTTCTCGGTGGCGACGGCAGTACCCGCGCCATATTCATCCATGTGCAGAAAATAAACAACGGCAGAAGATTCATGGCTGCGATACGCAGTTTTGCAAGGACAAAGCCTATCGTGGTTGTCAAACCCGGTACATCGGATAGCCATTTTATGACATCGTTCGCTCAATCAGGATTTTTGGCGGAAGAGGAGATGATCTACGAGGCGGCATTCAAAAGGGCCGGCAGCTTGAGAGTGGACAATATGGTCGATCTTCTTTGTCTCGTTGAAACTTTGGCAAAACAAAACAGGCCAAAAGGCAAGCGGTTAATGATTATCGCCAACTCCATCGCCCCTTCGGAAATGGCCATGGATATTTTGAAAAAGATGGGCGGCGAGTTGGCAAAACCGTTCAGGGAAACGCTGGAGGCCATAAGTGAGCGGTTTAAAGTAAAAAGGGCTTTGCACAATCCTCTCTATTTATTGGCGGATGCAACAGCGACCGACGTAGGTGCTGCGGTCGAAACGTGTCTCCAGGATAAAAATGTTGATGGTATCCTTGTGATCTACATTCCCTTTCCGGGTATCGATGTGAAGACAATTGCAGAGGCCATCGGCGCTGCAATTCAAAGAAATTCCAGAATTCCGCTTTTTACCACGTGGTGCGGAGAGGAAAACAACGCCGCGGAAATAGATTTTCTCAATAGTAGAGGAATCCCGACGTATACCACTCCTGAACAGGCGGTGAAGAGCTTCATGTACATGTATCGGTACGATTACAATTTGAAACTTCAGCAGGAAACTCCTGAAATCATAGTAAAAGATTTTTCTCCTGATCTCGATGGCGCAGAAGTGATCATTAAGGAAAGCATGGACTGCGATCGTTACACACTTCGGGCGGACGAGGCACGTGTATTGTTGGAAATGTATGGGATTCCGGTGGTGGAAACGGTACAGGTCGATACCCTTGAAAAAGCGGTTAGCGAGTGCATGCGCATCGGTTTTCCAGTAGCGATGAGAATGGAACCATCGATGATTGGGGAGAAATTCAATAACAAAGGAAGTGTCGTCAGCGTCAGAAACGAGCGGGAGGTGTGTAACGCCTTCACCGTTTTACGCAGTCGCACCGTTTCGCTTCAAGGTCAGGATGTACAAATCATTATCCAGCCGATGTTTATCAATAACGGTTACCGTTTGGCACTCGGTGCCCAAAAAAGTAGGAATTTCGGAACAGTGCTCCTGTTCGGGCTGGGAGGAAAATATCTGCGGGCCGAAAAGGATTATGCCATCGGTTTGCCTCCTCTTAACCAAACGCTTGCCAGGCGAATGATGGAAGAGACAAAAATTTACCAATATCTCCAGGGGATGGCATCTTATCAAAGAGCCCTGCGCAGTCTGGAAGAAATACTGGTCCGTTTTTCCCAGTTGATCATTGATCTTCCGCAAATAAATGAGATTATGATCAATCCGTTGCTGCTGGCACAGTCGGAGGGTATCCTTGCCCTTGACGTGGATATTCATTTAGACAAACGATTGCCCAAGGAATACCGGTGGAGAAAAGGAGATCTTTGTCCTCAACATTTGTCGATTCCTCCCTATCCTTTCAAGTATGAGAGGAAAATTCCACTTAAAGACGGCACGGTAATTCATATACGTCCGGTTCGGGGGGAGGACGAGCCGGCCCTGCGTTTCTTTTTCGAATCCTTGTCGGATGATTCCGTTTATTTTCGTTTTGGTCTACGGCGTGTGAATATGCCCCATGATGCTTTGGTCCGATTTTGCCAGGTCGATTATGACCGCGATTTTGCCTTCCTGGCAGTGGTTCAGGAGCCGGAAGAGACCATTATCGGCGATGTTCGTCTGAATAGATTTGCCGATCTTGAAAGTGCGGAACTCTCTTTTGTGGTGGGGGATCATTGGCAAGGCAAGGGAATCGGCAGCATTTTGATGGATTACTGTCTTTTGGTGGCAAAAGAAATCGGTGTGAAAACGCTTTGGATGGAAATCATGAAGGACAATTTGCGGATGATAACTTTCGGATTAAAATATGACTTCAAGCGTCAACCCATGATGGATGACGACGATATGATGGAAATGGTGCGGGAGATCGGAT
>JBJKQT010000129.1:0-2723 GCA_046705065.1 Desulfocapsaceae bacterium
TTGTCCATATGTTCTCTGGTAATGACCCGGTAGTTTCCTGTGCACGTAACGAAAATATTGCCTATGGGGGCAATTTCTTCCATGGTTACGACACGAAATCCTTCCATGGCTGCCTGCAAGGCGCAGATAGGATCGATTTCAGTGACATGGACCGTCGCGCCCATGCCTCGAAGCGCCTGAGCGCATCCCTTGCCCACGTCGCCATAACCGACAACGACAGCATTTTTGCCGGCAATCATGACATCCGTTGCCCGCTTTATTCCGTCAATGAGTGATTCGCGGCAGCCGTAAAGATTATCGAATTTGGATTTTGTGACGGAATCATTGACGTTAATCGCAGGACACATGAGTTTTCCTTTTTTGGCCATCTCATTTAACCTATGAACGCCTGTGGTGGTCTCTTCGCTGATTCCCTTTACCGAGGCCATTTCGTTTTTATACTTTTCATGCATAACCAGGGTTAGATCGCCTCCGTCGTCCAGGATCATATTAGGGCGCCAGTCATCGGGACCGAAAATCGTTTGGTCAATGCACCACCAGAATTGCTCTTCGTTTTCCCCTTTCCATGCAAAAGTCGGTATGCCTGCAGCAGCCATGGCTGCTGCAGCATGATCCTGGGTGGAGAAAATATTACAGGAGGACCAGCGTATTTCCGCCCCAAGAGCCACCAGCGTTTCCATGAGAACGGCGGTCTGAATGGTCATATGAAGGCAGCCGGCGATCCGAGCGCCCTTGAGAGGCTGGGATCTAGTATATTCCTCTCGTATGGCCATGAGTCCCGGCATTTCAGTTTCTGCGATGGCAATCTCCTTTCTGCCCCATTCTGCAAGGGCTAAATCGGCAACTTTATAATCGTTGGCAGATGTTGTCATTATGGACACCTCTGTTGTTGTTTAATAAAAAAAGCCCATCTCCCCTGAGGGAGATGGGCAAGAAGACGAGCATTATTTCAAACCGGCAGCAGCTCTGAGCATATCAGCTTTATCAGTACGTTCCCAAGTGAAGTTTTCATGTTTGCGTCCAAAATGACCGTACGCGGCCGTCGGTCGATAAATGGGGCGTAAAAGGTCGAGCTGTTGGATGATGGCTTTGGGGCGCAGGTCGAAAATCTCTGAAATAAGGTTTTTTATTTTGTTGTCGGGTATCTTTCCGGTACCGAAGCTGTTCACATTGATTGAGACGGGTTTAGATATTCCGATTGCGTAAGCAATTTGGACCTCTACCTCGCTTGCTATACCTGAGGCGACGATATTCTTGGCGACATAGCGTCCCATATAAGAGGAAGATCTATCGACTTTAGATGGATCTTTGCCGGAAAAGGCCCCGCCGCCATGCGAGCCTTTTCCGCCATATGTATCGACGATTATCTTTCTTCCCGTAACACCGCAGTCGCCAACGGGACCACCAATAACAAACCGCCCCGTCGGATTGATGAAATATTTTGTTTCAGAATCCACCATTTCTGCTGGGAGAATCGGCTTGATAATTTCTTCCATCACCGCTTCTTTTAACTCGTTGTAGGAGATGTCTTCACTGTGTTGGGTCGAAAGTACAACAGCTTCGATACGTTTTGGAGAGTTCTCTTCGTATTCGATGGTAACCTGGCTTTTGGCGTCGGGACGGAGCCAGGGCAGCAAGTTGGATTTTCGAACCTCCGCCTGCCTCTTGGTGAGCAGGTGGGCAAGTGTGATCGGCATGGGCATCAACACATCGGTTTCATCGCAAGCATAACCGAACATCAGGCCCTGATCACCGGCACCTTGGTCGAGGTCGAGACCGGAGCCTTCGTTTACTCCCTGAGCAATATCGCTTGACTGCTTATCTATTGAGGAAAGAACAGCACACGATTGCCAGTCAAATCCCATTTGCGAGGAATTATAGCCGATATCCCTGATTGTATGACGTACGACCTCAGGCAGATCAACCCAGGCTACCGTTGTGATTTCACCGGCGATAATGGCCATTCCTGTTGTGACCATGGTTTCGCAGGCGACACGAGCATTTTTGTCTTGAGTAAGGATGGCATCGAGGATGGCATCGGAAATCTGGTCGGCAACTTTATCAGGATGGCCTTCCGAAACGGACTCCGATGTAAAAAGATAGTTGGACATATGAAATCTCCCTAATGACTTGCTCCTGAATATAAACGAACGAACCGTTTCCGGCGAGATCGAAAATAATGCTAGGAATTGCGGTTTAGAAAATCCGTTCATGATGACGTGATGGCGCTATGATGTCAAGGATAAAGTAATAACTTCGCCACGACTTAAAAAAATCAAATGTGGTTTATCAGTAATCGAAGCGGAGGGGCAATCTACCGTATAAAGTGGTATGGTTCCGTGAAATATGGTAATCTGATGAGTTACCAATTATAGACACTAGAATTATTATCCAAATAAGAGGAGAAAGAACAGAGGAAATGTCAATTCAAGATGCACAGAATGTTTTTCTCATAGAAGAACAGGGGTTAGCGGCAGTCAGGAAACGTATTGGTCAAGAGTTTCTCGAGGCGGTGGATCTCATATTGAGCTGTCCCACCAGGTTGGTAATCACAGGAATCGGTAAATCCGGTATTATCGGCCAAAAAATTGCCGCTACTTTAAACAGTACCGGCACCCCTTCTTTTTTCCTCCATCCGGTTGAAGCAATGCATGGCGATCTAGGAATGGTTATGCCCACCGATGTCGTGCTGGCAATATCCTATTCAGGTGAAACGATGGAAC
>JBJKQT010000130.1:0-4248 GCA_046705065.1 Desulfocapsaceae bacterium
ACCGCCAGGAGGGGAAAATGAGCAGGGTATTTATTTCCATCAACAAACGTCAACAAACGTACTCATGAACCCGCCTCGTTTTCCAGCGTATCGTTATTGTTGCGGTCGCTCTTTTTCTGCCGGGAAAAGGCCCGCAGGTCGAGAACAAACCGCTTGAGGGTGTTCTCCACCATCCCGTTTACCGTGTCGTCCGGGTACTCGCCTTGACTGTCTCTTTTGCCTGCGGGGAGGCCGGTTAGCAGCGCGACGGCATCGTCCACCGTGCTCACCGCCCAGAGGGTAAATTTTCCCGCCCGCATGGCCTCGACCACCTCGTCTTTTACCATCAGATGGCGGATGTTGCCGGCGGGAATGATCACGCCCTGCTCACCCGTGAGGCCCCGGCTTCGGCACAGATCGAAAAAACCCTCGATCTTCTCGTTCACACCGCCGATGGCCTGCACCTCCCCTTTCTGACTCACGGAACCGGTGATGGCAACGGACTGCCGGATCGGTAGTCCGGCAAGCGAGGAGAGCAGCGCGCAGAGTTCGGCGCAGGAAGCGCTGTCGCCCTCGACGCCCCCGTAGGACTGTTCGAAGACCAGACTGGCACGGAATCCGATGGGCATGCGCAGGAGGTAGCGTGAACGCATGAATGATTCGAGGATAAGGACCCCTTTTGAGTGAATAGGGCCGCCCAGTGCCGCCTTCTTCTCGATATCGATCAACTCCCCGTCCTTGCCCGGCCTGGTGAGAGCGGTAATCCGGGAAGGAATACCGAAAGATAACGACCCGAGCGAGATATAGGACAGACCGTTGACCTGGCCTATCTCGCTGCCCGAGGTGTCGATGTGCCGGATGTCCTGCTCAATCGCCTCGAACATCCGGTCCCTGATGCGCCCGGCCCTGCGTCTGGCAGCATCAAGGGCCTGTTGAATCTCCGCGGCTGAGATAAAGCTTCTTTCCTGCTTGCGGGCCAGATAATCCGCTTCTTTGATGATATCTGCGAATTGTTCGAGATAAAGAGATATTTTTCCCGAATCCCCGGCCACCCTGGCACTGTGGTCGATGATCCTCGCCACCCCCGAGCCGTCCATGGGCAAGAGATTGCTCTCCTCTATCATTCCGGCCACAAGTTGAGCATAGCGGCCGACATTGCCCTCTGTTCGCTCCATGGTGTGCTCAAAATCCACCTGCACTTTGAACAGCGACTCGAACTCCGGGTCATAGTACTTCAGGAGGTAGTACAGCATGGCGTCGCCGATCAACACCACCTTGACCTTGAGGGGGACAGGTTCCGGTTCCAGGGAGACGGTATTCATAAGACCCAAAAGCCGCTCCAGCGGCTCGATCCTGATCTGCTGCGAGCGCAGGGTGCGCTTGAGGCCTTCGTAGGCGTAGGGCTGCATGAGCAGCCTGCGGGCATCGATGATGATATACCCTCCGTTTGCCATGTGCAGGGAGCCGGGTTTGATCAGGGTGAAATGGGTGGTCAGCATCCCCATCTTGGCCCAGTTTTCGATCCTTCCGTGCAGGTTCTGATAGGTCGGCAAATCCTCGTAAACCACCGGAACCTTGGGCCGGTCATTGCCGACCAGGATATTCACTTCGTAGCGTTCGAAGGAGGGAACATGAGAAGTCATCAGAGAGATGATATTTTCCTTGACGCCGTCGTCCTGATAGAGGAAATCATCCACGTTATCGATGATGTCGTCTTCCACATCCTGAAGGTATTGCCTGAGATTTTTCCTCTGGGCATATTTCGACTTGAGGGTATTGGTCAAACTGGAAACAACCTGACGGGCCAGATCGGTTTTGAGTTTGCGCTTTGCATTTTCGGCTTCCCGTTTTAGCACGGTGATCTGCTGCATACCCTCCTGCAGCTCGACCTGATATTTTTCCATCCGGACGCTGATGTTTTCACGGCTGGCCTCGGGCTGCTTGAGGAACGCTTCGGTGTCGAGGATATTGCCGTCCTTGTCCATCGGCGCCACCATGATGCCTTGATCGCTTTTGACCACGGCAATCCCGTCCTTTTTGCCCTTGTCTTCGATCCGGTGGTAGATTTTGTCCACCTTGCGTTTGAAATCGTCCGCGACCGCCTTTAGCCTCGCCTTGTAATCGTCCCCCTCGAAGACGGCGGTCAGGCTGATCTTCAGTATATCCACCAGATCACGAAGTTCCTTTTTGAAAATGAGCGACTCGCCGTGGGGAAAATCAAAGGCCAAGGGTCTGTGCGGCTGCCTGAAGTTATTGACATAGCACCAGTCGCAAGGCGGCTTGCCGTTCCGGACCTGCCGGTCAATGAACGAGCGGATGACGGTATGCCTGCCGCTCCCCTGGGGTCCGGTGACAAAAAGGTTGAACCCTTGCCGGTCGATGCCGATGCCGAATTCCACCGCCTCCAGCGCCCGTTCCTGACCGGCTATCTGCACAGTTTCCTGTATCTCTTCAGTGGTCTTGAACCCGAACGCATCGGCGGAACATTTCGGACAGGCCTTGTCCGGAGTGATGGTCTCGATTGCCATGATTCACCTCAAGTTGGGGAATGTTGTATGTTGAACATCCTGATTCATCATAGCATGAGATCAGCTTATGACTCAAATCGGAAACGAGCCGGTATGCGGACTGTTTGCCGGTGGAAATATGGAATGGAAACCGGGATATTTATCCGGATTCCGAAAAAAAAGAGGGATTGAGTTTAATCAGAGCTATATACTAAGGGCATCCCTATCTTCTCCAAACAAAACGCGGAAAGGGGGCATTCTTTTCAAGGCCCATGTTTGAGGAAAAGAAAAAAATGAAAATATATATCCATAAAAAAGAGATACATATCTTCCGGGGCGCCCGAATCCGGGATGCCGTCCTCGCCTGTTCCCCGCGCCTTCTCCAACTGGTCCTTGCAGGTAAACTGACGGTCCATGACCGATTCGGCAACCGCACCGAATTGGATGGACCGCTGATCGAGGGACAACGACTCACCTTAAAGCGAGTAGAATCGCCATGAAATTTATTGTACGCCTTCTTCTTTTCCTGCTGCTCGTTTTCCCGGTTGCACCCGATACAGTCCAGGCTCGGAGCGCATCCGGTGAAACGGATGTCGTCATCCTGCATACCAACGATATGCATGCCGGCATCGACAATATGGCAAAGCTTGCCTATCTGGCCGAAAGCCTGCGCAAGACCCACAAATATGTCTTTCTGGTATCTGCAGGCGATAACTTTACCGGCAATCCCATCGTCGATATGTATCCGGACAAGGGCTACCCCATGATCGATCTCATGAATCATTGCGGTTTTGATCTGAGCGCCTTCGGCAACCACGAGTTCGATCTCGGGCAGGATACCCTGAACGCCAGGATGGAGCAGGCGCATTTTCCCTTCATCAGCTGCAATATAGACACAGCCGGAGCCGTCTTGCATCAGCCGAAACCCTACATTATCCTCAAGGCCGGAAAAATCCGGATTCCCGTGCTGAGCGTTTTGGAACTCGGCGAAAACGGCCTGCCCGACACCAACCCGTCTCATCTTGCCGGGCTGAAGTTTGCTAACGGAGTACAAAAAGCTCAAAAATACAAATGGTTGAAGAAAAAATACGGTATTCTTGTCGGCCTGACCCATCTGGGTGTCGAAACGGACGAGCGGCTGGCTAAGGCCATGCCCGAATTCGATCTGATTATCGGCGGCCATTCGCATACCGTGATCGATCAGCCGTTGATGGTCGGCCGGGTTCCCATCGTCCAAACCGGATCACGACTCAAATATGTGGGGATGGTGACACTGAAGATCCGCCATAATGCGGTCGCCGGTTTTTCCTACCGGTTGATCGGGATGGATTCAATCAAACAAAAAGACCCTGCCGTCCAGGCAATCATCGACAAATATAACGATAATCCCGCACTCAATAGAGTTGTCGGCTACACCGGGACCCCGATCACGGGAGCAGACGAACTGGGGAGCCTTATGACCGATGCGATCACTCACCGGCTGAAGGTCGATTTCGCTTTCCAGAATGTAGGCGGCATCCGGATTTCTTCCTTGCCGGCAGGCGATATCAGGTTGCAGGACATCTATCGGCTCGACCCCTTCGGCAATCTGGTCGTCGACTTCAAGATGAACCGAGGCGAGATCGAATCCCTCATCTGCAACGCCTACAACCGAGACAAAGAAGTGGATCTGGAGGTCTCGGGAATGACGTATGTGGTCGTAACCGATAGGGACAACAGCTGCCGCGAGGTGGAGATGTCTGATATGTCCGGCCGTCCCCTG
>JBJKQT010000131.1:0-8233 GCA_046705065.1 Desulfocapsaceae bacterium
ATCTGACATTTTATTAATATTACAATCCCTTGCCTTCTTCCTTACGCGAAAGAAGATAATGAAAATAGTACTGTATAAATTTACCCGATATGATATCTGAACAATTCACCGCCGGTGGAGAAACGTCGATTTCGTCACCGAATAGAACCCAAAAAACCTGTCGGGAAAGTTCGGTGAGTTCCCTGTTGATTTCAGCTGCATCCTTTGAAGCCACTCCTCTAATCCGGCAGCGTACGGGCCGGAATTTGTACAGCAGGCAGGTTTTGGCCTCGCATAGCGCACATGATTTCCCCGCCACGTTCTCAGCGCCCTGCTCCTTTCGCTGCCGGCCGACGTCCGCGGCCTGTTCAATTACCGTCCGTCTTGCATCGGAACTCAAAGTAGTATTGATTTTATCGTTCAGGTAAAGCGCTTCTATCAGTTCAAAGGTGAAAGGACTGCCACAGGAATGTCCGCCGTTTTGTGTACGGCAGCAGTCAAAACAAACAGTAACGGCCAAGGTCTCGACTTTTTCCAGCAGCTTTTCGTAACGGCTGAAAAATTCTGAGAGATCGAGTCGGACTCTGTTTTCCGGGGTCGGTTCGCCAAGGTTGAGACGGCCTTCCTTTTTGCCGAACTTCCTGAGAAGCCGCCATTGATAGTAGTTGGTCGGATTGGCTTTGGTCGACCGTAACAGTTTGCCGGCCTTTTTCAGATCGAAACCGCGACGCAGGAGATAGGCGGTGACAAACGTGCCGGTCCTGCCGATGCCGTGGCGGCAGTGGACAAGGACCTTCTTTCCCAGATAAACGGATTCGTCAAGCCACTCCAGAGCCTTCTCCATAGCCGCCATGTCCGGAGCCGTTTCATCAGGAATCGGTAAGAAAAAAACCTCAAACCCTTCTGCCTGCTCGATTTCATGCAGGTCACAGAACTCGCCGCACAGGTTGACGATGGCATCGATGCCCTGTTCTCTGATACTTGCAAGCTCATCATAGGACATCGGTGCATAGCCGACGGCCAAATTTTCAGTGATCCAGGTAAGTGTGTACGGAGCCATCAACGTCCCTCATTTCCCGAAAAAGTCATGTTGGCCGGTGAAGAATTTTTCCACCATCGGCTCGATTGCTCCTTCGTCGGCCATGACCATGTCCAAGAGCCGAACCACTCCCAGAAGCCGCCCCACCTGAACCATACGTTCGGCTGTGTCCTTGTTGCCGTAACGCAGAAGCCTTGCATCCAACAGGTCGCCGGTTCGTTCATGGCTGAAGTTGAGCCGTCCGAGTACCTTGGCGATGAAGCTCAGCCGAAGGTCCTTTCCCAGCGCGTTACCTCCGCCTCCGGCAAAACGCAACAGAATATAGTTCTCCTGCGGGTTGTCCCCGCAGAGGCAGTCAAGCAAGGAGAAATGATAGCCGAAACGGAAACTGGCATTGAGATAATCCGAGGAGATAAGACAATAGCTCGCAAGAGAGGCATCGTCTCCGGCGCAGACACCTCCTGCAAGCGCCACAGCGTCATAGGTTCGCCAGTCGTAGTGGGTGCATCCCTGCCAATCAATTTCGGGATGCGACAGCCCTTGCCACAACGACAGAAAAGGCCGGCAACGGAGATCGTCCAGGGTTATTTCCTGCTTTTGAGAGGCTTCCTCCCATAGACCGCCGCCCACATCGATGATATGGACCTGGAGGGGAATTGAGGTTTGCAGCCGTGGGCCTTTGGGTTTGCGCAAGAGGGTATCGGCGGATTGGAGAAACATGGCCTGAAGCGATTTCTCATGGGAAAATCTGATGATATCGTGCAAAGACCGGCAATTTTCCGGAGAAAAGGATTTGTCTCCTGCATCGGTCAGCGAGAGTTTGGACGTGAAGCCGACCATCATCTTCAAGGTGCGTTGCAAAGGATTTTCATTCAGGCCCTCCGTTTTTCCGGCATTTTTCCCGGAAGGGATTGAAGACATGCCCTGAAAAACAGATTGTTTATCCGCCCAGAGTGTCACCTTATCACCATTTTTCAGTTGCTTCGTTGCTTCCCCCGCCTGAACCAGCACCGGTACGCCGAATTCCCTTGCCACCGAGGAAAAATGATCGGCGCCGCTGCCGTTGCGGACAATTACACCGGAGAAGTGCGGTAGAAGCGGTACCATCTCGGGCGGTGTGACTTCGCAGACAAAAATAGCGCCTTCATACGAAGAAATGTCGTTTACATTCGAAAGGCGGCAGATGGATCCGCTGCCGATTCCCGATGATGCGGTTTTGCCCCCCTGAAAGAGAAGGGTGAGCCCGGAAAGATCGGGCTCACCGGTTGCAGAGAACTCCGGATATCTGGCCCGGCTTCTCGCCTGCAAAAAAAAGAGCGCGCCGCTACGGTCACAGCTCCATTCAATTTCCTGCGATTCACCGTAGTAGTCGGCAATCATCCCCGCTAAGCCGGACAGGTGATGCAACTGGTCGTCGTCCAATTGCCGATCTTCACCGACCGAGGATTTGCTCACAGTCACCGGCTTCTCGCCGGACGTATCGATCTCCGCTGTAACGGGAGTCGCGTACCCTCCCATGAGATTATCGCCCAAACCGGGAACCGAGCAGACACGCACCCGCCCGGAAGGATCGCCTGTTGTAACAACTCCGCTCAACCGGGCATCGACCATGGTTAATACGATCACCGCCATCGGTGTCTCTTCGTCGTTCAATCCGTGGATGACTCTGTAGAAAATTGCCTCCGGAGTGTATTTTGAGGCAAGGACACGGCGATACGCCTTGAGAATGTGTTTTGGGTCGACATCAAGCTGCGATCGATACAATCCGGCGAAAGAGAGCGATGAGTCCTCTCCAACGGCACTGGAGCGAACGGCTAATCGACAGCTTCCGGCCTGAAGCTCTGATGCGGCCTCGGCAAGGATTTGTTCCAGGTCATCCGGTATCCCGGCATCCTCAATATAACCGGAAAGGGTTTGCGACACGTCCTTTAACGAGGAGGGAGAATGAATATCCACTTTTGCCAGCTCCCGGTTGATGGCTAAACGCAGGTCATTGACCTCCAGGATGCGGTTCCAGGCCGAGGTCGAGATAATGAAACCCGGAGGAACCGGAAGATGAAGATTCCGTACAAGTTGGGAAAGATGCAAGCCCTTGCCGCCGGTATGGCTATCATCTGAATACACGGCATCAATGGGCAAAATGTAGGGCGGTGCCGAATCCGTTTTCGGGGGGGCGAGAGCGAAACGAACGTAGATATCGTTTTTTTTATAATAATCGACAAGATTTTTGTGTTTGCCGGGAGCCAGTTTGTACATGGCTTCAATCATTGACGCCACTGCCGAGGAAAGTGCTTCATACAACGCGCGCACCCTGTTGATGTCCACGGGCAATACGCCGTAGTAGATTTCCTCAAGTTCCGCCAGAAGTTTGTGACATTTCCTGTCGGAGTTTAGGAGCTCTTGAAAAATCACATATCTTCTTCTCACATGAAGGTCGGGAGAGAGAAGCCGGGTGGAGAACTGTTTGAGGACGCTCAACATGAAATCGTACCTCCTATGGAAAATCCCGGCCTTATCCGGAGGTCTTGCGTTGGCTGCGGCGCAGCCGAAAATAGCTGATGAGGAATATACAATATGTCAGTAAAAAAACGAATTGGAAAGATATCCCCTGGAAGCCGAACCGGTTTTGAGGCAGCATAATAAGAAATCCCTCAGTGGTTACTGCCCGCTCGAGCCAGAACAGAACAAAAAATATCGGCAAGAGATATACGACGCCGTGGCTGGTGAAACGCTGGGCTAAATAGGTATTGAAATCTTTATCGATATCCTCGTCGATAACCTTGGCGAAACTTTCCCTGCTCTTCCAATCACCGATCAGGTGCAGGTCGTCACGGTCCTGTTTGCGAAGAGTGAACTTTTCCCGGAAATCGGCATCCTTTTGCTCCACCCGCATGAATCTTCGAATGAGGATGGACACCATTCCCGTAAGCATTGCAATGATGATGACCTGCAAAACGGCGGGAGCATGCATGATCTGCAGGGGCCGGAGAAGGATGATATCCAGCCCTCTGCCGATCAAGGAAAAAATGGGGCCTACGGCTTTGGAATAGAGAAGGTCAAGCAAGGTTGATATGGTCTGCAACAGATGTTCCATAGCTGTCTGCCCCAAGGTTGGGATTACCGAAGGAACGGCAATGCACTTGTATAGTTCAGGAAAACGATGATGAGCGCAATCGCGAGCATCCTTTTCAGAAAGATCTCGGGAAGATGCTTCTGGATCTTCGGTCCCACCATACCGCCCACTATGGCACCGGCAGCGATCGCTGCCGCCATGATCCAGTCAGGCTGGTACCCCATGAGTGAGAATTTAGCAATGCCGCCAACCGAAGTGGCAAAGGTTCCGGCCAAGGCGATGGGTACGGCAAGATACATCGGATAGCCCATAATGGAGGTCATGAACGGCATGAACATGAAGCCGCCGCCGACACCGAAGGAGGAGGCAATCATTCCCATCAGGATGCCCGCGATAAGCATGGTAAGAGGCTTTGCGACAAAGGTTTCACCCCAGAATTTCATGTCGAATTTGACGACATTGAACTTCTCGAACTCAACTTTGCCGAGTTCCATGGCCTTCCCCGAAGACTTGGCCTCCTTTACGGCGGCATTGAATTTTTGCACGATGGCCTTCATGGCCTTCTTCTTCTCAATGGAACTGGGAAGGCTTTCCATAAACAGTTTGATGCCGATGACCAGACAGATGATGCCGAGATAAAACTTATACGCCTTCAGCGGGAGATATTTGGCCGAAAAGTTCGGTCCGAGGAAAAATGCGCCAATCACGATGCCTATGGCAAAAAAGATGGCCACCGGCCAGGCAAAACGTTTTTCCTTAAAATAATTCAATAATCCTGTAACCGGCGAGCAAAGGGTCAAAAAGAGGTTTGTCGGTTTGATGGTGTTGGCCGCATTAATGCCGATGGGCGCTTTTGTACCGAGAACGGTCACCTGAAAAGCGGCGGTGAAAAGGCCTCCGGCGGCGCCCATGATAACAAAGAGACAACCGATTATGAAGGCTCCGAAGAAAACAACCAACGGATTCATGTAGATGTTGGCAGTCGCAAAAAAGAAGCCGGATTTCTCGATGGAAAAATTGCCGACACTCTTCCCGTTGACATATACATCCATCACGGTATCCGGAGCCAGGTTCTTGTACGGTGCCATGGTTACGGAGAATTTGCCGGTAGCCTTGTCCAACGTTAGCGTGACGCCCTTGTTCCATGCCTGCTTATCGCTGTTATAATCGGACATGACACAACGGGCGTTGCCGCCGCCGATCGGCTCTTCCTTGGAAACCGTGTTGATGCCGAACTTGTTTTCATGGGTGAATCTGAGGAAATCCCATTGTGCTTGATCCTTGATCGGCCCGAGAAGTCCTTTGACATCACCAGGAATTTCACCCCACTTTTTCATCTTATTGACCGTAACCTGATATTTAAACGGGGGAAAGGCAAACGGTCCGCTGACCTGTCCTTTGGTTGTGGATTTCGGGCTGGCCAACTGGGCGGGATTGTTGGTCACGACATAATACACGGGAGGAACGGATGTTTCACCAAAGGCATTCTTGCCATCTTTCCCATCCCGCAATTCCTTTTTCTCCTTGGGACCCAAGGCATTGCCTGCTTTGAACATTTTATGTGTTGAGATGACCACATACAGGTCCTGACCGGGATCAATCGAACCGGTAACGGTGATGTCCCCTCCCGCTTTCACCTTTCCACTCGACAGTTGGGCATCAACCGCCCAGGCCGAAGATGCCAAAGTGAGCAGGCACAGAGTCACCAGGCAGATGAATTTGTTGACATGTTTCATTCTTCTTCCTCCATTGATTAGATATTGTTCCTTCTTGTTTCTCTCAGTCGGCCTGAGAACCTGCTGTATCTTCATCGTTTTTCAACGTTACTATCCGCGTGTCCCCCACATACTCCCGGCTTTCAAAACCGGTTGCAGCCGTCATTTTTCGTATCAAATCACGCATGGTTTTCATATTGCGGATGATCGTTTCCATCTCTTCGGCCATCTCCGGCGGTTGCAGATCGTCCTTGATCAGTTGAGCCGTTCCCAACGCTGCAAAGAGCGGACTGTTCAACTCATGGGCTGCTGTACCGGCCATCTCGATCACCCCTTCGAGCTTCATCCGCGCCATTTTTTCTTTTTCCAGCAATCTCTGATCGGTGATATCTCTTACCGCCTCGATGATAAAACTAACCTTGTCGTCACTATCAAAAAGGGGCAAAAGATGGTGTTCATACCATCGAGGCCCATTGTCTGTATCACACCGATCGACCTTGGTTACCGGTATGAGGTTTCCAAGTACCGAATCCAGAGGGGAATCGGGGACCGTTGCACTCTGCCATGGAGCAACGGCGTGGTAAAACCGGCCGACGACATCCTGTTCGAGGATATGATTCTCCTCTAGAAATCGCCTGTTGGCCATGATCACCCGTTTATTCGGATCGACAACCAGAAGTTGCATCCACAACGAATCCACCAGGGTTTGCAGAAAGCGTTCCTGTTCTTCTATCTGCTTGAAAAGCAGGGTTATCTTGCGATACGTTCTGGCCTTTTCAATGGCATTGCCGCCCTCTTCGGCCACGGCAAGTGAAAAGGCTGTTTCGCCGGCCGTAAAGAAATGATGTTCTGCGGCGAGCAGGCGCAAAACCCCTATAACCTCCCGATCGTTCTTAATGGGAACGGCAAGGATGCTTTTGATTCCCTCACGGCGAATGGCATCATGAAAATCGACCCTCGGATCACTCTCGGCATCGTAGATGGATACCGGCTCTCCTTTCAGTACCTTGAAAACCGAATCTTCCCTGCTGATACTGCCGCGACCGAGATAACCGGAGGACAAACCGGAGGCAGCCACAAGTTCCAGGCGGTTGGTGGCCGGATGCAGCAATCGGATGGTACACCCCTTGACATTTAATAATTTCGGGAGCTTTTCGACGATGGCATTCAAGATTACATCAAGATCCAGGGTTGAATTCACAAGTTTCGAAATCTGCCGCAATGCGCCGAAGAAATTGATCCTGTTTTCCATCTCCTGGATCATATGGCTGTTGGAAAGAGCTATCCCCACCTGCTCGGCCAGGGACATGGCAAAGCCCATCTCCGACTCGGAAAATTTCCGTTTATCTTTGGTCAGAAGACGCAGCAATCCGACAACGCGCTCTTTGTAAAGGATAGGCAGCGACATGGCGCTCTTCACACCTTCCCTGGAGACGTATTCACGATAATCGCGATCTGAACAATGAGCGATATCCTCTCTGGCGGTGGGTCGGCCTTCCATCAGTCTTGCCATGACTTCCCTGGAGTCTATGGTGGTACGCGACAGATACTCATCAGAGAGCCCCCAGGCAGCGCCAAGCACGAAGGTGTCGGTACCGGCATCAAGAAGCCTGATGGTCGCGGCATCCACCTCCATGAGTCCGGGCAAACGCCGGACGACGAGATCCATAACCTGCTGCGGGTCGTGGACCATACTGATGAGACGGGTAACCTCCTGGAAAACCTCAAGGTAGTCCCTCTCTTTCTGTCTGTTTTCGGAGTTCATGAGTATTCTCGTGCGGCAGGATTATATTGAACCCGCCGCACAGGCCCGGTGTTTTCCGGAAAAAATGACGCTTGTCCTTTATGCCGCCTGCAAACTCATCAGCCTTAAGGCATGGGTGGTGCACTTGGTTACACATGCGGGTTTAAGCCCCGCATCCAATCGGTCCATGCAGAGGTCGCACTTAACTGCTTTTTTTGTTTCCTTGTTATTTTCAGGCACTTGCCAAGGGCATGCAGCCTTGCAGGCCATGCAGCCGATACATTTTTCCTGATCGATATAGACAATGGAATCTCCCCTTTTGACCATCGCCTCTGTGGGGCAGACCGGAACGCAGAGCGGTTCGTCGCAGTGCCTGCAGGTCTGAAAAATAAATTCCGTCCTCGGGATACCGGCGATTTTTTTTGGTTCCGAGTGATGGATCTCACAGAGGAAGGGGCCCACCGATAGTCCCTTGTTGGTCTTGCAATGCACCTCACATCCGTGACAGCCGATACACCGGCGGCTGTTAAGATGGATCATATACTTTTTCACAGTTCAACCCTCCTCTTGGGATTACGGACACTTCTTGTTACAGTGACAAAGGCTTCACAGAGATTTACGGCGCCGCCGGCCTGGTCCCAGTCGTCGAGTTTGCCCACCATGAGTTTCTGGTCGCTCACACC
>JBJKQT010000132.1:0-5257 GCA_046705065.1 Desulfocapsaceae bacterium
GAAGTTGACCCGAACACTAAGAGAGAAACCACCACGCCTCTGCTTTTAGAAAACAAGATCCTGATGACCGGAGATATGATCAAAGATGCTCAGGTCAGGATCGGAGGCACCTTCAACGAACCGTACGTCAGTATTGAAATGACCGGTCATGGGACACGGGTTTTTGCCAATATTACTGAAAAGTATGTGGGCAAACGTCTAGCCATAGTTCTTGACGGTATCGTTCGCTCCGCCCCCGTCATACGGGAAAAGATCTTAGGCGGATCGGCTCAGATAACGGGAAGTTTTACCCATGAAGAAGCAACTGATCTGGCAATAGTACTGCGGGTCGGTGCGCTGCCTGCCCCCGTGGATATTATCCAGAACATGACGGTGGGAGCCAGCATGGGTGCCGACTCTATCCATCAGGGGATACTCTCCGGTATACTCGGGTCGATTCTCGTCGTCGGATTTATGTTTATATACTACCGGCTTTCAGGGCTGATCGCCAACTTGGCCCTGGTTCTCAATATACTCTTTCTCTTCTCGGGTCTGGCGGTTCTCAGCGGAACACTTACCATGCCGGGTATTGCAGGAATTGTTCTTTCCATCGGTATGGCTGTCGACTCCAACGTTCTCATTTTTGAACGCATGCGGGATGAGCTCGCTCTCGGCAAATCCGTAATTTCGAGTATCGATGGAGGGTTCAACAAAGCCTTTCTTACAATTGTCGACGCCCAGGTAACCACCCTGATTACAGCCTTGGCTTTGTTCCTGTTCGGAACAGGTCCCGTCAAGGGATTTGCTGTCACCCTTTCTCTAGGCATCATCTTCAACCTGTTCACCTCAATCAACTGTTCACGCTGGATCTTCGACTCTCTGACAGCCTTCAAAAAAATCAAACACATTAAGTACCTGCATTTTTTTGAGAAACCAAATCTCGATTACATGAAAATACGTAAAGTCGCCTTCGCCTTCTCGGGAATGCTTGTACTCTTGGGTGTTATCGCATTTGCCGAGATTCTCATGGGACACGCCAACATGGGTGTCGATTTTGCCGGGGGATCTTTGCTGCAGTATAAGGCTCAGAAAAACTTTTCAATGAGTGATGTTCGTGCCGCTTTCAAAAACAGTGAATTTCAGGATGCCGATCTTCAAAAAGTTGAAAATGAAAAGCGCTTGATGATCAAGACCAAGGTAGAGTCTAATTCCGTTGCGACAAATTTGAGCGACCAAATCACCAAAATTCTGACAACGAAACTTCCGGACCAAAAATTCTCACTGGAGAGTCAATCTGAAATAGGTGCCTCCGTGAGTTCGGATCTGCGGGACAAAGCATTGCTGGCCATAGCCCTTTCCATGGCCGGCGTCATTATCTATCTTGCCATTCGTTTTAATCTGAGTTTTGGAATAGGTGCAGCCATTGCGACCTTCCACGATGTCTTTGCCGTCCTCGGCATTTGCTGGGCACTGAACATTGAAATGAATCTTCTGATTGTAACGGCACTTCTCACCTTGGCAGGGTACTCTCTCAACGATACCGTAGTCATTTTCGACCGTATCCGCGAAAACATGAAAAAAACCGAGACGCATTCCATACTGCAGGTTATCAACGAGAGTGTCAATCAGGTACTTGCCCGTTCAATCGTTACATCGTTTACTGCATTTTTGAGTGTGCTCGCACTTTATCTGTTCGGAGGATCTGTCATCCACGATTTCTCCTTTGCTCTGTTGATTGGAATTATCATCGGGACGTACTCTTCAATCTTTGTTGCCAGCCCGATACTGAGCCTTTGGGAAAAGAATTAAACGCCATACGGTTTTTTTTGTTACATGCGCCAAGAATCACTGCCTAAAAACGTCAAACGGATCAATATGGATGACAGCTTTACTTTCAACTGTCATTCAGGGATATCCTGCTTTACTCATTGCTGCCGCCAATTGGAACTGGCATTAACCCCTTATGACGTTCTTCGTTTGAAACAGGCAACCGGACTTAGTTCATCGATCTTTTTAGAAAATTACGTCATTATTGAACGTGAAGAAAAAGATTCGTTTCCTCGCCTTTACCTGACCATGGTCGATGACGGAAACTCAAGCTGCGTTTTTGTCTCAAAAAAAGGATGTACAGTCTATCAAAATCGCCCCGGAGCATGCCGAGCCTACCCCATGGGGCGTGCGGCAGTGCTTACCCAGGAACGGTCCGTTAACGAGTTTTACGTTCTTTTACAGGAAACGCATTGTCATGGTTTCGCTCAAGAGCTCAGCCAGACGCCGAGGCAGTATGGCCAAAGTCAAGGGCTCTTAGCCTATAACCGCTTCAACGATGCAGTGGGAGAAATCCTGCAGCACGAGAAGATACGACAAGGAATGATCTTGACGAAAGAGCAAGCGGATACTTATGTTCTGTCCTTATATGATCTTGACACGTTTCGAGAAATGATCTTGAATGATAGGCTTTCCCACCCTCCGTTGAGCGAAAGCTTAGTCCAAGAGCTGCAGAATGACGAATCGCTGCTTCTTTTTGCGATAGATTGGTTGAAAAACCGCCTTTTTGCTCAATGATAAACACCATGCCGTATACTACCTCATCAAATTCACCACTTAAGCTTATCGTCTTTGACTGTGACGGCGTGATGTTCGACTCACGAGAAGCAAATAGGGAATACTACAACCACCTTCTAGCCTATTTCGGCAGGCAGATCATGAATGAGGAAGAACTCGAGTATGTTCATATGCACAACGTGAGCATGTCGATTCAACACATCTTCCGTCATTATACCGATCAGAATATGGCAGAGGTGGAAGCATATCGGAAACGGCTCGATTATACGCCTTTCATCCGCTATATGCGCATGGAGGACGATCTGCTTCCCTTTTTGAATTATGCGCAAAAGAAATTCGATCTGGCAATTTCAACTAACCGGACGACAACCATGGGACCATTGCTGAAACTCTTTCATCTTGAGAATTATTTCGGCAAGGTCATGACCGCTGAGAATGCCAGATTACCCAAACCGGCTCCAGACGCGCTGTTGGAAATTCTCGAGCACTTCAACTGCAAATCCGAAGAAGCGATCTATATCGGTGATTCAATCGTTGACAGGCAACATACTGAAGCTGCCGGTATGCGGCTTATCGCCTTTAAAAACCCATCTCTTTCAGCTGAATTTCATGTCTCCAGCTTTATGGAAATCTGCAGGCTCCCACCATTTATGCACCAGACGCAGGAATAATGAACGTGATACACTCAGGATTCATGCAGTTCATCTACCCGTTTTACCCCTTCCATTAGAAGCATCATAAAATCACCGATCTCGGCTGCCTTCATTTCCTGCGGCGACAAACCGACATTGAAACGGTATATTCCTTCTTTTTCCGCTAGTATTGAAAATATGGCATCCTGATTATAGAGACCGGCATAACTGGCGTTTATAATACAACCTTCGCGAAAAGCGACTTTGGCGTTTCCCTTTGATAATTCGAGTGAGAGGGCACCGGTTTTTTTATTCATATGGAAAATCTGAAAGAGTTCCGCCGGCGCCATGTCTTTGATCTTCCCATGCATGCTGGCTTCAAACTCTCGAGTACGGGCGGTGTTGGCTTTGGCAAGTCTCTCCGCCAATAATTTTGCCATAAAGAGCTGTACGGACGCAGCCTCTTTGATCAATCGGCTGAAGTCCTCGCCACTAATGGAGACTACCTTGGTTTCTTCGACGGCTTTGATGGAAGAACGGGCGATCTTATTTCCAAAGTAGCTCATTTCACCGCAAACATCCCCTTCCCTCAAAGTGGAAATCTTCACCAAATCATCTTCGACGGCGAGTTCTCCGGACAGGACAAGATAGATGTTATGATTTATCTCCCCTTTTTGGATAAGATATCTGCCGGAGTTGACGATGTGTTCATGCAGAGAGCCGACAAACAGTTTTAATTGGTTTTGCGGTAGAACTTTAACCAAGGGAGAGTCGGATATCCTTGCAAGAAGTATTTTTTCTTCTTGAGTAAGTGAGGAGATTTCCGGCAAATTATCTTCCGACGAGTCAATTCTGACGAATTTTATAAGTCCAGTACATCCACTGCAGGTAAAAACCCTCGGTTCATTGTCACTATCCTGGGCAGTGTCGACTTCATCCAACAGCTCGAACAAAAGCTGCGTCATTTCCCTTACCAGAATCAAGCATCCTTCCTTTTCTTTGGGAAAGGTTAATGACCGGTCGGAAAGTACCAAGCGCTCTTCGAGTGCATATAACGGACAGTTATTATTTTCTATTATCTTAAAAATTGCTTTGAATGATTCCATACAAAAAAAGAAATGGTATGAATTTGTTTTTGTTATTTAATCATAATTCTGCTATGTTTGCATAACTTCCGGAGAACGGTATAACGGTATATCATCCATTTCATTCTTTGAATACCATTTCCAGTGATAACCTATGGGCATCGCGACCAAACAGCTTGAAACAATCCTTAAGGAAATTGAAGAGCATTTTAAAAACAATCGTTATGTAACAGTAAAACCGGGTGATGGTGACCCGCCGGAAAAATACGAAATAACTTACAATATCAATGGCCTCCATGTTAACAAAAAAAAGGAGGTAGTGGAAGCATCGCATCATTCCATAGCCATAGCCATCCCATTCGGATTTCCCCATTTCCCACCCAATTGTAAACCCATCTCCCCTATTTTTCACCCTGATTTCGATCAGGCTGCTATCTGCATAGGCGATTTCTGGAAAAAAGACAGCACAATCTCTGAACTCATTGTCCATATCGGACATATGATAGCAGGAGAGTTTTTCTCGACAGAAAACGCTTTTAACGAAGAGGCTGTCACATGGTATAAACAGCACAGGGACAGACTTCCTTTTGAAACCATTGAACTTTCCCTGGCGCAATCAGTCGCACAGCCGCCCGGGGATTCCTTTGACGAATTGGAAGCTCTTGAAGTAGATACACTTGAAGAGCCAGAGTTTGCTGCCGATTTTTCTTCCATCGACTTTGAACATCAAACTTTCGAAGAACAGCCTTTACAGCCATCAGGAGAAATCGATACCGATCTTTTGAAATTGATGGCCAAACAGAAACGCTTTTACTCCCTCTACAGCCGAATCCAGGCAATCCCCTCCGATCAGTTTTTCCCACTGCTGGAAGAGCTGAAAAATAACGCACACAATGAGTTGACAAAAGCAAAACAAATTTTTCAGCAAGGTCTTGATTTCGAGAAGAAAGGTCATCCTGAAAAATCCTTGGAAAAATTTAAACTCTTAACAGAGAC
>JBJKQT010000133.1:0-4977 GCA_046705065.1 Desulfocapsaceae bacterium
GAGATAAGGAAATATCGCTCTTTTATTCTCATCCCAGTAACGCGCCACCAGCACACTGCCGAGGGATATTCTTTCATCGGTTATGACATCTATTATCTTTTTCATCTGACCCTGCTGCTCTTTGGCAAGAATGCACAACAAGGTCCCCGGTTCACCTATTCCCAACACATTCACAAAAGATGCGAGAAGATCCCGAGTAGAAAGAATACCTTTGAGATATCCTTGTTCGTCGACGACCGGAAGCGCCCCGACCTTTTTCTTCCGAATAACCATCAATGTGTCCTGAATAGTGAAATAAACCGGAATAACTAATGGCTCCGTCGTCATAATTTCGTTGATGCGATGCGTGAGCACTTTTGCCAGGGTCTGTTCGTAGGCTTCCTTGTCCAGAAGTATGGACGGCATTGCATCACGCATATCCCGGTCGGTGAGAATCCCGACCAGTTTCCCGGAATCGTCAACCACGGGAAGATGTCTGATGCTGTTTTTTTGCATCATATCCCTCGCCTCGGAAAGCGTGGCATCAGGTCCGATCGTTATCAGGTCTTTTGCCATCATCTCACTGATGAACATGTGATGTCCATATCTTTCTGATCCCATAGTTTTCACACCCCTTTATCGAATTTTATTGTTCAAATTACGATAGTTCAGCAAGTCTTCGTATATGATTTTCAACCAGAACCGGCAAAATGTTCAGGTTATAGCCCCCCTCCAGGATGGAGACGACTCTGCCTTTTGCATGTTTGTCTCCAAGTTCAATGATTTTATCGGTGATGAAATCATAGCCCTCGGTCGAAAGATTCACATTGGACATCAAATCACTCTCGTGGGCGTCAAAGCCGGCTGACAACAGAAGGAATTCCGGCTGAAACGCATCAAATGCCGGGACAAGATCCCTGACGATCATCTTTCTATACTCCTCGTCGCCCCTGCCCGGCAAAACGGGAGAGTTCAAGGTATAACCGTTTCCTTCTCCCTTTCCCTTTTCAAATTCCCTTCCTGTGCCTGGATAGGCAAAGGAGGGATGCTCATGGATGGAGTAGTAAAAAACGGAGGGATCGTTTTCAAAGCTATGTTGTGTTCCATTGCCATGATGAACGTCAAAATCTATGATTCCGACACGTTTCAAGCCCCACTTCCTCTTAAGGTATTGGGCCGCTATGGCAATATTGTTGAAGAAACAAAAGCCCATGGCGGTATCGACTTCCGCATGATGGCCTGGAGGCCGGACAGCACAAAAGGCATTATCTATGTGGCCGTTCATCACCTCGTCCACCGTCTTGAGAATTCCGCCGACGGCAAGTAAGGCAACCTCGTAGGTATCCCTGCAAATTGAATTATCCTGATGATCGATATCCGGGAACCCCATGATACATGCCTCTTCAAAACGCATGATATACTGTATCTTATGGACCGCTTCAATCCATCTCTGATCGGCTGCCTCGGCCGTAATCAATTTTAGTTTTTCCAGAATACCTTTTGCAGCGAGATGCCTATGGATGGCAAGAAGTCTTGCAGGTGATTCAGGATGTCCTTCCCATGTAACATGCAGCAGATATCTGTCGTCGTATAAAAATCCCGTTTTTTTCATAGAATCCCACCCTGAGTTGCGGATGACTGCAATATAGAAACGAAAAATTCATAGTTGTCTTCAGTATACAACATCAATCGCCATTGCCTTTTGTTCCTCTCCCGGGAACGAAAGGAAACGAACTATACCGGGGCTCATTTTCCTTTCGACTGTCTTACAGGGATTGTAGTTTCACAGGTCGTAAAGTGCAAGCCTCTCATGCTCTCACTCTCAAAGAATCATTCCCAACCCATAATAGGACCGGAGAGAGGCTCCGGCGAAGCCGGTTTCCCAATAAAAAATGATTTTCATCCAATTGGGACTACCCTTTCCTCGAAGAATCGTATACATTTGATGAAGGGGCGAACCACATCAATTCATCTTAATCACAAGTTAAAATTAATTGCAATACGTTTGCAATTATGTTACGGAGAAGTTATATATTTATGATCACTAGCCCTTTTTTAGCACGCCCTAAAACAAGGGTCTTCTCACTTCTATAGGCCGCATAATCGGCATAACCAAAAAGGAGGACATTATACGGCACCATCGGAAACTGTTTTGAAGTTAATTTCTTAACCAGATTCATGAAAGGAGCACGACTTATGAGTAAAGAGAAAGAAGTTATCGAAACATCAGAAGCCCAAATAGCCGTTCATTGGCAGGAAGAAGAGTATTTCCACCCTTCAACGAAATTTATCGGTCAGGCAAATCTTACCGATCCCGCCGTCTTCGAGCGCTTCAGCCTTGATAACTTTCCTGATTGTTATATTGAGTTCGCCGAGCTTCTTACTTGGTATAAACAATGGGACCAAGTTCTCGACACTAGCGATGCACCATGTTGGAAATGGTTTAAGGGCGGTCTTATTAATGTGAGTTACAACTGCATTGACCGTCATCTTGCAAAAAACAAAAACAAAACCGCCATTCATTTCGTCCCTGAGCTTGAAGAGGAAGCTGTCCAGCACGTTACCTACCAGGAACTTTATGTACGGGTCAATGAATTTGCCGCATTATTGAAAGAAACCGCCGGCCTGAAACGGGGAGACAGGGTTACCATCCATATGCCGATGTCTGCGGATCTGGCCGTCTCAATGCTTGCCTGCGCGAGAATAGGCGTCATCCACTCCGTCGTGTTCGGAGGCTTCTCCGCCAGTGCCTGCGCCGACAGGATTGTTGACTCTCAAAGTCGCGTTGTGCTCACCATGGACGGCTACTACCGGGCCGGGAAATTACTTGACCATAAAAGCGTCGACGACGAGGCGTGCAAGATTGCAGGAGAGCAAGGCCAGAAAGTGGACCAACTTCTGGTCTGGCAGCGTCATCCAGGCAAGCTTTCAACCTCTAGCGCAATGGTGGCAGGCCGTGATATCATCGTCAACGATGAACTGAAAAAGTACTATGGCGCGCGAATTACCCCGGAAAAGATGCTGGCCGAGGAGCCTCTGTTCCTGATGTACACAAGCGGTACAACCGGAAAACCCAAAGGCTGCCAGCACAGTACCGGTGGTTATCTGTCCTATGTCACCGCAATGTCGAAATACATTCAGGATATCCATCCTGAGGACGTATACTGGTGTATGGCCGATATCGGCTGGATCACCGGCCATTCCTTCATCGTATACGGACCGTTGGCTCTCTGCGCGTCCACCGTTATTTATGAAGGCGTCCCAACTTACCCGGATGCCGGAAGGTGCTGGAGAATCGCCCAGAATCTCGATGTCAATATCTTCCATACCGCACCCACCGCAATTCGTGCCCTTAGAAAAGTCGGGCCCGACGAGCCCAAAAAATATAACTATCATTTCAAACACATGACCACGGTCGGCGAGCCCATCGAGCCCGAAGTCTGGAGATGGTATCAGAAAGAGGTCGGCAAAGGCGAGGCCGTCATAGTCGACACCTGGTGGCAGACCGAAACAGGAGGATTCCTCTGCAGCACCGTACCCGGCATCGATCCGATGAAACCCGGAAGTGCAGGCAAAGGCGTTCCCGGCATCCATCCGGTTATATATGATGAGGACGGCAACGAGTTGCCGGCCGGATGCGGAAAAGCCGGAAATATCTGCATTAGAAATCCTTGGCCCGGTGGTTTCCAGACCATCTGGGGCGACCGCGACCGTTTCGTAAAAAATTACTATGCGCGATACTGCAAAAATCCTGACAGCAAAGACTGGCGCGACTGGCCGTATCTGACCGGTGACGCCGCCGTTGAAGCACCTGATGGATACTTCCGTATCCTGGGCAGGATCGATGACGTTATCAACGTCTCCGGCCATAGGCTAGGAACAAAGGAGATCGAATCCGCAGCACTTACCGTTTTGGAAGTTGCAGAGGCGGCTGTTGTTCCGGTTGCCCATGAAGTTAAAGGTAAAGAGCCCGATCTCTATGTTGCTCTGAAACCCGGATACAAGGCATCGCCTGAGCTTGCTCAGAAGGTAAATGATGCGGTTTGCTCCCAGATCGGAAAGATCGCCAAATGCCGGAAAGTCTGGATCGTACCCGACATGCCGAAAACCCGTTCAGGAAAGATCATGCGCAGGGTACTCGGAGCCATTTCGAATCATGGTGATGTCGGCAATGTTATGACTCTGGCAAATCCTGAAGTTGTAGAGGAAATCAAAAAAATGGTCGGCTAAATCCACAACCAGCCATAGTTAAAAAAACGGACGGTATGCAAGCAAGACCGTCCGTTTTTTTTATGAACCATGAATTCAGTTATTATGAAACAAGCGGCAGGACATTTTCAATGGGTGGCGGCCCCAAAAGGCATTCATCTCTGCGGTAATCCGGACCGGGATTTTTTTGCTTAACCTCGATCCCGGTATTCGATCTCCGGACAGCTATCAATTGGAATGACGGGGAAAGCCTTGCTGCATGATCGTCAATTCCCCTTTTTGGAACGCATTTCGAGACGAACTGAAAGGTTATAAAGATTACTGCGGTCCATATCGAGATCGCGAGCCGCAGCAGCCCAATTCCCGTTGTTTTTTTCCAATGCCGATTGAATTAGTTTTATTTGGAATGATTTAACTTCCTCGCGAAAGGAAATTTTGACAGGTGTTTTCACGGGAGCCTCATACGACGGAGAGGGGCTCACATAAAAAGCTGAACCGATATCTCCAGCCAGATGTTCCGGGCGGATCTTCAGATAGTCTCCTCCCTGAGGGTATTGAGACGCCTTGAGCACTGCCCTGGAGACGATATTTTCCAATTCCCGCACATTACCGGGCCAATTGTAACGGTTCAACAACCGAAGTGCATCGGCTGAAATTCGAATCTCGCCAAGCCCGAGCTGTTTTTTCACCCGTTCTACGAAATATCCTGCAAGGATGGCGATATCCTCCTTTCGTTCACGCAACGACGGCACAATAATAGGATAGACGTTGAGCCGATGATAAAGGTCG
>JBJKQT010000134.1:0-8771 GCA_046705065.1 Desulfocapsaceae bacterium
CGCAGCAGGACATAGATCTTCTGCAAGGCGTTTTGCATCCTCTCGTCGCCGGTTTTGTCCTTCCCGTCCTGCTCGCGCTGGTGACGGACGTATTTGACAAGCTGTTGGGGCATTCTGTCGGCAGGCAGGATGTAATCCACCAGGCCGGAGGTGATGGCGCTATGCGGCATGCCGTCGTATTTGGCGGTCTGCGGGTCCTGGACCATGACCATTCCCGCCTCGCCTTTAATGGCCCGAATCCCCAATGTCCCGTCCGTTCCGGTTCCGGAAAGAACGATGCCGATGGCCTTTTCTCCCTGATCCTGGGCCAGGGAACGGAAAAAGTTATCAATGGGAAGATTGGCGCCGCGGGGTTTTTTCAGTTCCAGGAGGTGCAGGCTGCCGTTTAAAAGAGCGAGGTCCTTGTTCGGCGGAATGATAAAGACCTGATTGGGCACGATCTTCATTTTGTCCACAACCTGCGAGACCTTCATTTTTGTCTTCTTCTGGAGGATCTCGGGCAGGATGCTGGTATGGGACGGATCGAGATGAGCCACCAGGATGATAGCTATCCCCAGATTATCCGGCATGTTTTTAAAAAATGCCTCAAATGCCTCAAGTCCCCCTGCCGAAGCTCCAATGCCAACGACCGGGAATTTGCCGGACTCATTTTTGATCAGAGACTTTTTTGCCTGGGATCTTTCCGGTTTCATTTTTTCAAGTAGTGCCCCTCAGAGCGGAAAAAGTCCGGACCACTCTCCTCTAACCCGCATTTCTCCTGAACACTGTGTCAATTTGGAAGAAAGTTAAGAGATCAAACGAATTTTGAGAAAACTCATCCATTACCGAATTTACATAGTGTTTATGAGGGAAGAAATGCGGGATAAGGAGTGAGCCGGCAATGTTTCGGGAACCGTTTGGAAAAACCCTGGGTGGCCTATCCAAAAATAATCTTAAGAAATTCCTTCTTCTGCATTTCTAATACGGTATTTTGCTGCCGTTTTTTTGCGGTCTTTCACCGTATTGCTCTTTTTCACTCATTCTCACATTATAATCAAAAAGGAAACTTTTGGAATTGATATGTTTCAGAACGGCTCGTTCCGTGACATCCACGTCTTCAAACAGGAGCCATCTCTACTTTATAACCTGTAAAAAGTTAAGGTGACATCAAGTTGCAACAATTTGGAAATACAAATTGCCAACCGACCGACAGGGGATGAAATCGTTCCAATAACATGAAATTTTTCTTGGGTTTTGTGACCATGGCATGTACGAGGGGGTGAGAGAATGGACGAAATTGTAATCCTGGCAGATCTTGGACACTTCTGCGCCTACACCTTATCCCGGACCCCTCTGGGGACTGGGAAACTTGATCTGATTGAGTGTTTTGATTCCGTCGATGCCCATACCCGCTACTCCGACAAGGTCAGCGACCGGGCCGGTAAATTCGGTCAGGCAAGGGGGAAAAACTGGTCCAAAGGTTATGGAGAACCACACGGGACTCAGATCGAGGAAGAAAAACGGCTTATCAAAAATATCGCCCGGAGCATCACCACGCTTCTCCAAAAAACGAATTGCCGACATTGGTATTTTGCAGCACAGAAATCCATCAACCAACAGATCGTCAATAATCTGGACTCTGCCGTTCTGGCAGGACTGAAAAAAAATATCGCCGCCGATCTCACCAAGGCGGACAAAGCTGAAATTCTTGACAGGTTCGGGTGAGCCGATCTCTACACGGATTGGTCGCATATCGGGTTCGAACGTTATCGGAAAGGGCTCACATTCTCAGCCGGCATCGGTTTTTGGAACACAAGGCTGGTTATATTTTCACCGGTAGCAATATTCATTTCAGCAAGGCTGTCTTGGCCCAGATTGATTCCCCTTTCAGAGGGCTGATCAAGGTCTTTTCCGTTCACTTGAGCTGGTGGGAGAACGGGTTCGCCCAACAGTTTGGGAAACTGTGTCAATTTGCCGAAGAAGCAGAGTCGGAAGGCGTCGTTGGAACCTTATTGTGTTGGGATTTCAATACCAAAGCAGGTTCCCGGGGGGAAATGCTGATGGTTGATGGTGATGGGAAATGACTGGCCACCTGAGCGAAAGATTCTGATTTTATACGATTTGCCTGCAAGAAAATGCTGTCACTATCGCGAATGTAGCGGGTTAATCAGGATGCCGTCTTTTTTGAACCAATTTTTAAAACAAATATTTTTCGCACCAAATGGTTCAGGAATTCCATAGAAAATTTCAGCCTGAGTGCCTGGCGACAGGAATCGGCAGCCTGCCATTTATCGATCCGCAGGAGGCAATCGACCTGATCGTTGCCGAGATGCAGGATATCCCTCATTGGCCTCAACTGCCCCGCAGGGGTGATCGTGAGCACTTTACCCACCAGTTTTTGCAACCTCTGTTGGATTGCGGTTTACTGAAAAACGACAGAGGACATTGGATCTTTGATCCTGGCAGAGAAGATACTCCGTTGAGTCTGACTGAATTCTACACCTGCTGTTTATCTGCAGAAACAGGCGACGATGTATGCTGCAAGAGCTTTTCTCCCCCATCCCGGGCCGCTGCCGGTCTACAAGCGTTATTGGCACACGCCCATTCCGGCGGGTTGCAAAACGCCAAATATGTGAAAGGCCAGGTTGCTGGCCCGCTCAGCGTGGCTCTGGAACTCAAAGACAGACAAGGCAGACCTGCTTATTATCATGATGACTTGCGGGATACTATCGTACGAACCCTGGCACTCACAGCTCGTTGTCAGGCGAGGGTTCTCTCCTGCACGGGATTACTCCCCATTATCTTTCTGGATGATCCGGCTATACGTGCATATGGATCCAGAATGCATCTGACTTTGAATCGAGAAATGATTATTGAGGATTTGAATTTCATAATCGATTCGATTAAATCGGAAAACGCCCTCGCCGGTATTCATTGCTGCGAAGCGGTGGATTGGTCTTTGTTGTTGGAAACACACGCGCAGGTCCTGAGCTTAGATGCGTATAGGTTTGGTGCTTCACTGCTCCCATATAAGGAACTTCTGCTTGAATTTATTGAGCGCGGCGGAGTTATCGCCTGGGGTATAGTCCCCACGCTTGACGACCCTTTTGCCGAGTCCGTTCGATCTCTTCAAGTGCGCCTGGATGAATTGTGGCACATTCTGTTTCCCTCCCGAATTACAAGAGAGCTGGCCCGATGTCAAAGCTTGTTGACCCCAGCCTGCGGGACAGGACTGCTATCTGAAGATCGGGCTCGACGCATCTATCGGCTCACCGCAGATCTTTCGCGGCTATTGAGGGGAAATTAGGTTTTCGACACAGGAGGATTTTTAATGACTATCCGTAATCTTGATTTTATGTTCAACCCGTCTTCAGTCGTTCTTGTGGGTGCAAGTCAGGAACCAGGATCCGTCGGGTCTATCCTGGCGCACAATCTGATGAATGCCGGATTTAAAGGGGATATCTTTCTTGTAAGCGCCAAAGAGAGCACAATCAACGGGCTTTTCACCTATTCCGGCCTGGATAATCTGCCCAAAACTCCTGATCTGGCTGTGATAGCCAGCCCGCCGGAAACGTTTCCACAACTGATTGAAAAACTCGGCAGTCTGGGTACAAGATCGGCTGTGATAGTATCGGCGGGACGCTGTGAGTGCGGAGGCGAAGAAGTACAGCGGTTATACGACCGGATGCTTAGCTCCGCACGCCCCCATCTGCTCCGTATTATGGGACCCAACAGTCTGGGTATAATAGTGCCCGGGGTGGGGCTTAATGCCGGTCTGGGCCATCTACAGCCACTGAAAGGAAATATCGCGTTTGTCACTCAGTCGGGAGGCATTCGGGCTACCGTACTCGATTGGGCCACTTCGAAAGGGATCGGGTTTTCGCATATCGTATCGATGGGCGACATGTCTGATGTCGATTTCGGCGACATGCTCGACTATCTGGCCACTGATTTCAAGACCAAATCGATACTGCTCTTCACTGAAACCATTACCCATATCCGAAAGTTCATGTCCGCGGCCCGAGTGGCTGCACGGATGAAACCCGTGGTCGTAGTAAAACCCGGACGCTATGCCGAGAGTGCCCGGGCTGTGGCTTTGCATACGGGTATTCCGGCCGGTTCCGATGACGTTTACAATGCTGCCTTCGAGCGTTCCGGAATGTTGCGGGTAATGGATATGCAGGCGCTCTTCGATGCCTTGGAGACCTTGGCTGTTTCCCGTCCGTGTCAAGGGGACCGCCTGGCTATCCTGTCAAACGGCGGAGGCATGGGGATGATGGCGATAGATGTTCTAATAGATAAAAAGGGGCGGCTGGCCGAATTGGCTCCTGAAACCATCTTTCGCCTGAACAGTGTGCTACCCGCCGCTTGGTCGCATAACAACCCCTTGGACATCTTGGGTGATGCACCTCCAGCCCGGTATGCCGATGCAATACAGGCGCTCCTGGAAGATAAAGGTGTGGATGCCCTGCTTGTCATACACTGCCCATCGTCTGTTTCCTCAGGCGTAGAAACGGCACTGAAGGTGGTAGAAACCCTTAAAGAAAGCAGCTCCAAGATAGGCTCAAGAGGTATTTTCACCTGCTGGCCGGGGGGCGATTCCGTCCGGGATGCCCGCAGGATATTTTCTGAAAACGGCATTCCAACCTATGCGACGCCGTCTGAAGCCGTTCGTGGATTCATGCAGATGGTTCGTTACCGTATCAGTCAGAAGATGCTCATGGAGACACCTTCCGACATACCGGAAGTTTTCGAACCGGAAACACAGAGAGCCCGGGAGATTGTAAACAACGCCGTGTCTCAAGGCCGGGAATGGCTGACGGAGATGGAATCACAAGGAGTCATGTCGTCCTACAAGATCCCCATGATCAAAAGAGATGAATCCATTGCACAGGAAAATTTACCTGGAAGTCCGGCCCGAATGGGTGCATCGTTCCCTGATGCAGCGTCCCGTCCTCACCTCAGGGAACTGATCGTCGGGGTCAACAATGATGTCCAGTTCGGTCCGGTTATTCTCTTTGGTGAAGGCGGTGCGGCTGCTGATATCATTCAGGATAAAGCCGTTGCCCTGCCCCCGCTCAACATGCAGCTTGCCAAGGAATTGTTGCGCAAAACGAAGGTGTTTCGCCGCCTCGAAGGATACGGCAATAAGCCAGACGCTGATTTGGAAGGCATTGCGCTCACTCTGGTTAAGGTGTCGCAATTGATTTGCGATATCGAGGATATTGCTGAGTTGAATATCAATCCGTTGCTGGCCGATGAGAAGGGCGTGGTGGCACTGGATGCGAGAATCAGGGTTGTCAAATCACCTTTGCCGGCTGGACAACGTCTAGTGATTTGCCCCTACCCTAAAGAACTCGAGGAGGTGCTGAGACTTCCCGACGGCCAAACGCTCCTGCTTCGCCCTGTTCGTCCTGAGGATGAACCGGCGTTGCAAATGCTTTTCTCAAAACTCACAATGGATGAGATCCGCCTCCGGTTTCTGCATGCCATGAGATTTTTGTCTCACGAAATGGCAGCGTTTTTAACGCAGATTGACTACGATCGCGAAATGGCATTGATACTCTGCCAACCAGACGCTCAGAATGAACCTATGATGCATGGTATGGTGCGACTTATGGCGGATTCGGACAATTCCCGAGCCGAGTTCGACATCCTGATACACCGTGAGATGACCGGCTTGGGTCTGGGCCCGATGCTGATGAGACGCATTATCGATTATGCCAGGTATCGGGGCATCGGGGAGATATTCGGGGAAGTGATGGCAGAGAATAGATCCATGCTCAGGCTCTGTGAAGCTTTTGGATTCAAAAAAAGACGAGATCCGGAAGATCCTGAGGTCATGATTGTTTCGTTGTCGTTAGAATAGCCGCGGGTAATTCAGGAACAAACTTATGGATTACACTTTAATTTTAAGAACGCAACACAACCATTCAAGGTTGCAAGCTGCGGGAAGTCGGCTTCGGATACTTCCACCTTGAGATGCGATTGAAGCGCAACCGCAAAGTTCATAAAATCGACGGAATCAAAATCGAATTGATCGCGAAGGCGAACGGCGGGATCCAGATTTGTTATATCAGCCTCAGGAGCAATTTTGTTGATAAGTTCAAGGGCCACTTTTTTTATTTGATCTTCGGTTACCATATAGAGCTCTTTTCGCGAAGGTTTAATAAGTTAAAATACGCTGTAAGTATGATGAAAATGCTCCTTGCATCGGGTTCTCAGCCGCCATGTCTTTCTTGTATCAAGACAAAGATTGCTGCCGTTCACCGCCTCCCTCCAATGTAGACAGGTCTCCTTCCGGTAGACCCAGCTCACGGGCCTTGAGCAATCTTCGCATGATTTTACCTGACGTGTTTTTTGGAATGTCGACTTTAAATTCGATCTCCTTCGGGGCAACAACCGAGCCAAGCTTTTTGCGGGCAAAGCCTATGAGTTCCAGGCGTATCTCTTCGCTTGGTTCTATTCCAGGTTTGAGAGAAATAAACGCCTTTACGATTTCTCCTATGAGTGGGTCCGGCTTTCCGATGACCCCGGCTTCGGCGACAGAGGGATGCTCCATGAGCACACTTTCGACCTCGAAAGGGCCGACCATATGCCCCGAAGTCTTGATGATGTCATCGGAGCGGCCAACGAACCAGAAATATCCGTCCGCGTCACGTATTGCCAAATCGCCTGTCAGATACCAGCCTCCGATAAAACATTTGTTATAGCGGTCCTCTTCATGCAGATAACCTCGAAACATGGAAGGCCACCCCGGCCGGAAAGCAAGGTCTCCTTGCGAGTCAGGCTTCTCGATTATTCTGACGGTATTTCCGGCAGTCCGATGCACAATTGCAGCTTCGATTCCAGGGAGAGGGCGGCCCATGGAGCCGGGCCGGATTTCCATTGCCGGAAAGTTGGCAATCATGATACCGCCTGTTTCCGTCTGCCACCAGTTGTCATGGATGGGGAGTCCTAAGGCCTTTTGTCCCCAGAGGACCGCTTCGGGGTTGAGTGGTTCGCCGACGCTGTGAATGATACGCAGGCTGCTGAGGTCATAGATGCGCGCCGGTTCCAGGCCCAATCGCATCAATCTGCGGATAGCTGTGGGTGTCGTATACCAGACACTTACGTTCTGAGTTTCAAGATTCCTGCACCAGCGTGCGGCATCGAAATCCGCTTCATCGACCACATTGGTAATCCCATGCAGCAAAGGAGTTATGATTCCATAAGACGTTCCGGTGATCCATCCAGGGTCCGCCGTGCACCAGAAAATATCTTCAGGGTGAAAATCAAGGACATATTTGCCGGTCAAATAATGCAAAAATACGGCATTGTGCACATGGATCGCTCCCTTGGGCATTCCTGTAGTGCCGCTCGTAAAATGAAGCAAGGCAATATCCTCGGGATCGGTCGGGGGAATAACAAACGCATCATTGGATTCTGCCATGAGACGCGGCAGTGACAGAAGCGTCTTTTCAGGATGGTCGTTTACATCGACCAGAAGCACATATTTGAGGTTGGGTAATGTGCCCCGCAGACCGTTTACCTTCTGTCGATACAAACGTTCGGTAGTTACGAGAACTTTGGTGTCTCCTCTGCTCAATCGCTGATAAATGGGCTCCGGACCGAAAGCCGAAAATAGCGGGCTGAAAACACTCGTATTTTTAAGAGTTCCTAGTGCGGTAATGTACATTTCGGGGATACGCCCCATAAGTGCTGAAACCCTGTCTCCTTTCCCAAGTCCAAGTCCTTTCAGAATATTGGCAAATCGGTTGCTTAACCCTTTTATGTCGCCGTAGGTGAACTCTCGAACCGAGTTTGCGCTTCCGAGCCATCGCAGGGCTACATGGTCGCGCAGTTCTCCATTGGCATGACGATCGACAGCTTCATGAGCAATGTTAAGCCCCCTGCCCTCCGGAAGACCTTGTAATTCACCCCTGATGGAATCCCAGGAGAAGCCGGCAAATGTTTCGGCATAATCCACAAGGTTGGGAGTTGCCTTCAATAATTCAAGTTTCTTTTTGATGGGAGAGAAATACAAGAGCGCACCATCCTCATAATTTTATCTGAGAAAAAGGCTGCATTATCTATCGCGAATCGTAAGAAAGTAGAGGTATCTCTTTTATATATAAAGATGAGATGGCGTGTCAAGCTCGTCAAAGCTGTATACCTAAGAAAAATTATCCTGTCATAACTACGGGTCTTGTTGCGGTGCCTTTACGTTTCCTTCCTCCCCGCAGGAAGGAACTACAGAGGCCTAAAGGTAAATTTTTGTCCCCCCACGGTAATGCCGACCAGGAGACCGCCTTTTGCAAAGACGAATGTGGCCATGCCTTTGATATATTCAGATTCGGCCTGAATCCCGGTCTTGGGACCGGCACTGGCCCCTGCAATGGCACCCGAGGTTCCAGCCTGTGTTTCTGCACCAGCCGTTATGGCCACAGTTTGGGCGCCGGCACCGAATTCAAAATTGCCGCTGGTGAATTCATCATAGGCCCGCTTGTCCTGAAAGAAGACGATTTCACTAAAGGCTTCTCCGCCGATCTGGACTCCGATCGATCCTTCGACAACACGTGATTTCCCGGTCACCTTGCCATGTCGGTAAACTCTTCCTTCCCCGTAAGCACCACCTATTACATATCCTGCCTTCGCGATTGTCGGGAATACCGCAAAGCCATATGAGGTTCTGAAAAATTTTGCCACGGAAGGTGAACTGCGGAATACATCGATTGTCTCTTGATAGGTTCCCAACTTTCCAGCTGCAACCACAGTGGGCAGCCAGAGAAGAAAAGCAAAACCCAATAAAA